>JALOSF010000170.1 GCA_025458525.1 Cypionkella sp. | reverse complement strand
TGCTTGTCGGCCAGCACCTGAATCTCGATATGGCGCGGCTGTGTCACGAATTTTTCGATGAAGATGCGGTCGTCGCCAAAGCTGCTGGCGGCCTCGTTCTTGGACGACTGAAACCCTTCGCGCACCTCGGACTCGCTCCACGCGATGCGCATGCCCTTGCCGCCGCCCCCGGCGCTGGCCTTGATCATCACCGGATAGCCGATCTGGCCGGAAATCCTGATCGCCTCATCCCCGTCGGCAATCAGACCCATGTAACCGGGCACGGTGGAAACCCCGGCCTCCATCGCCAGCTTTTTCGAGGTGATCTTGTCACCCATCGCCTCGATCGCAGGCGAAGGCGGGCCGATGAACACCACGCCCGCGGCTTCAAGCGCGGCTGCGAAGTTCATGTTTTCACTCAGGAAACCATAGCCCGGATGCACCGCCTCGGCCCCGGTCTGGCGCACGGCGTCAAGGATTTTGTCGATCACGATATAGGATTGGTTTGCCGGGGACGGCCCGATATGCACCGCCTCATCCGCCATGCGCACATGCAGCGCGCCACGGTCCGCATCGGAATAGACGGCGACGGTCTTGATCCCCATCTTGCGGGCGGTCTTGATCACGCGACAGGCGATTTCGCCCCGGTTGGCAATCAGGATTTTCTGGAACACGGCTCTCTCCCCTTTTCCCGTCCGGGCCGGCCATGGCCAAGGGACGGGGCATGCAAAAGGGCCATCCGGGGGACTGCCCCGAATGGCCCTTGACTGGTGGCAATGCCGCGCGCTGCCGCGCGGCGGATCAGATCAGTAGCAGGCCGGCAGGCCCGGGATGCCGCAGGAGGCAGCACCGGCAAGACCGCCAAGGGCTGCGCCTGCAACAAGGTTTTCGTCGGTGGCATCCGCAATGGCCGCGCCGACAACCGCGCCGGCGAGGCCGCGTTCGGTTGGGGTTGCCATGCAACCGGCAAGCGTGGATGCAAGAACTGCTGCAAGCAGGATATGTTTCGTGACCATGGGTGACTGCCTCGTGTCAGGGTTATTATTGCGGGCGAGTCTATCCCATCTGCCGCGACGGAAAAGGGGAAATTTGCGACTGTTCCGGCATAGGCGAGGGTTTGCCCATCCGAAAGAGGCGGCACGGTCCCAGGGGGAACGCGCCGCCAGTGCGGGGAAAGGGGTGTCAAGGACTGTCTGGCCTTGGGCGACGTCGTCATCGTCCCAGACCATCTGTTCTGCATCCGGGGCAAAGACCTGCGGATAGGAAACCTGCGCCACCTTCAAATTGATGCGCAGCAATGCCTCATAGCTTTCGGGATCGAAGGGGTCTTCGGCGGGAATGACCTCGCGCCCGAAAAGCCAGGACAGCCGACCGGCATCCAGATTGCCGCGCTCGAACGGCTCCTCCCCGAACTGCTGCCACAGGGCGGCCATGAAGCCTTCGTCGGCCCGGCAATCGGCGGCCTTGCGGTCGCGATACCTCTCGCGCCGGATGATCCGGGCCGGGCCATCCTTCTTGTTGGCGCGGCGGATGGTGAACTGGAAGTCGGTGCCCGGCAGACGGCCGGGAAAGCCGCGATGTTTCAGCATGAGAAGCCCCCTTTGCATGATGGGGGCAAGCAATAGGTGCGGTTTGGCGTCAGGCCAAGGTCTGACGCCAGAAGCCTGCGGAAAAGTCTGGGCTTAGCCGCGAACTGCGGTCTGACCGCCGCCGCCTGTTGGATCACGGCCCGGATCGCTGGGCTGGCTTTGCCGATCGCCGCTGCCTTGATTCGTCCGGATCGGCACGCAGATCGGCTCACGCGAGACGGCATGTGTGGCGGCGGATTGACGGCCATCCAGCTGCGTGCCGGGCGCGCAACGTGATTCGCAGGTTGGGAGTTGTTGTTGTGCCGCGGTAAGCCGGGTCTGCCCTGACGGGACACACACCTGCCCCGAATATTCGGCATTGCCAAACTTGTCATAGACGGGTTCGGGCATGATGGGTTCAGGCGCAGGTGCGGCGCATCCGACCAAGGCGATGGCTGCAAAAGCGAAGGCAAGATGTTTTGCGTATTCCATTCCGACTCACCTGTAAAAAGTTCGTGAACAGGGAAAGGATACGCTTGGCGATCTGGCCCGCCTAGAAAATTTTCAAGATGTTGGGGAATGCTATTCCATACCCTGTTCCGCAGACAAGGGTCGGAAAAACGGGCGGGCCTGATTGAACTGGGTTCGAAAGCCCGCCCGGAAGTCTTACTTGTATTTGCCGGTGTAGGTCGGTTCGACCGAAACAGGCTCGTCCACATAGACGACTTCAGACTCTTTGGCGCCGCCGCAAGCTGCCACGAAGGCGACCATGCACAGTGCCAGCAAAGTTTTCGTGCTCTTAGACATCCTCTACTCCTATATTCTTGGAAGGTTGCTCCGGAACGCCCGATAGCACACCCTTCATGCGAGGCAAAGGCCGCTTGGGTTCGGCCTGAGGCGACTGTAGCGGATTGCGCGCGGGTTTGACATGATTTGATTGCCAAGTTTGCTGGCTGTGACTCTGCTACATCAGGGCCGGCCAGAGCGCGTTGAAACTCGTCAACATATAGTGGGGACATCAATAGAGATCCCATATGCAGCGTCCGTCCTGAATGCGGAACGATTCGAAATACTGCGTTGCCTCTGGTGCGGCCTCGCCAAAGGCCACCGCCGTGTCGGACAGCGAAATGATGACTTGCGCAGGCATCGGACCAAAGGTCGCAAGACGCGGCACGGCATAGGTCTGGCACAGATGCTGGATATCCTGCACCGCCTGTTCGTAGCTGACCGTTCCGCCGTCGCGCGCGATCTGCGGGGCGACAAAGCGAAAGCGCAATGCAAGGCCGTCCGGGCCCGGCACGTTCCAGATCACGTCCTGAAGCGTCACCACCTGGCCCGAGGGCACCGCGATGCGCGCGTCCTGTGCCGAGGCTGCCTGCGGGCGCCCCGGTTCTGTCGGCTCGTGGTCGCTCATTGGCGCGCCCCTCGCCTGCCCCTTGTGCCAGACATGTGCCCACCCCCTTGCTCCTCTGTGTCAGAGCGGGATGTTATCGTGCTTCTTCCACGGGTTCGCCAACTTCTTCGTGCGCAGGGAGGCAAAGGCCCGGCAAACACGGCGGCGGGTGGAAGATGGCATGATGACCTCGTCGATGAAGCCCTTTTCGGCAGCGACGAAGGGGTTGGCAAAGCGGTCTTCGTAATCCTTGACGCGGGCTGCGATCTTGTCCTTGTCGCCCAATTCGCTGCGATACAGGATTTCGACCGCCCCCTTGGCCCCCATCACCGCAATTTCGGCGGTGGGCCAGGCATAGTTGAAATCACCACGCAGGTGTTTGGAGGCCATCACCACATAAGCCCCGCCATAGGTCTTGCGGGTCAGAACCGTGACCTTGGGCACGGTCGCCTCGCCATAGGCGAACAGCAGTTTCGCGCCATGCTTGATCACGCCGCCATATTCCTGCGTGGTCCCGGGCAGGAAACCGGGCACATCGACCAGCGTCAGGATCGGAATTTCAAAGGCATCGCAGAAGCGGACAAAACGCGCGGCCTTGCGGCTTGCATCGATGTCAAGGCAGCCTGCCAGAACCATCGGCTGATTGGCGACCACGCCAACCGATTGCCCTTCAAGCCGGATGAAGCCGGTGATGATATTGGCGGCAAAATCACGCTGGATTTCAAAGAAATCCCCCTCATCCGCCAGTTTGGTGATCAGCTCTTTCATGTCATAGGGCTGATTTGGATTGTCGGGGATCAGGGTATCAAGGCTTTTGTCCACCCGCGCCGGATCGTCAAAGAACGGGCGCACCGGGGCCTTTTCGCGGTTGTTGAGCGGCAGGAAATCGATCAGGCGGCGGGTTTCTGCAAGCGCCTCGACATCGTTTTCAAAGGCGCCGTCGGCCACGCTCGATTTGCGGGTATGCGTGCTTGCGCCTCCCAGTTCCTCGGCGGTGACAACCTCGTTCGTGACGGTTTTCACCACATCGGGGCCGGTCACGAACATATAGCTTGAGTCCTTCACCATGAAGATGAAGTCGGTCATCGCCGGGGAATAGACGGCACCGCCGGCACAAGGCCCCATGATCAACGAGATTTGCGGCACAACGCCCGAGGCGAGGATGTTGCGCTGAAACACCTCGGCATAGCCGGCAAGGCTTGCGACCCCTTCCTGAATCCGCGCGCCGCCGGAATCGTTGATCCCGATCACGGGCGCGCCGTTCTGGATCGCCATATCCATGATCTTGCAGATCTTTTGCGCATGCGTTTCGGACAGCGACCCGCCAAAGACGGTGAAATCCTGCGAAAACACATAGACCATGCGGCCATTCACAGTGCCCCAGCCGGTCACGACACCGTCGCCGGCGGGGCGGTCGGCCTCCATTCCGAAATCGGTGCAGCGATGGGCGACGAACATGTCGAATTCCTCGAACGAGCCTTCGTCGAGCAGAAGGTCGATCCGTTCGCGCGCGGTCAGCTTGCCCTTGGCGTGCTGCGCATCGATCCGGCGCTGCCCGCCCCCTTGCCGCGCGATGGCGCGACGGCTTTCCAATTGGGCCAATATATCTTTCATGGCAGCGCCTCCCCCCGTGAGATCCCGCAAAGATGTGCCGCAGAATAGGCAGCAATGCAGGTGCAGCAAAGG
>JALOSF010000013.1 GCA_025458525.1 Cypionkella sp. | reverse complement strand
CGCGACAGCCGTTGGGACCGTGTCGCGCAGGCCTATGACGCGATCGTCGCGGCCAAGGGCGCCGCCGCAACCGATGCCGCCGCCGCGGTCGCCCAATCCTATGCCAAGGGCGAGACGGATGAATTCATCACGCCCACGGTGATCGGCGGCTATGCCGGGGCGCGGGATGGCGACGGGGTCTTTTGTCTGAACTTCCGGGCGGACCGGGCCCGGGAAATCCTGTCAGCGCTGGGCGCGCCGGATTTTGCGGGCTTTGACACCGGCAGGCGGCCTGCCTGGTCGGCCATGCTCGGGATGGTCGAGTATTCCGAGGCACATAACGGCTTCATGGCCACCGCCTTTCCCAAACGGGTGATCGTCAATTGCCTTGGCGAATGGGTGGCGGCGCAGGGCCGCACGCAGTTCCGCCTCGCCGAGACCGAGAAATATCCGCATGTCACCTTTTTCTTGAACGGGGGCCGCGAGGTGCCGTTCGACGGCGAAAACCGCGCGATGCCGCTGTCGCCAAAGGTTGCAACCTATGATCTGCAACCGGAAATGAGCGAGCCGGAAGTGGCCGAGCAATTGGTGCAGGCCATCGAGGCGGGCTATGACCTGATCGTGGTCAACTTTGCCAACCCCGACATGGTGGGTCACACCGGCGTGCTGTCGGCTGCGATTGCCGCTTGCGAAGCGGTGGATGACGGGCTTGGCCGCGCGATTGCAGCACTGGAGGCGCGGGGCGGCGCGATGATCGTGACCGCCGATCATGGCAATTGCGAACAGATGTGGGACCCGGTGACGAACGGGCCACACACGGCCCACACGCTGAACCCCGTTCCCGTGATCGTGATGGGCGCCCCCGCAGGGTCGCGCTTGCGAACGGGGGGGCGTCTGGCTGATCTTGCTCCCACGGTGCTGGACCTCATGGGGTTGCCGCAGCCGCCCGAGATGACCGGAGTAAGCCTTCTGCGATGATCCGCGCCGCCGCCCTTGCGCTGCTGATGCTGGCCTGCCCTGCCGCGGCGCAGGATGTGGCCGAACAGGCGGCGACGGCATCACGCGATTTGCAGGCGGCAGTCGCCGCGCTGGAACAGGCGCAATCATCGCGTGACCGGGTGGCCGCGCTGACCCAGACCATCCGCGCCTATGAGGACGGCCTCGCCGCCCTGCGCGAGGCGCTGCGGCAGGCGCATCTGCGCGAAACGACGCTTCAATTGCAGTTTCAGGCCAAGCGCGACCGCGTGGCGCAGCTTGTGGGGGTCTTGAGCCAGCTTGAAAGTCGGCCGGGGCCGTTGCTTTTGCTGCACCCTTCGGGACCGTTGGGCACGGTGCGGTCTGGCATGATGCTGGCCGAGGTGACGCCCGCGCTTCAGGCCGAGGCCGAGGCGCTGAACGCCGAGTTGACCGAATTGCGCGACCTGCGCGCGCTGCAACAGGCCGCGGGCGAGACGCTGCTTGCCGGGCTTTCAGTGGCACAAGAGGCGCGCACGGCGTTGTCACAGGCGATTTCCGACCGCACCGAATTGCCACGGCGCTTTACCGAGGACCCCGAAACGCTGCGCGGGCTGTTGCAAAGCGCCGATACGCTCGAGGCTTTTGCTTCGGGCCTGGTGCTGGAAGACGCAGACAACCAGAGCTTTGCACAGGCCAAGGGCAGGCTGCCGCTGCCGGTGCTGGGCACCTTGCTGCGCCGCCCGATGGAATCGGATGCGGCGGGGGTCAGGCGGCCCGGCCTGTCGCTGGCCACGCGCCCGCGCGCTTTGGTGACAGCGCCCTGGGCCGCGACAATCCGCTATCTCGGCCCTTTGCTCGACTACGGAAATGTGATCGTGCTGGAGCCGGGAGGGGGCTATCTTCTCGTTCTGGCGGGTCTGGAAACCGTTTACGGCCAAGTGGGTGAAGTGGTAGCCCCTGGTGCTGCACTGGGCCTGATGGGCGGGGGCGAGCCTGGGGTTGCCGAATTCCTGGCGACCGCACAAGAAGGTGGTGGCGTGCAGGGCACGGAAACGCTCTATATGGAGCTTAGGCAAGGCGCTGACCCGGTTGATCCGGTCGAATGGTTCGCCGCATTGAGGGAATAGGACGAGGCAATGAAGAAGTTCGTGATGGCCGCGATTGGCGGCACGGTGGCCGGGGTCGTCCTGACGACACAATTCGCAGCGCCCCTGATCGCGCAGGAAAACAGCCGCAACGCCAATGTCTATGAACAGCTTGACCTGTTCGGCGACATCTTCGAACGGGTGCGCGCGCAATATGTCGAGGAAGTGGACAGCGAGGAGTTGATCGAGGCGGCCATCAACGGGATGCTCACCTCGCTTGACCCGCATTCCAACTATCTGGCGCCCAAGGATTTCGACGACATGCAGGTGCAGACCCGCGGCGAATTCGGCGGGCTGGGGATCGAGGTCACGCAGGAAGAAGGCTTCGTCAAGGTCGTCTCGCCGATGGATGACACGCCCGCAGATGAGGCCGGGATAGAGGCGGGCGACTTCATCACCCATGTGAACGGCGAGTCGGTTCTTGGCCTGACGCTCGACGCGGCGGTGGACATGATGCGCGGCCCGGTGGGGTCGGAAATCATCATCACCGTGGTGCGCGAAGGTGTGGCAGAGCCCTTCGACGTGTCGATCATCCGCGATACCATCAAGCTCACGGCCGTGCGCAGCCGGGCGGTGGGCGAAACCGTGGTGCTGCGGATCACCACCTTCAACGATCAGACCTATTCCGGGCTGGAAGAGGAGCTGAAAAAATCGGTGGAAGAAGTCGGCGGCATGGAAAACGTCAACGGCTTTGTCATCGATCTGCGCAATAACCCCGGCGGCCTGCTGACCCAGGCGATCCGCGTTTCCGATGCCTTCCTCGACAAGGGCGAGATCGTATCGACCCGTGGGCGCGAGGCAAGCGACAGCGAAAGGTTCAATGCTACCGAAGGCGATCTTGCCATGGGCAAGCCGATCGTGGTGCTGGTCAACGGCGGCTCTGCCTCGGCCTCGGAAATCGTGGCGGGCGCGTTGCAGGATCACCGCCGCGCCATCGTTGTGGGCACCAAGAGCTTTGGCAAGGGGTCGGTACAGACCGTGATCCCGCTGCGCGGCGATGGGGCGATGCGGCTGACCACCGCGCGCTATTACACGCCTTCGGGTCGCTCGATCCAGGCGCTTGGCGTGATGCCCGACATCGTGGTGGACCAACCCCGCCGCGACCCCGAAGCAGAGGCAACCGAGGACGAGGCAGCAAGTGCGGCAAACCGCCAGACCTCGGAGGCCGATCTGCGTGGAACCCTGTCCAACGACTCCATGTCCGAGGATGAGCGGAGCCTGCTGGAAGAAGAACGCGCACGCACCGAGGAATCGGCCAAACTGCGGGACGAGGATTACCAACTGGCCTATGCGGTCGATATCCTGCGCGGCCTTGCCGCCGTGGCCCCCTGATCCCGTCGGGGGCCACCCGGCCCCCGGCCTTCCCCTCTCTTGCGCGACGAGTTCATGCCGGCCGATCCATCCTCACTCCCCTATCGCCCCTGTGTCGGCGTGATGCTGATCAACGGCGCTGGCCAGATCTGGGCAGGCCAGCGCATCGACACGCAGGCCACGGCCTGGCAGATGCCGCAAGGGGGCATCGATGCGGACGAAGCCCCTCTCGAAGCGGCCTACCGCGAGTTGCACGAAGAAACAGGCATCACCGCAGATCTGGTGCACCCCATCGCCCAGACCGAGGATTGGCTGACCTATGATCTGCCAGCGGACCTGATCGGCAAGGTCTGGAAAGGCAAATACCGTGGGCAAAAGCAGAAATGGGTGCTGATGCGCTTTCACGGGCGCGACGATCAGATCAGCATCGACCGCGATCACCCCGAATTTGCCGCGTGGAAATGGATCGACAGCGACGAGATGATAGCGGCCATCGTCCCGTTCAAACGCGCCGTCTATGAACAGGTCGTGGCGGCTTTCGCCCCGCATTTGGCGAAAAGCAGCCAGAGCTGAAACAACCGCCGCGGCTGAACAGCCCGGCGCATGATAAGCCTTTGCAACAGGTCCGCCCGAGGCGGCATACTGACCGATGGCCCCACGACCCTGGGCAGGACGCGCCCGTCGCGCGGTCGGGCCGACTTGCACCCTGGCGGCCGTCGCTCCCCTGCCGTCAAGACCTCGCCCGTCTTGGTCAGAACAGCCCGAAAAATGTGCCGCTGTCTGCGATATCTTCGCCGGAGGCCCGCGACGGCGCCGCACAAGACCGCGCTGTTGTCTGATCAAACCGGCGCGGCCTTCCGTGGCAACGCCGGGGCGGGGGGCTCGATGCCCCCTGCCCCGGCCCATGGCTCAGGTCAAAGCGGCTGCCCGGCAAGCAGGCGTGGCAGATCACCCCGCAGACCCGCCGCCTGCCGGATAAAGGTGCGACGCAGGGCCGGCATGGCGCTGATCAGCCCCATCCCAAGGTCACGCATCCCGCGCAGCACGGGATTGTTGTTTGAAAACAGACGGTTGACACCATCCATGCCCAGCGCAAGCGTGGTAGAGTCAAACCGGCGCCAGCGCTGATACCGCTCCAGCACATCGGGTGCGCCGATGTCTTCGCCGCGGCGCAGCGCGTCCACCAGAACCTCGGCCAGTGCCGCGACATCGCGCAAGCCAAGGTTAAGCCCCTGACCAGCAATCGGATGCACCCCATGGGCCGCGTCGCCGACCAAGGCCAGCCGGGGTGCGACAAAACTTTGCGCAAGGCTGAGCGACAGCGGATAGGTGAAACGAGCCCCCGCCAGAGAGATCGGCCCAAGAAAATCGCCAAAGCGTGGGCGCAGCAGACCCAGATAGGCGTCGTCGTCCAGCGCCTGGATTGCGGCGGCGGCCGTGTCAGACTCGCTCCACACGATGGAGGAGTGGTGCCCCCCCGCCAGCGGCAGAATGGCAAGCGGGCCTGCGGGCATGAAAAATTGTTGGGCTATGCCCTGATGGTGTCGTTCATGGGCCACGGCGGTGACAAGGGCGGTCTGGCCATACCCCCAACCGACGCGGCGGATGCCGGCGCGCGCGGCTGTGCCAGATCCGCGCCCATCGCAACCGATCAGCACACGGCCCGTCAGGCGCGTGCCAGAGGCAAGCGTGACGCTGGCCTGTTGTCCGCTGATCTCTTGTGCCACCACCGTCTCGCCCGAGAACAGGGTCACATTCGGGCTGGCCTCCAGTGCCGTCAGGAAGGCACGATAAAGATGGCGGTCTTCAAGCATGAAGCCCATCGGGCCTTCCTCGATCTCGGCGGAGTCGAAGTGAAGGAAATAGGGCGAGGCCCCCTCCCCCGCGATCCCGTCCGACGCCTTGATCTGCAAGATCGGCTGCACCTTGTCGGCCAGACCGGACCACAGACCGATCCCCGTCAGCAAGCGTTTCGAGGCGATGGCCAGCGCATAGGCGCGCCCGTCAAACCCGATCTCTGCCCGGGCGGGTGCGGGACGGGCGTCGATCACCGTGACACGAAGCCCGGCCTGCGCCAGGGCCAAGGCCAGCGCCGGGCCGTTCAATCCCCCCCCGGCAATCAGGATGTCGCTGTCATGTTCCATGGCCAAGGTTATGGCGCAAAGCGCGGGATTGTCCATGCGCCGCCTTGCCGCTAGCCTGCTGTCGGGCAGGGGCGTGCAGGTGGGCAGATGGCAAAGACATGGGCGAACATGACGGCGGCCGAGTTGGGGGCCGAAATCGGGCAAGGCCGCATCAACCCGGTCGAGCTGTGCGAGATGCAGCTGGATGCGATTGACCGCCATCCGATGCGCGACCGCATCTATGCCCGCGTCATGCCCAATCGCAGCCGGGCCGAGGCGATGGCGGCGGCGGCGCGGGCCAAGGCGGGCTTGCGGCGGGGCGTGCTGGACGGGGTGCCGATCAGCTGGAAGGATCTGTTCGACACCGCGGGCCGCGCGACCGAGGCGGGGTCTGCGCTGCTGCGCGGGCGCACGCCGGCACGCGACGCCGAGGTCTTGCAGAGCGCTACGCTGCAAGGCCTTGTTTGCCTTGGGAAAACCCATATGTCCGAGCTGGCGTTTTCCGGGCTTGGCTTGAATCCGGTGACCGCGACGCCGCCTTGTGTCAACGACGAATCTGCGGTGGCGGGCGGATCATCCTCGGGGGCCGCGGCTTCGGTGGCCTATGGGCTGGCGCCGGCGGCTATCGGGTCCGATACTGGCGGTTCGGTGCGCATTCCCGCCGCCTGGAATGATCTGGTCGGGCTGAAGACCACGCATGGGCGGCTGTCCACCAAAGGCGTGGTGCCGCTGTGCCAGGCCTTCGATACGGTGGGGCCGCTGGCCCACACGGTCGAGGATTGTGCGCTGCTTCTTGCCGCGCTGGACGGCGGGCAGGCGGCGGATCTGACGGGCGCAAGCCTGACCGGGGCGCGGTTTCTGGTGCTGGAAACCGTCGCGCTGGAGGATCTGCGCGATGGCCCGGCGCGCGGGTTCGACGATGCCCTGATGCGCCTGGGCCGGGCCGGGGCGCGTATCGAACGTGGCGCCGTGCCCTTGGTCACAGAGGCGCTGTCCCTTGCGCCGATCTTGTTCACCGCCGAGGCCTATGGCATCTGGTCAAAGACCATCGAGGCCGCGCCGGAAAAGATGTTCCCGCGCATCCTGGAACGGTTCCGGTCGGGTGCCGGGTTTACTGCCGCCGATTATGTCGCGGCGTGGCGACGGTTGCAGGAGCTGCGCGCGCAATGGGCCGAGGCGGTGGCGGGCTATGATGCGGTTCTGCTGCCGACCTCGCCGATCCTTCCGCCGCAGGCGAACCGGCTGATGACCGATGACGCCTATTACGTGACCGAAAACCTGCTGGCGTTGCGCAACACGCGGATCGGCAATCTGATGGACGGCTGCGCGCTGACCTTGCCCACCTCGCAGCCGTCCTGCGGGATCAGCTTTCTGGCACGGCCCCACACAGAGGAGCGGCTTTTGCGCATCGGTGTCGCGGCAGAGCGCTCCTTGCAATAACGCCGCCGCCGGGCGGGCCCGCGACGGGCGAAAAAGACACAATCCCCTGCGGCTAACCCCAAGCCCGCGCGGCTTTTTCTGGACCGCGGCCTGTGGAGGGGTTATCCTGTCATGAAACGGGGCGATACGACCCCGAGCATGAGGCAGATATGGCGTTTCCTGAGCGGTTCTCGAACCTGCCAGACTATGCGTTTCCGCGGCTACGGAAACTGTTGGACGGGCATGCGCCGGGCGGCGTGCCCGTTGCCATGACCATCGGCGAACCGCAACATCCGATGCCCGACTTTGTCGGCCCATTGCTGGCGCAGCACCTCGATGGCTTCGGCGTCTATCCGCCGAACGACGGCACGCCGGAATTGATCGCGGCGATTCAGGGCTGGGTGCAGCGGCGCTATGGCGTGACGCTTGCCGCCGATCAGATCATGGCGCTGAACGGCACGCGCGAGGGGTTGTTCAACGCCGCCGTGGCGCTTGCCCCCGAAACCAAGTCGGGGCGGCGCCCCGTCATCCTGATGCCGAACCCGTTCTATCAGGTCTATGCCGTGGCCGCGCTGACCGTGGGGGCAGAGCCGGTTTATGTGCCTGCAACCGCCGAAACCGGCTTTCTGCCGGATTACGAGGGCCTGCCAGCCGATGTGTTGGACCGGGTGACGGTGGCTTACCTGTGTTCGCCCGCCAACCCGCAAGGCGTGATTGCGCCAGCCGATTATCTGGCGCGGTTGATGGCGCTGGCAGAAAAGCATGATTTCCGCATCTTTGCCGATGAATGCTATTCCGAGATCTGGCGCGACGCCCCGCCTCCCGGTGCGTTGCAGGTGGCGCAGGACACGGGCACCAACCCGGAGCGGGTGGCCGTGTTCCATTCCCTGTCCAAGCGGTCCAATCTGCCAGGCCTGCGGTCGGGCTTTGTGGCGACCGGGGCGGCCAGCATGGCGCGCCTCCGGCAGTTGCGCGCCTTTGCCGGGGCGCCCTTGCCCTTGCCGCTCCAGCGCGTGTCCGAAGCAGCGTGGAGCGATGAGGCCCATGTCGCTGCAAGCCTTGCCCTGTATCAGGCCAAGTTCCGCATGGCGGATGAGGTGTTTTCAGGCCTGCACAACCGCGTCTCGCCCGAGGGCGGGTTTTTCCTGTGGCTGCCGGTGCCGCAGGGCGATGGGGAGGCTGCGGCGCTCAAGCTCTGGCGCGAAACGGGGGTGCGGGTTCTGCCCGGCGCCTATCTGTCGCGAGAGGCTGGGGGGGCAAACCCCGGCAAGGCCTATATCCGGGTGGCCCTGGTCACCCCACAAACAGAATTGCAGCACGGGCTGATCCGGCTTCGTGACTGCCTCTACGATTGAGGACAGGTTAGGTCATGGCATCCATCAACATGCGTCAGCGAGACCCGCTTCTGGATCAGGACACCACGGCCATGCTGGAACGGCGGGGGCGCGAGTTGGTGGGGATCGGGCTGTTGGCCCTGGCGCTTTTGTTTGCGCTGATGCTGGGCAGCTATTCGCCAGAGGATCCGGGCTGGATGGTCGCAACGGACGAACCTGCCCGCAACATGCTGGGCCGGTTTGGCGCGGCGGTGTCGTCAACGCTTGTCATCATCGGCGGCCGGGGGGCGTGGATGCTGCCGCTGATCCTGGGCGTCTGGGGCCTGCGCTTTGTGCTGCATCGCGGGGCAGAGCGTGCGATGGGGCGCATCGTCTTTGCCGTGATCGCGGTTGCACTGGCTTCGGTCTTTGCAGCGACGCTGGTGCCGGGCGCTGGCTGGCCGCATTCCTTTGGCCTGGGCGGCCTGTTTGGCGACACTATCCTTGGGACGCTGCTGGGCGTTGCGCCGGTGAATGCGGGGTTGGGGCTGGCGCTGTTTTCGCTGATCCTGGGCGTGCTGTTGCTGATCATGGGGCTTTGGGTCACGGGGTTCACCCTGTTGGAACTGTCGGTGATCGGGCGTCATGCGGCGACCTGGACGATCTTTGCCTATGATATGGTGCTGGCGCTGGCCGGGCGCGGGACCAGCCGCGCCGCGGGGGCGCTGGCCAACCGTCGGGCCGCCAAGGCCCAAGCCACGGCGCAGCGTGCCGCCTTGCGCCAGCAGGACTGGCACGATGCCCCGGCAGAGCCGCCGATGGCCGCGATGGCCCCGCCGGCCTTTGCCGCCCGCGGCGCCGCGATCCACCGCACGCCGGCAGCGGCCGCCGCACCCGAGCCTGCCCCCCAAGCCTCGGAATGGGGGCGCCCTTCGGCGCTGCGCAGCCCGCTGCGCGCCGATCCGCGCTATCCCGAGCCGATGGCAGAGGCCCCGCATTACGCACCGCCCCGGGAAAAGGTCGGGCTGCTGGCCCGGATGCCACAGCTGATGCGGCGCGTGGCCGAGCCGGAGCCTGAACTGGTGGAACCCGTGCTGCCCGATTATGGCGACGATCTGGCCCCCGATGACGACCGGATCAAGGCGCGGATTTCCGATGCAATCCGTCAGCGCATGCGCCATCCGGGGCCCGTGCTGAACCCGGCCACCACCGCCGCGCAGACCCGTCGCGAACCGCCCGTGGCGCGCAGCCTGACGCAGCGGTTGCGCGGGCCGCAGCCGCTTATCGCGGACACGCGCAAGCCCGTGGCAAAGCCGGGGCCGGCCCGTGGGGGCATCTTGGCCGAACCACCGCTGACAGCCGCGATGGCCGCAGCCGCGCCGTCGGGCTTTATCCCCCCTGCCCCGCCGATGACGGTGGCGCCGCCGGTTGCCCCGCTGCCCGACGCGCCCCTGCCCCGCACCTTTGTGCCGCAGCCCCCCGCCGCGCCACAGCCATGGGACGAGCGGGCCAATATCTTCACCCCCGATCTGCCGCCCGCGCCAGACTACGACCATGACCCCGCGTTGGATCAGGGTGACTATGGCTGGCAGCCCGACGATGGCTATGAACCCGATTACGACCCTGCCCCGGTTGTCGCCCCACGCGTGCCGGTCGCAGACATTCGCAAGCCCGTGGTGCAGCATGTCGTCAAGAAACCCCTGACCCCGTCGCGTCAGGCGATGGCAGAAAGCCAGCCGCGCCTGCGGTTCGACGAACTGGCGAGCCAGCCTTATGAATTGCCGCCCCTCTCGCTTCTTGCCAGCCCGTCCACGGTGGAACGCTTTGCCCTGTCGGACGAGGCGCTGGAAGAAAACGCGCGGATGCTGGAATCGGTGCTTGATGATTACGGCGTCAAGGGCGAGATCGTCAGCGTCCGCCCCGGCCCCGTCGTCACCATGTATGAGCTGGAACCGGCCCCGGGCCTGAAGGCGAGCCGGGTGATCGGGCTTGCCGATGACATCGCGCGCAGCATGTCGGCGCTGAGCGCGCGGGTGTCCACCGTGCCGGGCCGCTCGGTGATCGGGATCGAATTGCCCAACGCCACCCGTGAAAAGGTGGTGCTGCGCGAAATCATCGCCGCCCGCGACTTTGGCGATTCGAACATGCGCCTGCCGCTGGCGCTTGGCAAAGACATTGGCGGCGATGCCATCGTCGCCAACCTGGCCAAGATGCCCCACCTTCTGATCGCCGGGACCACCGGATCGGGAAAATCGGTCGCGATCAACACGATGATCCTGTCGCTGCTTTACAAGCTGACGCCCGAGGAATGCCGGCTGATCATGATCGACCCCAAGATGCTGGAACTGTCGGTTTACGATGGCATCCCGCATCTGCTCTCGCCCGTCGTGACCGACCCGAAAAAGGCGGTCGTCGCCCTGAAATGGGTCGTGGGCGAGATGGAGGAGCGTTACCGCAAGATGTCCAAGATGGGCGTGCGCAACATCGAAGGCTATAACGGCCGGGTGCGCGAGGCGCTGGCCAAAGGCGAGATGTTCAAGCGCACCATCCAGACCGGGTTCGACGAGGATACCGGCGAGCCGGTGTTCGAGACCGAGGAATTCGCCCCCGTCGCCCTGCCCTATATCGTGGTGATCGTGGACGAGATGGCCGACCTGATGATGGTCGCGGGCAAGGAGATCGAGGCCTGCATCCAGCGCCTTGCGCAGATGGCGCGGGCCTCTGGCATCCACCTGATCATGGCGACACAGCGCCCGTCGGTCGATGTGATCACCGGCACGATCAAGGCGAACTTCCCCACCCGGATCTCGTTCCAGGTGACATCGAAGATCGACAGCCGCACCATCCTTGGCGAACAGGGCGCCGAGCAGCTGCTGGGCATGGGTGACATGCTCTATATGGGCAACGGCGCCAAGATCACCCGGATCCACGGCCCCTTCGTGTCCGACGAGGAGGTCGAGGAAATCGTCAACCACCTGAAATCCTTCGGCCCGCCGGTCTATATGTCGGGCGTGGTGGAAGGCCCGGATGAAGACACCGCCAGCGACATCGACGTGGTGCTCGGCCTGTCGTCGGGCGAAGGCGGCGATGATGCGCTTTACGATCAGGCGGTGGCGATTGTGGCCAAGGACCGCAAATGCTCGACCAGCTATATCCAGCGCAAGCTGGGCATCGGCTATAACAAGGCCGCGAAACTGGTGGAACAGATGGAGGAACAAGGGGTCGTGACCGCCGCCAACCATGTCGGCAAGCGCGAAATCCTGGTCCCCGAAACCTGACCTGTTCCAGAAACGGTCTGTCAACACCGCGCGCCCCCCACCGGGCGCGCGGTGTGCCTGTCAACAGGGGGCTTGCAGCGGGACCGGGGCTTGTAACACTCCCTCGCCCGGACGTGACCGGCGGCGGGCGGCGGGGGGATTTAACGCGCTGCGATTGTCCCTTATATTCGGACCATGAACCGTAGAACCGCCATACTGGCCCCGCTTGCGCTGTTTGCCCTTGGCACCCCGGCTTTGGCCGCGCGGATCCCGTTGGGCGAGCTTTCCAACTACCTCAACAGCCTGACGACGGTCGAGGCCGACTTCACGCAAGTGAACAGCGACGGCACGATCGCCACCGGCAAGCTGTTCATCCGCCGCCCCGGGCGCATCCGGTTTGAATATGCGCCCCCCGATCGAAGCCTTGTGATGGCAGGCGGGCAGCAGGTGGCCATCTTCGACGCGAAGTCGAACCAGCCGCCCGAACAATACCCGCTGCGCCGGACGCCCTTGAACCTGATCCTTGCCGAAAACGTCAACCTTGGCCGGGCAAGCATGGTCGTTGCGCATCGCGAGGTGGAAAACACCACGCGCGTGGTGGCGCAAGACCCGGAAAACCCAAGCTATGGCACGATCGAGCTTGTGTTCACCGCATCGCCCACGGCCCTGCGGCAGTGGATCATCACCGATGATGTGGGCAACCAGACCACGGTGATCCTTGGCGAAATGAAGATGGGCGGGTCGATCCCCGCGTCTTATTTCGACATCACGGCCGAAACCCGCAAGCGCGGGCTGTAACCGGGGCCTCTGCGGGCGTCAGCGCCCGCAGCTTGCCAATTGCTGCTGATACATGTTTGACCGGCTTTGCACCCGTGCGGCCACATCGACCAGCCAGGGCTTGGCCAGATAGCTTTGACGGGCATAGCCCGAGCGGCCTTCATGATAGGCCAGATACTGGCCTTCGGCATCCTGCTTGGAAATGCCAAGGCGCTGGGCGGACTGATCCATATACCACCCCATGAAATCGGTGGCATCGGCGATCCGATCCCGTCGGGCGCTGCGGCGGTTCTGATCCTGCTGATATTCTTCCCATGTGCCGTCGAGCGCCTGAGAATACCCATAGGCAGAGGATTGCCGCCCCATCGGAATGATGCCAAGCGCAAAGCGGTGCGGGGTCTGGGCATTGCCGATGAACTTCGATTCCTGATGGATCGTTGCCATCTGGACATGGATGGGAATGCCCCATTTCCGCTCGGTCGCCTGCATGGCGCGGTAATACTGCGGTCGCTCACGCACTATGGCGCAAGCGTTGTCCAAATCACGGGGCGCCGAAAACCGGCTGCTGCCCCCGCCACAGGCGGCCAGCAGCAACAGCAACATCGACGCACGGAGAAGTCTGCTCATCTGCCCCTCGCACGTTTTTCTTATTGGCGCCAGAATAGGACAAAAGCCTTGCGGGGGAAATGGGGCAAACGCGACCCTCAGATCAGAAAACCGAGAGTGATCGGCAAAGTGATCACCGAAAGCAGGGTAGAGGCGATGACCAATCCCGCCACGGCATCGGAATCGGCGCCGTATTTTTCGGCCAGCATGTAAGAGGTGACGGCGACCGGCGTGCTGATCTGCACCACCAGAACCGCAAAGGCGACGGGGTCAAGCGCGAAGGCGCGTCCAACGGCAACCGCAACCGCCACCGTCAGCCCCGCCCGCAGCAGCGTCATCCAGACCGCGCGGCCCAGCCGCCCCGGCGTCAGCCGCGCCACCGCAACGCCAAGCGTGATCAGCATCATCGGGATCGCGATCTGCCCAAGCAGCGTCAGCGAATTGGTAAGCCACAGCGGCGTCTGCCAGCCTTGCCACAGGAACAGCGCGCCCAGCAGCGTGGCCCCCATCGCGGGTTCCTTGACGACGCGCCACGGCGCGCCGCCCCCCGACACCAGCCAGATGCCAAAGGTAAAGCTCCACACCATCATCACGGCAAAGATCACCACAGCATAGCCAAGCCCCGCCTCGCCAAAGGCAAACAGCGCAAGGGGCAGGCCGACATTGCCGGTGTTGCCAAAGATCAGCGGTGCCAGATAGGTGCGCCGGTCCAGATGCAGCGCCCTGACCACCCCCCACAGGATCAGCGTCAGCGCCCCATAGGCGGCGATGGCGGCAAGCGTGACCGCGCCAAGGGCGGCGGGGTCCAGCTCCGTCTTCATCAGGGCGGTAAAGATCAGCGCGGGGATCGACAGGGTCATCGACAGGCGGGTGATGAACTCCATCCGGTATTCGTGCCCGGTGCGGACCCAAAGATAGCCGATGGCGGCCAGAAGCCCGACCGGCGCCACGATTTCCAGCACTGTGAGAATAAGGACCACAGATTGTTTCCCCGTTTCGGCGCCTGCCATGTGGACAAGTCACAGGCATCGGGACTAATAACCAATATCAGGGGATGCAACGTGATGCTGACATTAACGCCAAAATATCATCTTGGTCAGGTGCTGCGGCATCGCAAACATCCGTTCCGCGGTGTGGTGTTCGATGTGGACGCCATGTTTTCCAACACCGATGAATGGTATGAAAACATCCCCGAGGACAGCCGCCCGTCCAAGGACCAGCCATTTTATCATCTGCTGGCCGAAAACGACCAAAGCTATTACGTGGCCTATGTGTCCGAACAGAACCTGGTTCCCGACGAAACCGGCGAACCTGTTGGCCATCCGGACCTGAGCGATCTGTTTGGCGATTTTCAGGATGGTCGCTATCCCTTGCAGTTTCAACTCAACTGACCTGCCGTCGTTGACCGATCGGTAAGGTTCCGCGTCTAGCCTTTGGCCGGAACGCGGAGGCTGCGAATGGAACTGGACTGCACCCAAACCCCCGACCTGATGATCATCCATGTGCGGGAAACCCGCATCGATGCCGCCGGGGCGATCGATTTCAAGGACAGGATGCGGGAACTGACCGCGTTCAACACCCTTCGGGTGATGCTTGACCTGTCCAAGGTGACATTCATCGACAGCTCTGGCCTTGGCGCGGTCGTTGCCGTGCGAAAGGCGTTGGGGCCTGACCGTCCGCTTGAATTGGCCGCGCTGACGCCTGCGGTGGAAAAGGTGTTCCGCCTGACGCGGATGGACAGCGTGTTCATCATCCACCCCGGCGTTCCGGCCCATACAGGCGGCCAGCGTGATGCCATCTGACGAACGGCCAGACCAGACCCGCATCGTCATCCCCTCTGATCCGATGGCGGTTCGGCAGGCGCTTCAGGCCTTGTTTGACCATCTGATGACCGGGCGGATGAGCGCGGACGACCGCGACACCGCGCAGATCGTTCTGGCCGAGGCGTTGAACAACATCGTGGAACACGCCTATGCCCAGGAACCCGGTGAGATCGAGGTCATCGTGGAACTCTGCGCCAGCGGTCTGACCTGCCGGATCATGGATGCCGGGCTGCCGATGCCGGGTGGCACCCTGCCCCAAGGCGTGCTTGCCCCGATGCCCTCGAACGATGATCTGCCCGAAGGGGGCTTTGGCTGGCATCTGATTCGAACCCTGTCCGAAGACCTGCATTACCGGCGCGAGGATGGGCGCAATCTGCTGACATTTCGGATATTGGCGCAACAATACCCGCATTAGCGGCCGATTGTTTCGATCAGGCGAAAACTGACGTGAAAGCGCCTGAATTCGCCCGCAAATCCGACGCGCCCACCTGCGATTGTCGATCTGTAGCTGCATAAGGCTTCCCTCGGCGGTGCGGATATTTGCCCCCACCCAGTTCGCGCCGCCGAGGTTCTGATCCGGTTTGCACTCCCCCGCCGGTGTCACTAGCTTGCCCGTGAAAACGGGGGGGCCAGCCATGCGCGATTTCCATCTTGCCGGACGGTCGGCGGTTTTTGCCGAAAACGGGGTTTGCGCCACGTCGCATCCGCTTGCCGCACAGGTCGCGGTCGATGTGTTGAAATCGGGCGGCAATGCAGTCGATGCCGCGGTCGCCGGGGCCATGCTGCTTGGGATCTGCGAGCCGCAGATGACAGGGTTGGGCGGCGACTGCTTTGTGCTGCTCAAACCCGCGGGCGAGGATCGGGTGCTGGCGCTGAACGGGTCGGGGCGCGCGCCTGCCGGGCTGTCGGCGGCGGAAATGCGGGCGCGGGGCCTGACAGCGGTGCCGCTGCGCGGGATCGAATCTGTCACGCTGCCGGGCGCGGTGGATGCGTTCTGCACCCTGTCCGCGCAATGGGGCCGCAAGCCGCTTGCCGAGGTGTTGGCCCCCGCGATCCACTATGCCGAAGCGGGCGTGCCAGTGGCGCCCCGTGTCGCCTTTGACTGGGCCGAAGATGCGCCCGCCTTGCAAGGGCGCGCGCGCGATCTCTTTCTCGACCAGGGCGCCCCGTTGCGCGTGGGCCAGATCTTCCGCGCGCCGGGCCAGGCCGAGGTGCTGCGCCGCATCGCCCGCGACGGGCGCGCCGGCTTTTACGAAGGCGAGGTGGCCGAAGACATGATCGCCAGCCTGCGCGCGCTTGGGGGCAGCCACACCCTGGACGATCTGGCCGCGACGCGCTGCACCTGGGGCGCGCCGGTGCAAGGGGCCTATCGCGGGGTCGATCTTCTGGAACACCCGCCCAATGGCCAGGGGGCGACGGCGATCTTGCTGCTGAACATCCTGTCGCACTTCGACATCGCGGCGATGGACCCGTTCGGCGCCGCCCGCGCGCATCTGGAGGCCGAGGCCGCCAAACTCGCCCATGATGCGCGCAACCGCTTTATCGCGGATGGTGCGGCGCGGCTTGACCACATGCTGTCCCCCGATACCGCCGCCCGGCTGGCGGCGCTGATCCGCCCCGACCGCGCGATGGCCGATCCTGCGCCCCTGACCGAGGCGATCCACAAGGATACCGTCTATATCACGGTGGTTGACCGCGACCGGATGGCGGTGTCGCTGATTTATTCGGTGTTCTGGGGCTTTGGCTCGGGGCTGGCGTCCGACCGGTTCGGGATCAATTTCCAGAACCGTGGCGCCGGCTTCACGCTGGAGGAAGGCCACCCGAACGAAGCGGCCGGCGGCAAGCGGCCGATGCACACGATCATTCCGGGGATGATCGTGGAAAACGGGCGCGTGTCGATGCCCTTTGGCGTCATGGGCGGCGGATATCAACCGACCGGCCACGCGCGGCTGCTGTCGAACCTGCGCGATTTCGGCATGGATCTGCAATCGGCCATCGATGCGCCGCGCAGCTTTGCCGGACGCGGCGGGCTTGAACTGGAACGTGGCTATGACGATGCGGTGCGCGCCGAGCTTGCGGCGCTGGGGCATCGCATCGTCACACCCGAGACCCCGCTTGGCGGGGCGCAGGCGATTGTGATAGGCGCGGATGGCGTGTTGATCGGCGGGTCCGATCCACGCAAGGATGGCATTGCCCTGGGGTATTGAGATGGCTTTTGAGTATGCGGCCCTGCGCGGGGCCATCCTGTCGCTGACCGAAGGCGAGACGGATGCCGTCGCCTTGATGGCGACCGTGGCCTGCGAGGTGCATCATCACCACCCGTTCTGTGACTGGACCGGGTTTTACCGGGTCGTCGCGCCCGAGGTGCTCAAGATCGGGCCGTATCAGGGCGGGCATGGCTGTCTGGTGATCCCGTTTTCGCGCGGGGTCTGCGGCGCCTGTGCCCGCACGGGCCAGGTGATGAACGTGCCCGATGTCGAGGCGTTTCCGGGCCATATCGCCTGTTCCTCCTCGACCCGGTCGGAACTGGTGCTGCCGGTGTGGAACGGGGCTGGCGTGCTGCTGGGGGTCTTTGATCTGGACAGCGACACCCCTGCCGCCTTCACCGCCGAGGATGAGGCGTTTTTCACCACCCTGCTTGCGGATGTGTTCCGCGACGCGGCCTGACGGGGGCGCGCGATGGCGCAGATCACCTTGCTGGACGGCGGAATGGGGCAGGAACTTCTGGCCCGCTCGGGCGATGCGCCGACCCCGCTTTGGGCCACGCGGGTGATGATCGACCATCCCGGCATGGTGCGCGACATCCATGCCGAATATTTTGCGGCGGGCGCATCGGTCGCCACCACGAACACCTATGCCATCCATCACGACCGGCTGGAACGGTTCGATCTGGATCACCTGTTCCACGCCCTGCATCTGCGCGCGCTGGCCGAAGCGCATGAGGCGCGCGCGGCGGCGGGGCGCGGCACGATCGCAGGCTCGATGGGACCGCTGATTGCAAGCTATCGCCCCGATCTGACGGTGCCAGTCACTGAGGCCGAACCGAAATATGCCGAAATCGCCCGCATCCTCGGGCCCCATGTCGATGTGATCCTGTGCGAGACGATGGCCTCGGTCGAACAGGCGATGGGCGCGGTGGCGGGGGCGCAGGCGGCCGGGCGCCCGGTCTGGCTGTCGGTGTCGGTCGATGACCGTGACGGCGGCAAGCTCCGCTCGGGCGAAGCGGTGAGCGATCTGGCCGAGGTGACGGCGCGCTATCCGCTGGCGGCGGTTCTGGCCAATTGCTCGGTCCCCGAGGCGATGGCCGATGCACTGGCCGGGCTGCGCGGCCTTGGCCTGCCCTTTGGCGCCTATGCCAATGGTTTTACGCATATTTCGGGGAATTTCATCGAAAACGCACAAGATCATGCCGACCGCACGCATCGCCATGATCTGACGCCCGAAAGATATGCCGACTTTGCGCTGGCCTGGGTAGAGATGGGCGCCACTCTGGTGGGGGGCTGCTGCGAGGTGGGGCCTGCACATATCCGCCATCTGGCGGATCGGCTGCGCGCCGCGGGCCATGGCATCCGATGACCCGGCGCAAGATCCCCGATCACGCGCCCAGCCTGATCCCCGATTTCGACTATGATCCGCCCGATGTGCCGCTGGCCGTGCTGCACGAGGACCGTCACATCCTTGTGGTGGACAAGCCTGCGGGGCTGCTGAGCGTGCCCGGCAAGCTCGAAGGGCGGCAGGACTGTCTGATCACCCGCTTGCAGGCGCAGTATTGGGACGCGTTGGTGGTGCATCGGCTGGATTGTGACACATCGGGGGTGATGATCTTTGCCCGCACCAAACAGGCGCAGGCCCATCTGGGGCAGGAATTCGAAAAGCGGCGCGCAAGGAAAACCTATGTGGCGCGGGTCTGGGGCGTGGTGGCCGAAGACAAGGGCCATATCGATCTGCCGCTGGGCAGCGACTGGCCCAACCGTCCGCGCCAGATGATCGACCCTGAAAACGGTCGCCCGGCACAGACCGATTGGGAGGTGATCGCGCGCACGCCAGAGGAAACCCGGGTGCGCCTGCACCCGCTGACCGGGCGCAGCCATCAGCTGCGGGTGCATATGCTCTCGCTCGGGCATCCGATCATCGGGGACCAGATCTATGCCACGGGCGCCGCGCGACAGGCCCCGCGGCTGATGCTGCATTCCGAAAGCCTGACGCTGCACCACCCCCAGGATGGCGCGCTGGTGCGCTTTGTCTCGGCGCCGCCCTTCTGAGCAAATCCGCTTTCCTCTGGCGCGGATAATGGGTTAAGCATCGGTCATGAGATGGACGTTGCCCAATATCCTGACGGTGATGCGCCTGATTGCAGCCCCCGGCGTCGCGATCATGTTTTTGTATTTCCATCGTCCTTGGGCCGACTGGTTCGCGCTGACGCTGTTCATCGTGGCGGCCGTGACCGACTGGTTTGACGGCTACATCGCCCGGCGCTGGCAGCAGGAATCGAAGTTCGGGGCCATGCTGGACCCGATTGCCGACAAGGCAATGGTGGTCATCGCTTTGGTCATCATCACGGGCTATTCGGGGATGAACCCTTGGCTGATCCTGCCGGTCACGCTTATCCTGTTCCGCGAGGTGTTCGTGTCGGGCCTGCGCGAATTCCTGGGGGCCAAGGCAGGGCTGCTCAGGGTGACGCATCTGGCAAAGTGGAAGACCACGGCACAGATGGTGGCGATTGCAGTGCTGTTTCTTGGCACCGGGCTGGAGCATATGGAGGGCATCGCAAGACAGGGGATGACGACCGATCAATATGCCGATCTGGTGACGCGCGGCCTTGCCGATCCGTTGCGTTCCTGCGGGGCGCGTGGCTGTTCTTCGGTTGCAACTCTGGTCGGGCTGGGGCTGATCTGGATCGCGGCGGTGCTGACCGTGCTGACCGGCTGGGATTACTTCGTCAAGGCGCTGCCCTTCCTCAAGGACGAGAAGAAGGCATGATCGAGGTTCTTTATTTCGCATGGGTGCGCGAACGGATCGGCCTCCCGCGGGAGCGGATCGAGACCCGGGCCGCGACCGTGGCCGACCTGATCGCGGAATTGTCGGCGCGCGAAGATCGCTATGCGATGGCCTTTGCCGATCTGGCAAGCCTGCGCGTGGCCTTGGATCAGGAGCTGTCCTCGTTTGACGCGCCGCTGGCCGGTGTGCGGGAAGTGGCGTTCTTTCCGCCGATGACCGGGGGCTGAGATGCGCCTCGTCGTGCAGGCGGGACCGTTCGACCTTGGCGCGGAAAGCACCGCCTTCGCGACGGGCGCTGTCGGCGCCGGGGCCGTTGTCACCTTTACCGGCATCGTGCGCGACAATGGCGGGACGCTGGCCGCGATGGAGATCGAGCATTACCCCGGCATGACCGAACGCGCGATTGCCGCGATCATGGACGAGGCGCAGGCGCGCTGGCATCTGATCGATGCGCTGGTGATCCACCGCCACGGCCGGCTTGTGGGGGGTGAGGCGATCATGATGGTGGCCACCGCGGCCCCGCATCGCGCAGATGCCTTTGCCGCGGCCGAGTTCCTGATGGATTACCTGAAATCCCGGGCGCCGTTCTGGAAAAAGGAATTGGGGCGCGACGGCGCGTCCTGGGTTGCCGCCAAGGACGAGGACGAGGCCGCCCTGAACCGCTGGTAAAGGCTCCGCCAGGCGCCAGCCTGCGCTTTGCCCCGAGCTTTTGAAAACCATGCAGGCAGCGGGCGGCTTTCTTGCGCGGGCCGGGCGTGCTAGGGCTGGTGCCATGGAACAGATGCCCAGCAAAGAGCAGATCCTGCAATGGATCACCGACAATCCCGGCCTTTCGGCCAAGCGCGATATCGCAAAGGCCTTTGGCATCAAGGGGGCGGCGCGGATCGAATTGAAACGCCTGCTTGCCGAGCTTGCCGACGAGGGCCAGGTCGCCAAAAAGGGGCGCAGTTACCGCGACCCCGAGGGGCTGCCCCCGGTGTCCATTCTGGTGATCACCGGGCCGGACGCGCAGGGCGATGTCTTTGCCCGGCCGATGGAATGGTCCGGCGAAGGGGTGGCGCCGCGCATTCTGTTCGTGCCGAAAAAGGGCGATCCCGCGCTTGCGGCGGGGGACCGGATCCTTGCACGGCTGTCGCCCGCCGATGTGGGTGAGTATCAGTATGATGCGCGGCTGATCCGCCATATCGGCACCAACCCGCTGCGCGTTCTGGGCGTGTTTCGGGCCAATGCCGAAGGCGGGCGCATCGTGCCCATCGACAAGGGTCAGGACAAGGAATGGCGCGTCGGGCGCGACATGACGCTTGGGGCCAAGGACGGCGAGTTGGTCGAGGGCGAGGCGGTGGGGCGGCGCGGCATGGGCCTGCCGCAGGCGCGCATCACCGCCGTTCTGGGCGACCCGTCGGGGCCAAAGGCCGTCAGCCTGATCGCCATCCACCAGCATGGCATCCCCGACCAGTTTCCCGATGCGGTGATCGCCGAGGCCGACCGCGCGGCCCCTGCTCCGCTGGATGGGCGGACCGATCTGCGCGATCTGCCCTTGTGCACCATCGACCCCGCAGATGCGCGCGACCGCGATGACGCGGTCTATGCCGAGGCCGATACCGAGCCGGGCAATCCCGGCGGCTTTGTCGTCTGGGTCGCGATTGCCGATGTGGCCTATTATGTGCGCCCCGGATCGGCCCTCGACCGCGAGGCGCGCAAGCGCGGCAATTCCACCTATTTCCCCGACCGGGTGGTGCCGATGTTGCCCGACGTGCTGTCGGGTGATCTGTGTTCCTTGCATCAGCATGTGGATCGTGCCTGCCTTGCCGTGCGGATGCGGCTGGATGCGCAGGGCGCCAAGATCAGCCACCGGTTCGTGCGCGGGATCATGCGGTCGGTCGCCAGCCTCAGTTACGAACAGGTGCAGGCGGCCATCGACGGCAACCCCGATGCCGTGACCGACCCGCTGCTGGAGCCGGTGTTGAAACCGCTTTACGCGGCCTATGCCGCCACCAAGACCGCCCGCGCGCTGCGCCAACCGCTGGATCTTGACCTGCCCGAGCGCAAGATCGAACTGTCCGACTCTGGCACCGTGATGTCGGTTTCGTTCAAGGAACGGTTCGACGCCCATCGGCTGATCGAGGAATTCATGATCCTTGCCAATGTGGCGGCGGCAGAGGAGTTGGTTCGGCTGAAGCAGCCCTTGCTGTTCCGGGTGCATGAAGAACCAACCCCCGAAAAGCTGGATGCCTTGCGCGAGGTGGCCGAGGCCTCTGGCTTTGTGCTGGCCAAGGGGCAGGTGTTGCAGACCCGGCACCTGAACAGCCTGCTGGCGGCGGCGCAGGGCACCGAATTCGACGAATTGCTGAACATCAGCACGCTGCGCAGCATGACGCAGGCCTATTACTTTCCGCAGAACTTTGGCCATTTCGGCCTTGCCCTGCGCAACTATGCACATTTTACCAGCCCGATCCGGCGTTATTCAGACCTGATCGTGCATCGGGCACTGATTTCCGGGCATGGCTGGGGCAAGGACGGGCTGTCGGCGCAGGATATCGAGTCGCTGGAGGAGACGGCCAAGCTGATCTCGGATAGCGAGCGGCGCAGCATGGCGGCCGAGCGTGACACGACCGACCGTTACCTTGCCGCCTATCTGGCAGACCGGGTGGGGGCGGAATTCACGGGCCGCATCTCGGGCGTGCAGCGGTTCGGGCTGTTTGTAAAGCTGGACGAGACCGGCGCTGACGGGCTGATCCCCGTTCGCAGCATCGGGCGCGAGTTCTTTCACTTCGATGCCGACAGCCAGACCCTGACCGGGGCAGACACCGGGCTGACCCTTGGGATCGGCCAGCGGGTGACGGTGCGGCTGGCCGAGGCCGTGCCCGTGACGGGCGGCGTCATGCTTGATCTTGTGTCGATCGAGGGCGGGGCGCTGCCGAAAGCCGCGGCCCGGCGGGGACGTTTCAACCCGCGCAAGCCGGCCAAGGCGGCAGCCAAAGAGGCAAAGGTCAAGCGCAAGGTGCTGCGCAAGCGGCGCTGATCCCGCCGCCGCGGCCCCGATGGCGCGCCATGGGGGGCTTACAGCGCGCTTTGGCGGCGTTGATGGGCAGGCGGAATCCGAAGCGCCTGTCGGTATTTCGCCACCGTGCGCCGCGCCAGCGTGACGCCATCGGTTGAGAGGGCCGCGGCCAGAGCCTCGTCAGAAAGGGGGGCACCCGGCGGCTCGGCCGCAACGACCTGCGCCAGACGCGAACGCAAGGCGGCGGCGGCGGTTTCGGCCCCCATGTCGGGGGAAAACAGCGCGCGCAGCCACCAGGTGCCGTGCGGGGTGTCCACCGATGCCCCCGCCACCACCCGGCTGACGGTGGACTTGTGCAGATCGACCGACGCGGCAAGGCTTTGCATGGTCAGGGCGCGCAGGGCCGCCGGGCCTCGATCCAGGGCCGCGCGTTGATGCGCCAGGATGGCCCGGGCCACACGCAACAGCGTGCTGTTGCGATTTTCAACCAGACGCAGCACATCACGCGCATGCGAGGCGCCCGCAGCCTCGGGGTCCACGACAAGCGCGGGCAGTGCCGAATGGTTCAACGACACTTCCCACCCGTTCTGCCCCTGCCGAACGATCAGATCAGGCTCGCGCAGCGGGCTGGCAAGCGCGCAAAAGGCTGTGCCGGGTTTGGGGTTGAAGCTGCGGATCAGCCGAAAGCGGCGGCGGATCTCGTCCTCGGGGGCGGCGGCAAGGGCAGAGAGGCTGCCCCAATCACCCGACGCGACAAGATCCAGCCGCGACAGCATGACCGCCATCGTCGCGTCCATCACACCTGCCTCTTGCGCCTGAAGGCTGAGGCATTCGGCCAAAGAGCGGGCGAACAGACCCGGGGGGTCGATCTGTTGCAGGCGCGCCAGCACACGGGCAACGGTGTCTTCGGAACGGCGCAATTCTGTGGCGATGGCCGAGAGCGGGCGGCCCAGCCAACCCGACGGCTCCAGCGCCTCGATCAGCGCAAGGGCGATGGGCCCATCGGCCGGCGCAAGGTCAAGACCGGGCAAGGCCTGCATCACATGCGACACCAGGCTCGGCCCGTGGCTTGCAAGGCCCGCCGCCTCATCCGGGCCGCTGTTTGGCAAGGCGCCTGACCAGCGTGGCAGCCAATCGCCCGCTGCCGGCAGCACGGTGCGCAGCGAAAGCGCGGGTGTTTCGGCGGCCTGTTCTTCAAGATACCGGATCAGACCGGCCGCGTCGCTGCGCAAAAGGCGCAACGACGCCTGAAGCCCGACGGAAAGCGCCAGTCGCTGGGTTTGTGTCACACCGATACGGTTGCGGGATTTCATGCGGCGCAGGTTAGGGCGCACGGGGGCCGCGAGGCAAGCCCGTTGATGTCGCGCATGAAGGGCAGAGCAGACTCGCACCTTGTGCGCCAAGCCGCTAGGGTCCGGCCAGAAACAGGAAAGACGCGATGATGCAGACCGAACCGCTGCCGCTGACACAGGATATCGTGCTGATCGGGGGCGGGCATGCCCATGCGCTGGTGCTGCGGATGGGGGCGATGCGGCCCCTGCCGGGCGCAAGGCTGACGCTGGTCAACCCCGGGCCTGTGGCGCCCTACACCGGGATGCTGCCGGGGGCGATTGCCGGGCATTATGCCCGCGACGAGATGATGATCGATCTGGTCCGGCTGGCGCGCTTTGCCGGGGCGCGGCTGATCCTTGACCGGGCTTGCGGGCTGAACCGCACGACCGGCCAGGTGATCTTGGCCTCGGGACGGCGGTTGCGCTATGACGTGGCATCGATCGATATCGGCATCGCGTCGGACCTGCCCGAAGTGCCCGGCGCAGCCGCACATGGCGCGGCGGCCAAGCCATTGGGCGCCTATGCCGCACGGTGGGAGGCATTCGTGACCCGCTGCCCCGCCGATCCGCATCTGACGATCATCGGGGCTGGCGTGGGGGGGGTGGAACTGGCGCTGGCCTCGGCGCATCGGTTGCGCGCGATGGGCAAGTCGCCTTGCATCACCGTGCTGGAGCGGGGCGAGGTAGCGCTGCCCGGCGTGTCGGCGGGCACCCGGCGGGCGCTGCTCGGCGCGCTGACGGCGGCAGGGGCAAATCTGCGGCTGGGGGTGACGGCCGCAGAGGTGCAGGCCGACGCGGTCATCCTGAGCAACGGCGCGCGGCTGCGGTCTGATTTCACGCTGTCGGTCGCCGGGGCACGGCCCCAGGGCTGGCTGTCGGACACGGGGCTTGCGCTGACGGACGGCTTTGTCGATGTCGGGCCGACGCTGCAAAGCAGCGATCCATCGGTGTTCGCCGTGGGCGATTGCGCCCAAATGACCCATGCGCCACGGCCCAAGGCCGGGGTGTTTGCGGTGCGTCAGGCGGGGGTGTTGCTGCATAATCTGCGGGCGGCGGTGTCAGGTGGCGCGCTGCGCCCCTATCAGCCGCAGCGCGACTATCTCAAGCTGATCTCGCTGGGCGACAAGGTCGCGGTGGCAGACAAGTTCGGCCTCCGCTCGGGCGGGGCCTGGCTTTGGCGGCTGAAGGACGGGATAGACCGGCGCTTCATGGCAAAATTCTCGGACTATCCCGCCCCGCGCGCCCCCGCCCTGCCGCAGCCCCATGCGAAGGGGATGCTGGAGGCGCGCGGCGACAAGCCGATGTGCGGCGGCTGCGGCGCCAAGGTCGGGGCGGGGGCGCTGCGCCTTGCGCTGGCGGGTCTGCCGGCGCCCTCGCGGGCAGATGTGATCGCGGGGGCCGGCGATGATGCGGCGGTGCTGCGGATCGGGGGGCAGGAGCAGGTGATCACCACCGATCATCTGCGCGCCTTTGTCAGCGACCCTGCGCTGATGGCGCGGCTGGCAGCGGTTCACGCGCTCGGCGATGTCTGGGCGATGGGCGCGGAACCGCAGGCCGCCTTGGCGCAGGTCACGGTGCCGCGCCTGTCGCAGGGCTTGCAGGCCGATATGCTGGCCGAGGTGATGCAGGCCGCGGGCGCGGTGTTTCAGGCGGCTGGGGCCGATGTGGTGGGCGGGCACAGCGCGGTGGGCGAGGCGTTGTCCATCGGCTTTACGGTGACGGGCCTGACGCGCGAGGCGCGGCGAAAGCGCGGGGCGGCACCGGGCGATGCGATCTTGCTGACCAAACCCTTGGGCAGCGGCGTCATCCTTGCCGCCGAAATGGGCCTGCACCGGGTGGAGCCTGCGCGCGCCGCAGGGCTGATGCTGGGGGAAATCTGGGCCGCCTGCATCGCCAGCATGCAGCGCCCGCTGGGCGCGGCGTCGGCCATTCTGGCGCCCCAGGCCAGCGCGATGACCGATGTCACGGGCTTTGGTCTGGCCGGACATCTGGCCGAGATGCTGGCCGAGGGTGGGCTCGGGGCCGAGATCACGCTGGCCGCCGTGCCACTTTTGCCGGGGGCAGAGGCGCTTGCGGCGGCGGGGGTGGCGTCAAGCCTTGCCCCCGCGAACCGCGCGGCGCTGGGCTGGCAGATCGAAGGGCCGGGCGGGCCAAGGATGGATCTGCTGTTTGACCCGCAAACCTGTGGCGGCTTGTTGGTCACGCTGCCCGCAGACAGGCTGGACCAGACACTGGCAGAGATGGCACGGCAGGGCGAGCCGGTTGCGGTGATCGGCCATGTCACCGCGGCACCGGGGCGGATCAACGTGATCTGACACCGCGGGTGGTGCGGCGGGGTCAGGCGCGATCGACCCAGGCGGCGATGCGCTGTGCCAGGTGCAGCAGAGAGGCAGGCGTCAGCGTATCCACCGCGAATTCGGCCCTTGGCGGGGCGCTGCGGGCGCGATGCTTGGCATAGCGCGGGTCATAATGGCGCTGCATCAACCCGGCGGCGAGGGCGGTGAACTGCCCCGTGTCCGCCAGCTTGCGCCAGTCTGCGATCACCTCGGCCGGATGGGCCGGGCGCAGGCGTTGCAGCACATGGTCAAGACGGGCAAGGTCGCTGACCAGATCGGCGTAGGCGGTGGTCAGATAGCGCGCCCGCGCGTCAAGCGGGGCCGTGACGACAAGGCGTGGCGCATCAACCATGGCACGCCAAAGCCGGGGTGGCAGACGCAGATTGCCGATCTTGGAGCTTTCCGCCTCGACCACCACGGGACGGGCCGGATCGAGCCTGGCCAGCGCGAGCGCAAGCGCACCTTCAAATCCGCGCTGGGCGGGCTGGGGGCCCACCGCGCCAAACAGCGATCCGCGATGATGGGCCAGTGCTTCAAGTTCGATCACCTGCACGCCAAGCGCGGGCAGCAGGTTCAACACCTCGGTCTTGGCGGTGCCGGTATTGCCATCAAGCACGATGACGGGCGAGGGGATGGGGTGGTCATAAAGGGCCGCGACGACAAGGCTGCGCCAGGATTTGTAGCCGCCGCGCAGCACCTCGACCCGCCAGCCGATCTGCGACAGGATGCTTGCAAAAGATCCTGACCGTTGGCCCCCGCGCCAGCAATACACCAGCGGCTGCCAACTGCCGGGCTTGTCAGCCAGCGGTCCCTGAAGGTGCATCGACGCATTCCTCGCCACCAAAGCAGCGCCGATCTTGCGCGCGTCAAAGGGCGAGACCTGTTTGTAGATCGTGCCGACACGGGCGCGTTCGGCATCGTCCAGCACCGGCAGCGAAATGGCGCCGGGCAGGTGATCATCGGCATATTCCAGCGGGGCACGCACATCGATGACATCGTCAAAACGCAGGGCCAGAACATCGGCCAGAGAGGTCAGTTCCACCGCCATTTATGCCCCCTGCCCCTTGCACATGCAGAACGCCTTGGCACCCGTGCCCCGGCCTGTGTCCGCGCAGCTTTATCGGGTTGATGGCGGGGTGCAAGGCCGCGCCGCCACGCGTGACGGCATTTGTCACCACGGGGCGGCTTCTCAAATCACAGAGGCCGTGGCAGTCTTGAGCGTGCAGGTCCGGCCCCGCCGGGCAATTTATGCCAAAAGGATAGACCCATGCGTGTTACATCCCTCTCTGCTCTTTTTCTTTCGACGGCGCTGGTTGCCGTCGCTTTGCCTGCCGTGGCGCAGGACAAGGCCGGCACGAACATCGACCCGGCCGCCACGGGCACGCCGGCCGGAGCCTCGACCTTTGCGGTCGCGCAGGATCTTTACGCCATCGGCATGGCGAACAAGGATGCGCTGACGGTGCTGACCGCCGCCAAGCTGGCCGGATCGGTCGAGGTGCAGGACGCAGAGACGGCGGAAATTGATGCCGCACGTGTCAACATGAGCGCTGTGGAACAGACGCCGCTGGCCGCGCGCGATGCGGCCCCCGCCGCGCCGTCGCCGGTGATGAACGCCCCCGAGGGCGAGGCCGGGGTTGGCAAGATCGCCCTGTTCACCGCCACCAGCGACGAGGATGGCGCGGCAGATGGCCCGGTTGACGCGGCCACCATGCTTGCCTCGGCCAAGGAACTTGCGGGCGAGGATGAGACCATCCTTGGCCTGATCGAGGATGTCGAGGCCGAGGGGTCACGCGGACGCATCGGCGGTGCGATCAGCCGCCTGTCGCGCCTGCCCGGCGGCATGACCGATGTGTGGGAAGTGCCGTTCTATGGCAGTTCCTATGCCGAAGTGGCCATCGTGGGCGACGGCGACGCAAATCTTGACGTGCTGATCACCGACGAAAATGGCAATACGATCTGCTATGACGTCAGCTGGTCAGACAAGGTGAGCTGCGATTTCGTGCCGGCGTGGAACGGCTATTTCTACATCACCGTGCAGAACACCGGGTCCAAGCGGAACAGCTATTATCTGATGACCAACTGATCGGGCCTCCCGGCCTGACCAGACGGCGCAACGGGCCCGGGGGAAACCTCGGGCCTTTTTGCCGGGGCTTTGACCTTGGAGGCAGATCGGCTAGGCTGTGGACATGAGCGATGGAACGATCTCGACCCAACGGCTTGGTCCCTCGGACATCGAGGCATTGGCACAGATGAACGCCCTGTTTGCCGAGGCCTTTGAGGACGCGCAGACCTATGGCGCAAAGCCATCTGGGGCGGGCTATGTGGCACGGATTCTGGCTCAGGATCATGTGATCGCGCTTGTGGCGCGCCGGGGTGCGACGCTGGTCGGGGGGCTGGTCGCCTATCGGCTGGACAAGCTGGAGCAGGACCGCAGCGAGATCTATATCTATGATCTGGCCGTCGCGGAACCGGCGCGACGGCAGGGTGTGGCCACCGCCTTGATCGAGGCTGTGCGCACGATTGCGCGGGATTGCGGCGCCTGGGTGATCTATGTGCAGGCCGATCTGGGCGATGATCCGGCGATCGCGCTTTATACAAAACTGGGCCAGCGCGAGGATGTGCTGCATTTCGACATCGCGCCCTGACACGGCGCGGGCGCCCCCCTTTGCCCATCGGGAAAAGGGGGTGCCGCAGGATCACGGGTTGGCAGCGATGGTCTGTTCAAGCCACGGCAGGTAATTCGACACGCGCGTATAGGCCGAAAACAGGGCCGTTTCCTCGCAGCCCTGCCCGTTCGAGGCAGCAAGCCCCCAGCTGACCACACCGGCCTGAATATAGCTGCCATCGGTCAGCGGCACGACCAGCGGACCGCCACTGTCGCCCGAACAGGCGGTCTTGCCACCTTCGAACGTGCCAGAGCACAGCATGTTGCCGCTCATCGGCAGCGGGGCCTTGGCCACCAGTTGGTCCCACAGGGCATAGGCGTCGTCCTCTCCGATGCCAAAGGTGCCGACGGCATAGCCAAAGCCCTTGACCGCTTCTTCCGCGCGGGCCTCCAGCATCGCCTGGTTGCACAGGTCACGGTCAAGCATCTGGATTTCGGTCTGGCGCAACGCTTCGGGGCGGCCGCCGCCTTCGGTCAGGCCCCAGCCGGTGACAAGCGTGACAACCCCGGGCTGATCCAGCTGATCCCCGAATTGCGCATCGGGCACCGTGATCGTGGCATATTCCGCGTTGGGTTTGCGGGCCAGCTTGATCAGGGCGATGTCATTGTCGAAGGCGGTGCCGATGTAATCGGGATGGCGATAGATCGCCGCAACCTCGACAAGATCGCCGGTGCCGGGGGCAAGCCGGTTTGATCCGACCAGAACCGAAATGGCTTGCGGCGGCAGGTCGGCAAAGGTGCCGGCCTCATCGGCCATATGCACACAATGCGCCGCCGTCAGAACCCACTGGTCAAGCACCATCGACCCGCCGCAGAACTGCCCCTCGGGCGAGATCGGGGCGCCGGTGATCATCAATGCCACCTGCCAGGGCCAGGCCCCGTCGGCCGCGACCTCTCCGCCGATCACCTTGCCACCACCGCCCGCTGCCTCGGCCGCGGCGCTGCGCTCGGCCTTCTTGCCGCTTTGGGCATAGGCAAAGGGCGAGGCGCTGACAGCAGGCTGACCGAAATCAGGCTTGTCCTGCGCGAAGGCGGCGCCTGCCAGAAAGGGCAGCGCCAACAGGGGTGAAAATCGGGACATCGAAAACTCCTTTTCGGGTGAAGGCGAGGGTCAGTTCGGGGGGGACAGGGCAATCGGCAACTGTTTACGGATCAGGGTGAAGGCGGGCGGCTTGAGGGAAAACCCGCGCGTGCGCGCCGCCTCGGCGTCGTCGGTCAGCCGGGACGAAAGCCATTGGGCGGCGGGCCCGGCCGCGGCGCCAAGGCTGCGTGTCGTCTCTGGCGTGGCAAGAACGGTCAGATCATTGCGCGGCGCCGCAGGCTCGGCCGGGACGGCAATGACCCAGACCTCCTCTTGCGCGGGCGCCGTGCCGGGGGTGATCTGCAAACCACTGCGCAGCGTTTCCCCGGCGGCAAGACGGTTGACCAATTGCCGCGTCGGCCAGATCGCCGAGATGGTGAAATCGGCGGCAAGATACAGGATCGTGATATCCTGATCCTTGCCCGAGGTGTTGGTGACGGTCAGAAACACCTGATCGCAGTCGCCCAGCGCCTGACCCTCGGCAAGGGGCTGGAGCGCGCCGGGCGTGCCGCATGTCTGGCCCGATGACAGCCCGGGACGGCGGTCTGCCCTGACCTCCAGCACCGGCTGGGCAGTCAGGCGGCGCGCCTGCGCCGGGCCGCCCGCAAGCGTGCTGCGCAGGCGCAGGGCATGGGCGGCCTGGTCGAGGACGCGGGCGGTCGCCTCGGCCTCGGTCTCGCCGGGGTCGGGGCGGATGCGGGGCGTGCTGCCCGGGCCTTCGGGGTCCAGCACCCCATCGGCGCGGGTCAGCGCCACCTGCCCGCCCGTCAGGACGGGAACCAGATCGGCAGAGCCGGGGGCGGCCGGGGGCAGCGCGGCGAGCCAAAGGCTGTAATCCGCGTCATCGGCCACCACGGGCGCGGCAAGACGCAACGGCGGCGGTGGCGGCGCGGCGATGATTTCGGCAAATCGAGCCTCGGCCGGGGCGTCCGACAGCAGGGCCCGCCGCGCCTCTACCCCCGTTACGATGGCGCTGCCCAGCGGCGCGCCCCCCGCCGCCTGCGCGTAAAGCGCGACCTCGGCCCCCACGGCAAGCCCGTGCAGAAACCCGGCGTCCAGCCCACCTTGGGTCACGGCAAGGCGCGCCTCGGCAAGGCCGGTGCCAAACACCTTTGCCGCCAGCAAGGGGCCTTCGCCTTCGGGTTGCTGCCGGGCGGGGCCTTGCTGCATCGCCTCGGTCGCCGCACCCAGAACTTGCGCCCAACTGGCCTCGGGCGCATGGGTCAGCACATCGGCAAGGCGCAGGGTGAATTCGCCGTGCCAGACGGACCCATCGCCATAGGGATATTCGAAAGAGCGTTGGTCGGACTGGCTTGAATACAAAAACACGAAGTCGCCTTCCAAGGCATCCGTGTCGGCAGAGGCGGGCAATCCGCTGGCCGAAGGCGCATCGTCGGGCAGGCCAAGGGCTGCGGCATCGAGCGTGCGCGCCACCCCCGCACCGCCCATCGCGCGAAAGCCGGTGGCGGAATGACAGGCATCGATGATCCCGACCAGCCGGACCCCGCGCGCCAAGATCCCACGCGCCCACTCGGACAATTCGTCATCGAGCAGCGCGTTTTCCACCATGCCGATCGCCCCGCGCCATGCCTTGGCATCGGCCGGCAGCAGGATTTCGTCATAGCCGCCGCCCTCATCCCCGCTGGTATCCGGGGCCTGCGCACCATGGCCGGAAAAATAGAACACCACCGTATCGCCGGGCTGCACGTGCGCGGCCAGCGTGTCCATCTGCGCAAGGATGCTGGACCGCGTCGCCGCGCCGCCCGTTGTCCCCGCGGGCAGGCGCTGTGCGCCAAGGGCGACGATCGCCTGCGGATCGACCCCGCGCGCAATCAGGGTTTCCGCCATCAGCGTGACATCCTGCGGCGGGCCTTTGAGATCGGCATCCAGATAAAGATAATCGCCCACCCCGATCAGCAGCGCATGAACGCGCCCGGTATCGGCCAAGGCCGGAGCGGCAAGCAGGCACAGGACAAGGGAAAGCAATCTGCGTTTCATGGGAACAGCCTAGCAAGGCATGCGCACCGCGCAAGCCATGCGGCCCGGATGACTGCATTTGTCATCCGCCTATTGCCCCAGTGGGGTGATGCGCCGTCCGCCCGCGGCAATGCCAGCGGCGATCCTGTCCTCGACCGCGTTGCCGGACAGCGAGGCCAGAAAACCGTTGAATTCCGGGGTGGCGCGGGTGGCCAAACGCCCCGCCTCGATCACCAGATCGACCTGATCGGGGTTCAGACGCAGGCGCGTCGGCACCGTGTTCAACTGATCCCGCATCGATTTTGGCAGCGTCTCAAAGCTGGCCTGACCCACGAACAGCTTTACATCGCGGCAATCCCAACCCGCGGTGGTGCCGCGCAGCCGCCGCACCGCGGCCAAGGGCAGCGCGCAGCGCCATTCGATCAGATCCTCTTGCCAGAGCCGCAATTCCCCCTTCATCGCGTCATAGCCAGACCGGGTGGCCGCCGACATCGAGGCGGTCGCGATGCTCATCGCAAGGCCGGGACCGCCGGGGCCGGGGATTTTCTGGGTCCAGCCGTAATCCTTTTCGACCCCGGCATTGGCGACCAGAAACAGCATGCGGGTCATGCGCACCGCTTCGGCCTCGGTCATCGGGGCATAGGGGGCTTGGGCGCGGGCACGTTCAATGGCAAGCCCTGTGGTGCCGAAGTTGTCGGTGATGCCGCCGTCAAGCAGCTTGACGAACTTCACCTCGGCAGGATTGGCATAGCTTTCCAACGCGCGGGCCTGCGCCTTCATCGCGCTGGTCGCCTCGGGGTTGTTGCGGGCGGCGGTCAGCCAGTCCGGCTCCTGATAGGTGCATGTGCCCTGATGCGCCTGCAAGACGATCGGGCTGAACACCAGCGGGAAGGCGGCAGAGGCGGCCACCGCCTCGGAGATCGGCACCTTGGACAGGTCGGAACACAGCGCATCAAAGGTTTCGGGCGAGAACAGGAACGGCGTATTGTTCGCCATGTCGGTCGCGTTGATCCAGGTCTTGATCGGGCTGCGGGTGCGCAGATCGCCATAGGTGGCACCCTTGTAAAGCACCTCGTCCAGGTAGCGGGCAAAGGTGGCGCGCCCGTTTGCCCCGCCCGACAGCCCCTTCACCAGCGTGAGCGGGTTCAGGACCGAATTCGCCATGTATTTTTCGGCATTGGTCAGCAGATAGCGCTCGCGGTAGCCGGTCAGCCCGGCAGGGCCGTAAAGCCCGAACTGTGCCGCCGTGACGCTGCCGCCCGACACGCCCGACACCAGCCGCACATGATCAAGGATGCCATGGGGCGTGCCGGTGATGGCCCCTTGGGCGCGCAACTCCTCAAGCATGCCATAGGCAAAGGCCGAAGCGCGCATCCCGCCCCCCGAAAACGCAAGGCCGACATACAAAGAGTCATCGGCCAGCGGGGCAGCAGCCTCGACCAGCGGCGCATTGGCGCCCTCCAGCGGCGGATTGAGCGGTTTGTTCCACGCCGCACACCCGGCAAGGACGGCAAAGGCAAGCAGCGAAAGGCGCATGAGAATCGACCAGTCAGGAATTTGCACCCAGCTTAGGCCAGAGCATTTCGATCACAAAGCCTTTACCCGTGGCGGGCAGCGCCAGTTTTGCCCCGTGCCGGGCCGCAATCGCGCGCACCAGTGCCAGCCCCAGACCATGACCGGGGGTGCCAAGGTCGCGGGGGGCGCGGGTAAAGCGTTCGAAGGCTTCGGCCCGCAGATCGTCAGGCAGGCCGGGGCCGGTGTCGGCAAGGCGCAAGATGTGGTGATCCGCGCCCTCGGTCAGGGTCAGCGTGACCTGATCGCCGGGGCGGCAGTATTTCACCGCGTTGTCCATCAGATTGGCCAGCATCTGGCCGATCAGGGTCCGGTCGCCCAGCACCTGCAAGCCGGGGCGCAGGTCAAGATGCAGCGTCAGGCCCCGGTCTTCGGCAAGTGGCGCATAAAGCTCCCACACCTCGGCCAGCGCGGCGGCAAGGTCGAGCGGCAACAGCCCACCGCCCTGCCCCTGATCGGCTTCGGCGCGGCTGATGTCGAGCAGCGCGTCAAACACCCGGATCGCGGCCCGCATATCGGCGCGCAGCGCATCGGTGACAGCCTCGTGCCCCTGCACCTGCGCCAGCTTTTGCAGCATCCGGTTCAGCGGCGTGCGCAATTCATGCGCGATGGTATCAGACAGGCGATGCGTGGCGCGATTGAGCGCCTCGATCCGGTCCAGCATGGCATGAACATGCGATTCCATCTGGCCGAATTCGTCATCGCTGCGCGGACCGGGCAGCCGTGCTGCCAGATCGCCGCCTGCCACCCGGTCGGCCAGCGCGTTGACACGCGCGATGCGGGCCAACATCTGCCGCGCCATGATCCAGCCGACCAGCGCAGCAGCGGCCAGCATGCCCAGTCCAAGGGCGACGATGGCGCGGCGCAGCGACAAGAGCGTGCCTTCGACCGACCCAAGCCCGCGCGCCACCAAAAGCGGAAAGCCCCCCGGCAGGATACGCCCGACGCCAAGCCAGTTCTGCCCATGGGCCGCAAAGCGCAAGGCGCCCTCGGGGGCAAAGCCTCCGCCCTGCGGCTCCACCGCCTCGGGCCAGGTGTCATGCGTGCCGGCCAGCACCGTTCCGTCGCGCGCGAGCAGCACCAGCATCTCACCAGGGCTGGCGGCAGCGGCGCGATAGTCGATGGCCTGACGCAGCGCGATGATACGGCGCTGTTCATAAAGGCTGGCCAGACCGTCCAGATCGGCCTTGAGCAGACCCAGCGTCTGCTGCTCCAGCCGGTCAGCGACGATCCGGTATTGCAGGGCCATACCGCCCAGCGAGAGCAGCGTCACCGTCAGTGCAACCACGGCGGCCAGACGCAGCGTCGCCTTGGGCACGCCGCTCACCCCGCTTCCTTTGACCCGCTGGCCGGCGGCAGGGGGGCAAAGACATAGCCTTCGCCCCGCGCGGTCTGGATCGCCTGCGACCCCGCCGCCTCCAGCTTGCGGCGCAACCGCCCGACATGCACATCGACGACATTGGTGCCGGGGTCGAAATGCAGGTTCCAGACCTGTTCCAACAGTTGCATCCGCGTGACCACCTGCCCCGCATTGCGCGCAAAGAAGGTCACAAGTTCGAATTCCTTGGGCGACAGCGGCACATGCTGACGCCCGATGTGAACCGTGCGGGCCTTGAGCCGGATTTCGAAATCGCCAAAGGCCATCAGATCGTTGCTGGACAGATCGACCGCGCTGCGCCGCAACAGCGCCCGAAGCCGCGCGCGCAACTCCTCCGGCTCGAAGGGTTTGGGCAGATAGTCGTCCGCCCCTTTTTCAAGCCCCTCGACCCGGTTTGCCGCCCGGCCCAGCGCCGACAAGACAAGGATCATCGCGCGTGACCCGCCCGCACGAAAGCGGGCAATCGCATCCACCCCGTCGCCGCCGGGCAACATCCGGTCCAGCACGATCACACGAAAATCGCCCGACGCCTCGGCCAGCCCGTCGGCCAGCGTCGGGGCGATGACAGCGGCGCAGGCCAGGCCCTCGACCACCCGCGCGATGGCGGTTGCGGTATCGGCGTCATCCTCGACGATCAGAATTCGGTCCATGCTCATGCCCCGAGTTCAGAACACCACCACGGCGGGGTCAAGCACATTCGCGCCCCCGATCGGCCGCAAGCCTTCGGCCTTGGACCATGGGTCAAGATAGACATGGCGCGTCTGGCCTCCCGCCGCCTGCACCAGCAAAACGGCGGGTGCGGTCAACTCCAGCCCGCGCAGGGTGACGCCATCGCGCTGCGCGCCGTTGACGGCAAGGATACGGTCGCCTTCGGCCAGCCCGGACCACAGCGCGGGAGAGTTCGGGCGGATCGCCGTGATCCGGCCTGACGCATCCAGATCAAAGCCAAGCGTTTCAAGCCGGTAGCTGGCGATGCGCGCGGCGCTGTCGCCCGGAACCGTCCGCGTCAGGCTTGCGGGCGCTGCTGGCGGGGCCAGATCCAGCGTCACGATCAGGGCCTTGCCCTGCCGCAGGATCGCAAGATCGATCTGGCCCGTCTCCAGCGCGGTGTCGATGGCAAAGGCAAGGTCACCGGGGTTGGCAAGGGCCTGGGTGCCGGCGGCAATCAGGATATCCCCCGCCCGCAGTCCCGCCCGCGCGGCAAGCCCGGTCTGTCCGACCTGATCGATCAGCAGACCGCTTGCCGACACGCCCAACGCGGCGGCGAGTTGCAGATCGACCGGGCGGGCGCGCAGATCAAGGTTGGGAAAGGGCGGCAGATCCTCGGCGATCAACCGGGGCACGAGGCGCGCAAGATCTGTCGCGGTGATGGCATAGGCGATGCCGACAAACATGCGGCTGCCATCGGCGATGCGCGCGTTCATGCCGACCAGACGGCCCTGCGCATCCACCAAAGGCCCGCCAGACGAGCCCGGGTTGACGGCTGCATCATGCTGCAAAAGACGCAAGGGCACGGCGGGTTCCACCTGGCGCGGATCGGCAGAAATCATGCCTTCGGTCAGGGTAAAGACGGTGCCGAGGGGCGCGCCCATCGCCCAGACGGGCGTGCCCAGATCGGGGGCAGGCCCCGCCTCCAGACCGGCGCGCCCCCGCAGCGCGCCGTCCAACCCCAGCACGGCAATGTCGCGCACGCTGTCGCGCGCGATCACCGGCACGAGGACCACCCTGCCCTGCCGGTCGATCAGCCGCACTTCGCTGGCCTCTCCGACGACATGGGCATTGGTCACGGCCACCTCGGCCCTGTCGCCCCACAAGAAGGCAGAGCCCAGAAAGCGGTTGGCGCTGTCGGCACTGTGCACCACCAGCACCGCGTCCATCGCGCGGTCCAGCACGCCCGGGGCGGGGGCCGCCGCGCGCGCGGGCGACAGGGCCGCCGCAAGGGTCAGCACGAACAGCACCGCCGCCACCTGTGCAAAGGCAAGTATCGGGCGAAACGGGCGAGAGGCAGGATGACGATAGACCGGACGCATGGCGCACCTCATGGTTCTGATGCGATCAGGCTATCAGCGGCGCGATGAAGGATCACATGACAAAGGCCGTCATGCGGCCGTTCCGCGAAATTCCTTTGTTTACAGGGGTGCACGGCTTGCGCCAAAGTCGATGCATCACCTGTTTCACCGTAAGGACATGACCATGCCGCGCCTTGCCCGTCTGCTTGCCTGCGCCGTTGTTGCAGGTTCCCTCGCGTTGCCTGCGCTTGCGCAAGGCCAAAGCCCCGTCAAGATTGCCGAGCTTTCGGCGCGGCTGTTCGAGGCGGGGCAGCAGGCGCGCGACCCGCTGTTGATGGTCGCGGCGGCAAAGCTGCGCAAGACGCTTGCACCGCAGCCGACCGAGCGCCGCGCCGAAGGGGGCGAAGCGGCAAGCGAGGCGCCCTTGGATTGGCAAGAGATGTTGGCCGAGGCCGAAGCCTTGGCCACCGAGGATGACACGCTGCTTGGCCTGATCGAGGATGTGCGGGCCGAGACGACAAAGGGCGTGGCGACCGGCCCGGTCTATAACATCGGCAAGATCGCCAATGGCCGGACAGACACCTACCCACGCGTCGATTTCATCGGCGGCGAATATGCCGAAATCTATGTCGAGGCGAAGGGGGCCACCGACCTTAACCTGACCGTCATCGATGCGCAGGGGCGGCTGGTGTGTTCCGACACCGATTCAAGCCATATCGCCTATTGCGGATGGCGTCCCGATCAGACAGCGCCCTTTCAGATCACCGTGACGAACCGGGGGCCGAACGGCGTGACCTATGCCCTGATGACGAATTGACCGCCATGAAACAGCTTCTGCTTTCCTCGGCCCTGTGCCTGATGGCCCTGCCCGCGCTGGCGGAAAACCACGCGCTTTTGATCGGGGCGAACACCTATCCGAACCTGAAAGAGGATTTCTGGCTGAAAGGCCCGGCCAATGATGTCAAACTGGTGCAAACCTATCTGACAACCGCAGCGCCGGTGCCCTTTGCCCCGCAGAACGTGGTGGTGCTGGCCGATGGGGTCGAGGGCGCCCCGGCGCCCACGCTGGCGGCCATTCGTGCGGCCTTTGCCGATCTTGCGGCCAAGGCGCAGGACGGGGATTTCGTTTATCTGCATTTCTCGGGCCACGGCTCGCAAGCGCCGGCGCGCGACCCGGAGAGTGAGCTTGACGGGCTGGACGAGCTGTTCCTGCCGGTGGACATCGGGCCGTGGAACGATCAGGTGGGCGAGGTGGAAAACGCGCTGGTCGATGACGAGATCGGCCAGTTGATCGATGCGATCCGGGCCAAGGGCGCGCATGTCTGGGCGGTGTTCGACAGTTGCCATTCCGGCACCGTAACCCGGGCCGCGCCCTTTGGCGACGAGGAGGTTCGCGTGCGCCAATTGCCCCCCGATGCGCTTGGCCTGCCGCCCGATGCGCTGGAGGGGCAAAGCCGCAGCCTTGCCCAGCCCGATGCGCGCGCCAAGCCAGAGGCCCCGGTGGACATCGGCACTGGCACGGGCAGCTTTACCGCGTTCTTTGCGGCCCAGACCAACGAGGTGACGCCGGAAAAGAACCTGCCCAAGGGCAAGCCGGGCCGCGTGCCGCAAGGGGTGTTCACCTATACCCTGTTCGAGACTTTGGCCGAATATCCGGGCGCCACCTACGGCCAGATCGGACAAGAGGTCTTGCGCAAATATGCCGTGAAGAACCTCGCACGGTCCACGCCGCTGTTTGAAGGCGATCTTGGCGCCATACCTTTCCTTGGCACGCCCGGCCCTCGGGTGGAACAATGGCCGACGACCGCCGAGGGCGGCGAATTCACCTTGCCCGCCGGCAGTCTGCACGGTCTTGCGCCCGGCGCCGTGCTGGCGTTGATGCCAAATGCCGCCGCGGCCACCGAGGAGGCGATCGGCAAGGTTCTGCTGACCTCGGTCGATACCTTTACCGCCGTGGGCACGGCAGAGGGCGATGCGCTGCCCGATCCGCTGCCGCGCGGCCTGTATCTGCGCAAGACCGAGAGCGCGGTCGATTTCACGCTGACCGTGGCCCTGCCCGAGGGCGACAGCGCGCCCGCACAGGCGCTGGCCGCGGCGATGGACGCGCTGACCGAGGCAGCAGGGCCGCGCATCACCCTTGTTCCCGCCGGAGCCGACGCCGACCTGCGGCTGGCGGTGATCCCGGACAGCCCGCGCCCGGATGCGATCTGGGTGCTGCCCGGCACCGGGCTTGCCGAGGATCTGTCGCAAACGCCATCGGTCAGCACGGCAGACAAGGATGCCGCCAGCCTTGGCGCGACGCTGGGCGATACGCTGACCACCATGTCAAAGGCGCTGAACCTGTTGCGGCTTGGGGCGGCGGTCGGCCCGGGCACGCTTGACGTCGAGGTGGAGTTGCAGACCCGGCAGGGCAAAGGCCAACCCCTGGTGCCGCTGGCGCGCGATGCCGTGCCAAGGCTGGTGCCGATGGACGAGGTGCATGTGCTGGCCCGCAACCACATGGATCAGCCGGTTGATGTGAATGTGCTGTATGTGGCCGCCAATTACGAGATCAGCCATTGGTTTTCGGGCAGGCTGCAACCGGGCGACACGCTGAAACAGGGGTTGTTCCGCATTTCCGACGATGTGCTGGGGGCCGAGCGGATGGTGGTGGTGATGACCCCGGCCAGCCCGCAAAGCGCGGTCGAGGATCTGTCGTTTCTGGCGCAGGACGCGCTGGAACTGACGCGCGGGGTCGAAGACGGGCTGGCCGCCAGCCTGCGCGATGCGGGCTTTGGCGAAACCACGCGCGGCGCGATTGCGCTTGATGCCGAAGAAGATGAGGGCCCCGCGCCGGGCATCCTTCAGATCGAGCTGCGCACGGTTCCCGCAGGATAGACGGTCAGGCCAATGCCGCCACACGACGGGCATGGCAGGGGCAAGTGACCAGATGGTCATTCACCATGCCGGTGGCCTGCATGAAGGCATAGACGATGGTGGGGCCACAAAAGCCGAAACCTTCGGCCTTCAATGCCTTTGACAAGGCTTGCGAGGCGGCGGTCTGGGCGGGCACCTCGGCCAGACTGGTCCAATGGTTTTGCCGGACCTTGCCGTCCTGCCCCTGCCAGATGAAATCGGAAAACCCTTGCCGCTGTTCGATCCGCAGATAGGCGCGGGCAGAGGCGATGGTGCCGGCGATCTTGCCCCGGTGCCGCACGATACCGGGATTGGCCAGAAGACGGTCGATATCCTGCTCGCCCCAGGTGGCGATCACCTCGGGCCGAAACCCCGCAAATGCCTCGCGGAAACTGTCGCGCTTTTTCAGGATCGTGATCCAGCTGAGTCCGGCCTGAAAGCCGTCAAGGATCAGCTTTTCCCAAAGCGCGCGGCTGTCGCGTTCAGGCACGCCCCATTCATGGTCATGATAATCCACGTAAATCTGTTCGGTTCCGCACCAGCCGCAGCGTTGTTCGGGGGGATCGATCGTCATCAGGTGCCTTTCTGTGCCAAGTCGCTACAATTGGAACAAAATACGAAACTTTACACAAGATTTACTCCTGTGGCGACAAGGTGATGACCACTCCGACAGCAGGGCGCGCCATGTCCATCAAAT
>JALOSF010000078.1 GCA_025458525.1 Cypionkella sp. | reverse complement strand
CGGATCATCGCCAAGGGGCTGAACTGTGTTGGCCCGGATGGAACCGGCGGGCCGACCACCGAACCTTGTGGCGTGTGCGAGCCGTGCCGGGCGATTGCCGAAGGGCGGCATGTGGATGTGATGGAAATGGACGCCGCCAGCCGCACCGGGGTGGGCGACATCCGCGAGATCATCGATTCGGTGCATTACCGGGCCGCCTCGGCGCGCTACAAGATCTACATCATCGACGAAGTTCACATGCTTTCGACCAGCGCCTTCAACGCGCTGCTCAAGACGTTGGAAGAACCGCCCGCGCATGTGAAGTTCATCTTCGCCACCACCGAGATCCGCAAGGTGCCGGTCACGGTTCTGTCGCGCTGCCAGCGGTTCGATCTGAAACGGATCGAGCCCGAGGTGATGATGACGCATCTGTCGCGCGTGGCGGCGCTTGAGGGCGCGCAACTGGCGCCGGATGCGCTGGCGCTGATCACGCGCGCGGCCGAAGGATCGGTGCGCGATGCGATGAGCCTGATGGATCAGGCGATTGCCCATGGCGCGGGAGAGACGACGGCGCTTCAGGTGCGGGCCATGCTGGGGCTGGCCGACCGGGGACGGGTGCTGGACCTGTTCGACATGATCATGCGGGGCGATGCGGCCTCGGCCTTGACCGAGATTGCAGGGCAATATGCCGATGGGGCCGATCCGATGGCGATCTTGCGCGATCTGGCCGAGATCACCCATTGGGTCAGCGTGCTCAAGATCACGCCCGAAGCCGCCGAAGACCCGACCACCCCGCCGGATGAACGGGCGCGCGGGCTTGATATGGCGCAGCGCCTGCCGATGCGGTCGCTGAGCCGGATGTGGCAGATGCTGCTCAAGGCGATCGAGGAGGTGGGCCTTGCCCCCAATGCGATGATGGCGGCGGAAATGGCCATCATCCGTCTGACCCATGTGGCCGATCTGCCCGACCCCGAAACGCTGGTCCGGCGGCTGCAAACCGGCACGGGGCCAACGGCGGGTGGGGCGCCTGCGGGTGGGGGCGGCGGCACCGTTCATGGTGCGGTCATGCGCGCGCCTTCGGCCCCGATGCGCGGGCCGATGATGAACAACGCAGGTCAGGCCATGGCGCTTGCCTCGCAGCAGGTGGTTTACGCGAGCTTTGACGCCGTGCTTGACCTGATCCGGGAGCGGCGCGACATGAAGCTGCTCTATGAGGTCGAGGAAGGCGTCCGGCTGGTGCGCTATGCTCCGGGCCGGATCGAGTTCGAACCCTCGCCCAAGGCGAGCCCCGATCTTGCCGCGCGGCTGGGCCAGCGGCTTCAGGCCTTTACCGGACAGCGCTGGGGCGTGTCGGTCGTGTCGGGCGGCGGTCAGCCCACGATTGTCGAGGCGCGGGATGCGGGCCGCCTGCAAGCCGAGGCCGAGGCGATGCAGAACCCGGTGGTGCAGGCGGTGCTTGCCGCCTTTCCGGGGGCCAGGATCGCCGAAATCCGGTCTGCCGAAGATCTGGTTCAGGCAGCGGCGACCGAGGCCCTGCCAGAGGTCGAAGATGAATGGGATCCCTTTGAGGATGGTTGAAAAGGAGCACAGATGCTGAAGGGTTTGGGCGGGCTTGGCGATATGGCCAAGATGATGAAGGCCGCGCAGGATATGCAGGCCAAGATGGCCGAAATGCAGGAAGAACTGGCCCGCACCGTGGTGATCGGCGAGTCTGGCGCAGGGTTGGTCAAGGCCCGGGCCACCGCGAAGGGCGAGTTGACGGGGCTCGACATCGACCCGTCGATCTTTGTCGCCTCGGAAAAGGAAGTGGTCGAGGATCTGATCCTTGCGGCGATCAAGGATGCGCAGGGCAAGGCGGCCGCCCGCAGCAAGGCAGAGCTGGCAAAGCTGACCGAAGGTCTGGGTCTGCCGCCCGGCATGAATCTGCCATTCTAAGCCATGGCCGAGGCCCCGCGCGAGATCGATGCCCTGATCACCTTGATGGCGCGCCTGCCGGGGCTTGGCCCCCGGTCGGCGCGGCGGGCGGTGCTGCATCTTTTGAAAAAGCGCGAAACGGTGATGGCCCCCTTGGCGCAGGCATTGGCCACGGTGGCGCTGACCGCGCAGGATTGCCGGGTTTGCGGAAACATCGGCACCTCTGACATCTGCCCGATTTGCGATGATACGGCGCGCGCGACGGGCGAGATTTGCGTGGTGGAGGAGGTGGCCGATCTGTGGGCGCTGGAACGCAGCGGGTCTTTCAAGGGGCGCTATCATGTTCTGGGCGGCACTCTGAGCGCCCTTGATGCCATCGGGCCCGAGGAATTGCGCATTCCCGATCTGATCGAACGGGTCCGCGCCGAAGGGGTCGGCGAGGTGATCCTTGCGCTGAATGCCACTGTCGATGGCCAGACCACCGCGCATTACATCGCCGACGCCCTAGCGCCGCTGCCGGTGCAGATCACCTCTTTGGCGCAGGGGGTGCCTGTCGGGGGTGAGCTGGATTATCTGGACGACGGAACCATCGGCGCGGCACTGCGGTCACGGCGCAGGGTTTAGCCCGTGGCGCGTCGGGCGCGCCTTTTTCCGGCGGGGATATTTGCGGCACAGGCCGCGCAACAAAAAAGGCGCCCGATGGGGCGCCTTGAGTGTTTGGCATAAGACAGGCCCGGCCGATCAGCGGCGGGGATCGTCATCATCCTCGTCTTCGTCGTCATCTGACTGCGGCAGGTTGAAGAAACTTTCCGCATCCGAGAAATCTGCGGGTTTTTCTTCCTTTTCGGCCATCGAAAACGCCTCGAGCCCCGAAGGGATCTTTGGCTCGGCCGACATGCCAAGCGATTGCTCGGTCGAGACAAGGCGGCGGCGCTCGTCATCGCTCATCACCACGCCTTCGGCGGCACGGCGGCGCACGGCGGCCTGAACGGCGGTATCAAGCTCGGACTGTTTGCAAAGCCCAAGGGCGACCGGATCGACCGGCGTGATATTGTTGATGTTCCAATGGCTGCGCTCACGGATCGACTGGATGGTCGGCTTGGTGGTGCCGACCAGCTTGCCGATCGCACCATCCGAAAGCTCCGGGTGAAACTTGACCAGCCACAGGATGGCGGCCGGGCGATCCTGACGCTTGGACAGCGGCGTGTAGCGGGGGCCGCGACGCTTTTCCTCGCCCACGGCGGCGGCGTTGAACTTCAGCTTCAGCTTGTAAAGCGGGTCTTTCTGACCCTTTTCAATCTCGCCCGGGTCGAGCTGGTTGTTCGCGACGGGATCGAAACCCTTGACGCCGGGGGCCACGTCGCCATCGGCGATGCCCTGCACCTCAAGTTCGTGCATCCCGCAAAAATCGGCGACCTGTTTGAAGGTCAAGGTGGTATTGTCCACGAGCCAGACGGCGGTGGCTTTTGCCATGAGCGGCTTGTTCATGCGCAGGCTCCTTTACAAATCTGTCCCGTGCCGGGAAAACGGCTGCAGGCCTTTGCCTGCGATTTCCACGATGTCGGGAATTCTAGGGTGATATAGGCGCTTTTGCAGGCAAGGGGAAGTGAAAATGAGGGCGATCGCATGGGCCTTGGCCATGATCTGCGCGGCGTTTGGCAGCGCCCGGGCCGAGGGAGAGCGGGCAGGCGATTTCGATTACTATGTGATGGCGCTGTCTTGGTCGGCGTCCTGGTGCGCGCTTGACGGCGACGCGCGGCGCGATCCGCAATGTGCGCCGGGGCGCGGCACGACCTTTGTGCTGCACGGACTTTGGCCGCAATATGAAACGGGTTGGCCCAGCTTTTGCCGGACATCGGCCAATGATCCGTCGCGCGCCGAGACTGCGGCCATGGCCGATGTCTTTGGGGGCGCTGGCGCCGCTTTCTATCAGTGGAAAAAGCATGGACGCTGTTCGGGCCTGCCCGCGCGCGACTATTACGCCTTGGCGCGCCGCGCCTTTGAGGAGGTCAGGATTTCCCCGGTCTTTCCCAAGATCAACAAGGATCTGAAAGTGCCCGCCGAGGTGATCGAGGGCGCATTTCTGGAGGCAAATCCCGGTCTGAAGCGCGATCAGATCACCGTGACATGCCGGGCAGGCCGGATTCAGGAGGTGCGCATCTGCCTGACCCGAGAGTTGGAGCCGCGCCGCTGTGGGCCAGATGTGATCCGCGACTGCACCTTGCAAGACGCCCTGCTGGAGGCCGTGCGCTGACGCGGCCGGGGTTTGCGTCAGCTGACCTTCAGCACGATCTTGCCGGTATGGCCCGAACTTTCCATTCGCGCATGTGCCGCCGCGGCCTGTTCGAGGGCGAATTCGCTGTCGATCACCGGGGCGAACTGGCCGGCGGCAATCATCGGCCAGACATGGGTTTCCACCTCGCGCGCGATGCGGGCCTTTGCAGCGTCCGATTGCGGCCGCAGGGTGGAGCCGGTGATGGTCAGCCGCCGCACCATGAGTTCGGAAAAGTTCAGCTCGACCTTCGGGCCTTGCAGAAAGGCGATCTGCACCAGCCGCCCGTCATCGGCCAGACAGCGAATGTTGCGCGGCAGATAGGCGCCGCCCACCATATCGAGGATCAGATCGACGCCGCCGATATCGCGCAGCGCGCTTTCCCAATCTTCGGTCTTGTAGACAAAGGCCTTTTCCGCGCCCAACGTCTCGCATCTGCGGGCCTTGTCGTCGCTGCCGGCGGTGGTAAACACCCGCGCGCCAAGGCTGCGGGCGATCTGGATGGCGGTCGTCCCGATGCCCGACGATCCCCCATGCACCAAAAACCGCTCGCCCGCGCGCAAACCGCCGCGCATCACCACGTTCGACCAGACGGTAAAGCAGGTTTCGGGCAGACAGGCGGCCTCCTTCAGGCTCAGGCCCGCGGGAACCGGCAGCGCATGCTGTTCATGCGTCGTGGCGTATTCCGCATAGCCCCCGCCCGGCAACAGCGCGCAGACCTTGTCGCCGATCTTCCATCGGCTGACATTCGGCCCGACCTCGACCACGGTTCCCGACGCCTCCAGCCCCGGCAAGGGCGAGGCGCTTGCGGGCGGCGCATAGCGGCCTGCGCGCTGCAACACATCGGGCCGATTGACCCCGGCATAGGCGATGCGGATCACGATCTGCGCATGGCCCGGCACCGGCACCGGCAAGGTTGCGGGTTTCAGAACCTCTGGCCCGCCGGCTTCGGTGATCTCAACAGCGCGCATGGTGTGGGACAGCGTCATCGGGGGCCTTTCAGCGAAAACGATCCGCCATCCGTCCGGGCAGATCCTCGGGCACGTCTGGCTTGCGAATCTTTTCCATCAGTTTCATGGGCCCGGCAAGCACTGCCTTTGCAATCGGATTGGTGCGCATCGCGGCCTTGGCCTTTTCGATCTGCATCACACCTTCGATGCGGCGATCCAGAAACTCCCACGTTGCCTGATGACCAAGGCTGTCATCGCCCAGCCAGAACAAGACCGTGGCCGAATAGACCGCCGACAGCGTGGCGCGTTTGGTATACCAGTTGATGTCGCGGCTGGTGTCGCCAAGCGCGGTCCAGATCGTGTCGGATGTCTGCCAGATCGCGCGCGCGCCATCCGCTGCATGGTGTGGCAGGGCAAACAGCGTGGTGCCGCGGCGCACGGCTTCCTTGTCCTCGACCAGTTCCAGCCGCAGACGCACCGCCCGTGCGATCCGGTCACGATAGCGCAGCGCCGACAGATCCTCGGCGGCCAGCGCCTCGCGCAGGGCGGCATCGCCGCGTCGGTGATAGGCCAGCGCAAGATCGACGCCGCCGCGCGGAAACAGCGACCGGGCCAGCGCCGCATCCACCCCCGAATCGGCGATTGCCGCACGCAGGGTGGTTTCCGACCAGCCATCAAACGGCACATGCAGCATGGCCGCATCCAGAACGCGGTCGGCCGGGGCTTTTGGCGGGGTATCGGCGGTCATCGGGTCATCCTTCCGTCATGGCTGTGGACAGGGGCGGTTGGCTTTGTTATAGCGCGCCCTGCCTGCACAAACAGTGCAACTCTAACCTAGGAAGGTGGTGACAACCACATGCAGGTCAGCGTCCGTGACAATAACGTTGAGCAAGCCCTCCGGGCCCTCAAGAAAAAGCTCAGCGCGAAGGCGTGTTCCGCGAAATGAAGCTCAAGCAGCATTTCGAGAAACCCTCCGTCAAGAAAGCGCGCGAGCAAGCCGAAGCCGTTCGCCGTGCGCGCAAGCTCGCGCGCAAGAAGGCATTGCGCGAAGGCGGCGTTTAAGTCGTTTCTGGAATGCTGGGCGGGTGCCTCGCGCCCGCTCCGATCAACCCCCGACCGTGAGGCCGGGGGTTTTTCTTGTGCCGCGCCCCAAGATCAGGCCGAGCGCCGGCGAAACGCCACGGCGGCATGGGCGGTCTGGCTCGGCTCGGTGGTGAAATGGCTGACCATGCCGATCATCGTGCGGGTCGCGCCATCCAGCGCCTGACAGGCCGATGTGGTTTGGGCAAACATCGAGGCGTTCTGCTGTGTCACCCTGTCAAGATCGGCAATGGCCACCGTGATTTCGGTCAGCGACTGGGCCTGATCCTTCGCGGTCCGGGCGATAGCGGCCACCTGTTCGGCGGCGGCGGCCACGCTGTCGGTGATCGAGGTCAGTGCCGTGCCGGTCTGACCGACAAGCGCCACACCATCCCGCACATGCAGGCCCGCCTCTTGCACCAGGCCGGTGATCTCCTTGGCGGCGTCCGAACAGCGCTGCGACAAGGCCCGCACTTCTGATGCGACGACGGCAAAGCCGCGCCCCGCCTCTCCGGCCCGCGCGGCCTCTACGCCGGCATTGAGGGCCAGCAAATTGGTCTGAAAGGCAATCTCGTCGATCACCGCGTTGATCCGGGCAATTTTTTGCGAACTGTCCGCGATGCGCCGCATCGATTGGATCGCCTGTTCCACCACCGCACCGCCACCGATTGCCTCGGTGCGGGCCCGGTCTGTGCTGTGCTCGGCCTCCGACGCCATGCTGGCCGATGCGCGAACACTGGCCGCGAATTCCGACATGGCGGCAGAGGTTTCTTCCAGCGTGGCGGCCTGACGTTCGGTGCGCATCGACATGTCCTGCGCAGACTGGCTGATCGCGCCAGCCTCCCCCTCGATGCTGTGCGACAGGTCTGCGACCTGGGAGATGGCGTCGCCGAGGCGCGCGACCGCAAGATTGAAATCCTGGCGCAGTTTTTCGGAATGCGTCGGGAAGGGTTCGACGAGTCTGATCGACAGGTCCCCTTCGGCCAGCCGGTTCAAGGCGGCGCTGAGGGCAGCGACGACGGCCTGTTGTTCCTGCATCGCGGCATCGCGGCGGGCGGCCTGTTGCGCCTCGGCTTGCAGCGCAAGGCGGTTCGCGTCTGCGGCGCGCTGGCTTTCGGCGGCGATCTGCGCCTGCGCAACCTCTGCCATGGCGCGCATCTGATCGGCTTCGGCGCGCTGGGCGTCGGATTGCTGGCGCGCGGCCTCTGCCGCGGCGAGCAGCTCATCGGCCTTGACGCGCGCGGCCGAGAGGGCGCGTTCACGCTCCTCCGCCTGAGAGTGCAGCCGATGGCGCACCAGGATGGCGGTGATCAGGGCGGCGCATTCCACGCTGACCACAGCGCCATGCAACAAGGTGCGGGCGATATTGCCCAAAAGATCAGTGGACGGATAGATCAGGCCGGGCATCAGCAGGCCAAAGGACAGGTGATGTGCCACGATCAGCCCGGTCGCAACCAGAACCGCGCGCATGTCTACCAACAGGACCAGCGCGGCAAGTGCGGCAAAGAAGGTCATGTGCATGTCAAGCTGCCAAGGATGGCCCGCCATGGCGGTGGTCAGCCCAATGGCCTGGCCGATCACCGCGATGGCCGTGCCCAGCCGCGCGGTGCCGTCGCTTTGGGTTTGGGCGGCCCAGCCCAGCCCAAGGAACAAAGCCGCGATCACCGGCGCCAGAAACAGGCTGTTGCCGGCCGCGAAGGCGGCAAGCACCACGGCGGGAAACACGGCGCTGGCGGCGATCATCAATCCGCGGCTGGCGGTTTCGCGGCTTTGCGCGAGGGTTTGCGAAGGGCGTGTCATGCGCCGACCCCGCAAAGCTGGCTGACGGTGCGGCCATCGCGCACCGCCCATGCCCCAAGGTTGTTCAGGCGCGGCACGAATTGCGCATCATCGCTGCTGGCAAGGGCTGCAAAGGGTGCGATTTCGGGTCCAATCACCCGCCCCCCCGCCTGCGTGATGATGGCGCCTGCATCGGCCCATGGTGGCAGCACGACCAGAACAGGGGCGTCGCCACGCGGCGGCTGGGAAAGGGCGACCCAGAACGGTGTGAGAAGGGTCAGGGCAAAGGCGGCAAAGGTCAGGGCTGGGGTCATGGAATCCTCTTACATGCCCTGACGTTAGCCCCCCTGCCTTAACAATCTTCCAATGCGGCCCCGGCCTTGTGCGGTCTAGACAGCGATTGCCGTCGTTTTCACCACGGTGCGCAGCGCGAACGACGATTGCATCTGCCGCACGCCGGGCAGGCGTGACAGAAACTGCCGGTGAATGCGTGCAAAATCCTCGGTGTCTTCGGCCATGATCTTGAGCAGATAATCGGCCGTCCCGGCCATCAGGTGACATTCCAGAAGATCCGGCAGCCGGGCCACCTCGCGCTCGAACGCGTCAAGCAACTCCTCGGCCTGGCTTTGCAGGGTGATTTCAACGAAAACCGTGGTCAGTCGTCCGATCTTGCGGGTGTCAAGAAGCGCCACATAGCCCGCAATATAGCCGTCATCCTCCAGCCGCTGGGTCCGGCGATGACAGGCCGACGGGGACAGGTTCACCCGCTCCGACAACTCGGCATTGGTGATCCGTCCCTCGCGTTGCAGCACGTTCAGGATACGGCGGTCTGTCGCGTCCAGATCGGTTTCCATGGTGATTTCTTTCGTGCAAGAGCTTCGTTGCCGAAGATTCTACAGAAAATCTGCCGTGGCGTCTCTGAAAACTCAAAGAAGTGACAGGCAATTCGCACAAAACTGATGAGACGGACGCAGTCGTCCGACAGGGGATAGATGATGAAGATTGGTTGTCCGAAAGAGATCAAGCCGCAGGAATTTCGGGTGGGCATGACCCCCGACGCCGTGCGCGATGCGGTGGCCCATGGCCATCAGGTGATGGTGGAAACCGGCGCAGGGCAGGGCGCCGGCTTTGCGGATGCGGATTATCGGACGGCCGGGGCGCAGATCGCGCCCGATGCGGAAACGGTGTTCGCGGCGGCCGACATGATCGTCAAGGTCAAGGAACCGCAGCCAGCAGAGCGCAAGCGTCTGCGCGAGGGTCAGGTGCTGTTCACCTATCTGCATCTTGCCCCCGATCCAGAGCAGACCCGTGATCTGCTTGCCTCGGGCGTTACCGCGATCGCCTATGAAACCGTGACCGATCGCGCAGGGGGCCTGCCTTTGCTGGCTCCGATGTCAGAGGTGGCGGGTCGCCTGGCGCCGCAGGTCGGGGCCTGGACGCTGCAAAAGGCCAATGGCGGGCGCGGCGTCTTGCTGGGCGGTGTGCCGGGGGTTCTGCCTGCCAAGGTCGCGGTGATCGGCGGTGGGGTGGTCGGCACCCATGCGGCACGGGTTGCGGCCGGAATGGGGGCCGATGTCATCGTGCTGGACCGGTCTTTGCCACGGCTGCGCTATCTGGACGATGTCTTTGCCGGGGTCTTTCGCAATGCCTATGCCAGCGGGGCCGCGACGGCCGCAGCGGTGGCCGAGGCGGATCTGGTGATCGGTGCGGTGCTGATCCCCGGCGCCGCGGCGCCAAAACTCGTGTCGCGGGCGCAACTTGCCACGATGAAGCCGGGGGCGGCGGTTGTGGACGTGGCGATCGACCAAGGCGGATGTTTTGAGACCAGCCGCGCGACAACGCATCAGGACCCGATTTATGAGGTGGATGGCATCTTGCATTACTGCGTGGCGAATATGCCGGGGGCGGTCGCGCGCACCTCGACCCAGGCGCTTGGCAACGCCACCTTGCCCTTCCTCCTCGCCCTTGCCGACAAGGGCTGGAAAGCGGCCTGTGCGGACGATCCGCACCTGAAGGCCGGGCTCAACACCCATGCGGGCCACCTGACCTATGCCGCGGTCGGAGAGGCGCTTGGCCTGCCGTCGATCTCTGCGGATCAGGCGCTAAAGCTCTGACAGAACTGGAAAGGCCCCCAAGGACAAGGGGGCCTTCCTCGCTTGATGGATCACGAGGCGCGCTGTTGCAGCGTGTCGCGAATTTCCTTGAGGATATCCAATTCGGTCGGACCCGCAGGCGCGGCTGCGGCAGCCTCGGCGGCTTCCTTGCGCATGGTCGCGTCTTTCAGACGGTTGACCGCCTTGACCAGCAGGAACACCACCCAGGCGATGATCAGGAAATTGATCACGGCCGTGATGAAGGCGCCATAGGCAAAGACCGGAACGCCAGCTTCGCGGGCAGCCGCCAAGGAGACGGGGTCGGTTCCCGACAGGTCGATGAACAGGTTCGAGAAATCAACACCGCCGGTGATCAGACCGATGATCGGGTTGATCAGGTCGGCAACCAGCGAGTTGACGATGGCCGTAAAGGCCGCACCAATAATGATACCGACCGCAAGGTCGACCACATTGCCCTTAGCGATAAAGGCCTTGAATTCGTTGAGCATACCCACAGTCCCTTTTGACGTGCGCCATTTTTCTACTGGCGTCATCCCCTTGCGCATCTTTGCGCGCCGCTGGTTATGCCACAGTTCCGCCGCGCTCGCAGGGGGAAATTTCCGTCCGCATCGTCTTTTCCCGGCGCCGCAGACCGACCGCCGCAGATCGACCATGCCGCTTTGCCCATCATGCGCGCGACGCCGCTGCCGGCGCAGGCACGGCGCGCACCATGGTCACGGCGCGCGAAAAGCCAAAGACATGGCGCAAGGGGCCAAGCGCCTCGCTGTGCTCTGCCGCGAAACCCAACCGCTCATAAAGCATGCGGGCACGGATATTGGTGTCCACCACCTCCAGCCGCACGGCACGATAGCCGCGACGACCAGCCTCGGCGATCAGCGCATGCACCAGATCGGTTCCCACGCCTTGCCCGCGCAAGGGCCGGGCGACGCAAATGCCATCGATCAGAAAGCGGTCATTGTCCACGTCGGTTTGCAACAGGCGCAAGACCGCGCTGCGCCAGGTCGCGCCAACCGGGCCATAGATCGCCCGCATGTCTTTCGCGTCGCCCCCGGCAAAACTGCCGTCGGGCGATTTGAACCCGGCGATCCCGGCAAGCGTGCCGTCGCCCGCAACCGCGCAAATGCAGTGATCGGTGCGGATCACGCGCAGCAGATAGGCATGCGCGCGGGCATCCGGTCCCATGACGCGCCAGAGCTTGCTGCCGAACGCCTGCCAATACAGGTCAACAGCCTGCGCCCGCAGCCCATCGGGAAGGCCAAGTCTGACCTGCACCTGCCGCTTCCTCTTTCAACTCGCTCGCAAAATGCCTAAGCCGAGGCGCAAAGCGCGTAAAGGACAAATCCATGGCCGCCTTTAAGTCACCGTTCGTGCGGGGGTGTCTGGCATCAGCCCCCTTCGTCATTGTGGTCGTGCCCTTTGCCCTGCTCTTTGGTGTCGTGGCGACCGAGGCGGGGCTGGACCTGCTGCAAGTCATGCTGTTTTCCCTCAGCGTCTTTGCCGGGGCGTCACAATTCGCGGCGGTGCAGCTGATGCAGGATCAGGCGCCCGTTCTGGTGGTGCTGGCCACATCGCTTGCCGTCAATCTGCGCATGGTGATGTATTCGGTGGCAATGACCCCGCATCTGGGTGCGGCGCCTTTGGGGACGCGGGCCGTGATGGCCTATTTTCTGGTGGACCAGAGTTTTGCGGCCAGCCAGATGGAGTTTGAACGCCACCCCGATCAGCCGGTGGCCGACAAGGTCGCGTTCTTTTTCGGCACCGTGGCCCCGATCGCGCCGATGTGGTTTGCCGCCACCTTTGCCGGGGCCGTGGTCGGAGAGGCGATACCGCCGGACTACGCGCTTGATTTTGCCGTGCCGATCACGTTTCTGGCGATCTGCGCACCCATGTTGCGCAGCATCCCGCATGTGGTTGCGGCGGCGGTGTCGATCCTTGCCGCGTTGGTCTTGTCGGGGATGCCCTATGGCACGGGCCTTCTGGTGGCCGCCGGTCTGGCGATGACGGCGGGCGCGCTTGCCGAACAGGCGCTGCAAAAAATGCGTCGCGCATGATGATCGATGCAGCCACCTTCTGGATCGTCGTGCCCGCTCTGGCGCTTGGCACCTATCTGATCCGCTTTTCCTTCCTCGGCTTTCTGGGCAATCGGGCATTGCCCGGGGCATTGCAGCGCGCCCTGCGCTATACTGCGGTCGCGATCCTGCCCGGCCTTGTGGCGCCGGCCGTGATCTGGCCCGCAGCCACAGGCGGCCAGACCGACCCCGCCCGTCTTGCCGCCGCCTGTGTCACCTTGCTCGTCGGGATCGCGACGCGCAGCGTGATCGGCGCCATCCTTGCGGGTGGCGTCACGCTTTATGCCATTCTGTGGCTTTGACTATTCCAGCCGAGGGTCCTGCGCCTGCACCAGAAGCACGCCATGGTTGCTGTCGGCATCGTCATCGGTGATCTTGCGGCTGGTCACACCCGGAAGGGTGGCAAAAGCCTCCATGAAGCGGGCCGGATACCACGTCGCAGGCAGCGATTCAAAGCCCGGCACGCCGCGCAGGATGGTCGAGATCGAATTGGTGCATTGCGCCTTTGGCACCGCACCATAGGCCTTGGCGCGCTGCGCCACCAATTCGGCCACGCCCGGCGATACGATGATCGTCTGCTCGATCACATCGAACGTCTCACGCGCGTGGTAATCGATGTAGAAGTCAACCATCTTGGGCGTCATGCCGAAATGCACGTCATTCCGCTCGGGCAGGCGGGGGTGATACCAGGTGCCTGCCGGATCGAACATGATGCGTTCAGAGGCGTTGATCATCAGGCCGGAATGCGCGCCCGATCCGTCCCGCGTGGACAATACGGTGAACAGCGTGATGGCCGGCGGGCCGTTGTGGACATAGCGCGCACGCGCCACGTCTTCGTCAGATGCCCATTTCGGCTCGGCGCCGCAGGCCGCAAGGGTAAGCACCGCCAAAAGCGCGAGGATCAGACGAAACATGGATCTATGCCTTTCAGGCGTTGGCAAGCGCCAGGAAAATCAGGACACCGATGCTGATCGCCGCGCCCCAGGTGGTCAGGCGGATAAAACCGGCAAAGGTTTTTTCTTGCTCGGTCGTGTCCATGCTTCCGTGCTTGTGTTCAGCCATGATGCGGTTCCCTTTTATCCGTCTTTCCCCGCTGATAGCCGATTCATTTCGGCCTGTCACGATCCAGTGTCATCCGCCGCGCGACTTGTCTGGCCGCTGTGTCAGGCCGAGGCGTCGCCCGATTCACCCCCCAGCCAATTGCTGGGCATGTGAAAGCCGATGCGGCGCGGCGGTTCCTCGGTGGCGCGGCTTGGCACGGCGCGCAGGACCACGTTCAACTGGCTGACATGCTGCACCAGTTGCGTCCGCAGCCCGTCTTCGTCCCTGCCGTAAAATGTCAGGATATCAGGGTCATAAAAGCCCACCCCTTCGATTTGCAACACCCCCGCATCGGCCCCGGTAAACCCCAGAGCGACCTCGTGCCGGTTGTCGAGCTGCGCTTCGAAATTGCGGATGTATTGGATCGCCCGCTCGGAAGCCCATTCTGCGGGGCTTTTGGGGGCGCGTTTCGCCGCCTCGGCCGTCGTCTGGTCTGGCCCCTGTGCCATTGTCACGTCCTTTGCCAAAGCCAAGCTCCGTCCGGCGAAAGGTGGCGCGAAACACGCCCGCTGTGCAAGAGGTGGTTCAGATGCGCCACCGACTCTGCCAAAGCCATGCCATAGGCCGCGCCGGTAATCTCGCGCTTGAACAGCGGAAGGAAACAATCGGCGGCGGTTCGGCCGGTGGTCAGATGGTCGATCAGCCGCGTCAGCGCGCCTTCATGGTTTTCGATCATCTGACGAAGCCGCAGCGGCAAGCCGGTAAAGGGCAGCTTGTGCCCCGGCAGAACAAGCTGCGTCTCTGTCGCCACGGTCAGAAACCTGCCGCAACTGGCAAGCCAATCCTGCAAGGGATCCGCCTCGGGTTCTGTGGGATAGACCCCGATGTTGGCCGAGATGCCGGGCAAAAGCTGATCCCCACCCAAGACAAGATCGCCCGACCAGAAGGTCGCATGATCCGGTGCATGGCCAGAGCCAAATCGGATGGCCCAGTCGCGGCCCCCCATGCGCAGCGTGCCCCCATCGCACAGCGCGGTAAAGCCGGGCGGCAGCGGCGCCACCACATCGCAGAAGTTGAAGGGCCGCTGCGTCGCCCGTTCGGCAAGCATCTCTGCGGGCATCCCCGCCCTGCGATAGAAGGTCTGCGCCTCGGGCACGGGCAGGGGCTGTTCATCCAGCGCCAGCATCCGGGCATAAAGCCAGGCGGTGCGCGGCATCAAAAGCGTGGCGCCCATCGATTGAAACCAACCGGCAAGACCGACGTGATCGGGGTGATGATGCGTGACGACCACCCGCCGCACCGGCCGCCCCTGCAACGGCCCGGCCAGAACCCGGTCCCAGACAAGGCGGCTGCGGGTGTTTGCCAGCCCTGTGTCGATCACCGTCCAGCCGTCGCCCTCGTCCAGCGCATAGACATTCACATGGTCGAGGGCCATCGGCAAAGGCAGCCTGATCCAGAAGATGCCCTCGGCCACCTCAAGCGCCGTGCCTTCCTCGGGCGGGACGGGAAAGGGCGCAGCGATCAGGCTCACGCCGCCAGATCTTCGGCAGACAGGGCAAACAGATCGCCCGCACCCAGGCGCATCTGCGCCAGAAGCCCAAGATGGTCGGGCATCAGCCGCCTGATCGCGACCCGGGCAAGGGCCGAGCGTGGCCCGTTCGCGCCCTCGGCCAAGGCAGCCTTCAGGTGGAAATGCCCGCCCAGCACAAGGGCGAACGCGCGCAGATAGGGCACGGCCCCGGCGAACCTGTCGGTCATGTCCTGCGTCAGAAGTGCCTCGGTCGCCTCCCGCAGGGTTTCGCCGGCTTGCCAGACATCCTCGGCCAGATCGGGCAAGCCGGTCCGTGCGGCCGCGGCGCCCATCTCGATCTCCCGCAGCAAGCGGAAGGCGGCCTCGCCGTTGTCCATCATCTTGCGCGCCACAAGATCCATCGCCTGAATGCCATTGGTGCCTTCGTAAATTGGCGTGATGCGCACATCGCGCAGGAATTGCGCAGCCCCCGTTTCTTCGATGAAGCCCATCCCGCCATGGATCTGGACGCCGTCAGAGGCCACCGCAACCCCGACATCCGTGCCATAAGCCTTGGCAATCGGGGTCAGAAACGCGGCCCGCGCCTTCCACGCGGGATCATCGGTGGCGGTGCCCATGTCGATGGCCACGGCGCAGGACAAACAGATCGCACGGGCCGAAAACACTTGCGCCTTCATGGTGGCCAGCATCCGGCGCACATCGGCATGGCCGATGATCGTGGGGCTGCCCGGGTCCGCGGTGCGGCCCTGCTGTCGGGTCATCGCATAGTCATAGGCCTGCTGATAGGCGGCCTCGGCCACGCCCACGCCTTGCAGCCCCACGCCCAGCCTTGCGTTGTTCATCATCGTGAACATCGCCGCCATCCCCTTGTGTGGCGCACCGACCAGCCAGCCCTTTGCCCCGTCGAACTGCATCACGCAGGTCGGGCTGCCGTGGATGCCCAGCTTGTGTTCAAGGCTGACGACATGAAGGCTGTTGCGCAGCCCCGGTTTGCCAGCCGCGTCTGGCAGGAATTTCGGCACCAGAAACAGGCTGATCCCGGCGGTTCCCGGTGCGCCATCGGGCAGACGGGCCAGCACCAGATGGACCGTATTGGCCTGAAAATCCGTATCGCCCCAGGTGATGTAGATTTTCTGCCCGGTGATCGCGTAGCTGCCATCCTCGTTCGGTTCGGCCTTGGAGCGCAAGGCCCCCACATCCGATCCGGCCTGCGGTTCGGTCAGGTTCATGGTTCCGCCCCATTCGCCCGAGATCAGTTTGGGCAGATACAGCGCCTTGAGCCGGTCATCGGCGTGATGTTCCAGCGCCTCGATCTGGCCTTGGGTCAGCAACGGGTTCAGTTGCAGCGCAAGGCAGGCGCCCGAAAACATGTCATTGACGGCGCTGGCAAGCGTCAGCGGTAGCCCCATCCCGCCATGCGCCGTTCCCGCCGCAATCGCGACCCAACCGCCCTCGGCCATGGCGGCATAAGCCTCGGCAAAGCCGGGCGAGGTGCGCACGATGCCGTTTTCCAGCCGCGCCGGAACCTTGTCTCCGGCCCGGTTGACGGGTGCGATGACCTCGCTGGCCAGGCGGCCCGCCTCGCCCAGCACCGCGTCCACCGTTTCGGGCGTCGCGTCGGCAAAGCGGTCGGTGCCAGACACCTGCGCGAAATCGACCACATGGTCGAGCAGGAAACGCAGATCGGACAGCGGGGCGCGAAAGGGCATGGGAACCTCGGGTCTGGCAGCCAGCCTTGGCAAATGGGGCGGGCAGGGATATTGGCAGTCACGAACAGGTTAGCCATGGTGGCCGACCGCTCAAGCCATACGCTGCGTCACATGACACTGATTACGCAAGACCTTGGCCCGACAGAACAGGGTCTGGCGCAGGCGGTGACGCTGTTGCGGGCGGGCGGTCTTGTCGCGATACCGACAGAAACGGTGTATGGCCTTGCCGGGGATGCCAGAAACGGCACGGCCGTTGCCCGGATCTATGCCGCCAAGGGGCGGCCGCATTTCAACCCGCTGATCGCCCATGTGGCCGATCTGGCCATGGCCGAGGAGCTTGCGCAGTTTGACGAGCGTGCGCGCGCGCTGGCTGCCGCCTTTTGGCCCGGTGCGCTGACGCTGGTCTTGCCGCTGCGCGACGGCGCGGGGCTGTCGTCGCTTGTGACCGCAGGCTTGCCGACCGTGGCCATTCGCTGCCCGGCGCATCCCGTGGCGCGCGATCTGTTGCGCGCCTTTGGCGGCCCGCTGGCCGCGCCCTCGGCCAACCCGTCCGGGCGGGTGTCGCCCACCAGGGCCGAGCATGTGCGCCAAGGCCTGGCCGGGCGGATCGACGCTGTTCTGGACGGGGGCCCCTGTGTCGTCGGGGTGGAATCGACCATCCTTGGGCTGGATGGCCCTGCGGTGCTGCTGCGCCCGGGTGGTATCCCGCTTGAGGCGCTGGAGGCGATGCTGGGTCCGATCGCGCTGGGCGGGAACGCCGAAAAACCCAATGCGCCCGGGCAGTTGGAAAGCCACTATGCCCCCGACGCCCCCCTGCGCCTGAATGTGACACAGCCCGCGCCTGACGAGGTTTGGGTGGGCTTTGGGCCGGGAACCGAAGCTGCCCCGCTGACGCTGTCGCGCCGCGGCGATCTGGTCGAAGCTGCCGCAAACCTGTTTCAACTGCTGCGCGATGCCGATGTCCGTGCCGGCGATGCCGGGCGAATCGCCTTTGCCCCGGTGCCGGACACCGGGCTTGGCCGCGCGATCAATGACCGACTTCGGCGTGCCGCAGCCCCCCGGCCCCCTGCCGCCCGACCCCTGGCCGCCCGACCGGTCCAGCCTTAGTCGAACACGCCCATCACCCGGCCAAACAGCATGAAGGCCCTTGCGGTGCGGGTATCGGCCAATTCGGCGATCTCGGCATCGGTCGCGTTCTTTTCGAACTGCTGGAACATGCGGTCAAAGGTGCGCAGGAAATGGTGCCCCGCATCGCGGAACACCGGGTCTTCGCGCATCCGCCCCGCGGTCAGCGCAAGGGACGAGCGGTCGCGCACCCCGCCGATCGCCGCAATGCCGCGCCCCCGCTCGCCCGCGGCGAAACGCCGCCACAGCTCGGGGCGGGCCCGGTCCGGGCGCAGGTCATCCATGTAGATGCCTTCTTGACTCATCAGCGTCAGCACATCCTGCGCCGCCCGGATCAGCTTGGCCACATCGCGGTCTTCCAGCGCGAGGCGCAGCGCGCGAAACCCTTCGCGGTCGTCGGGATTTTCGGGAAATTGCAACGCGCGGATGAAATCGGCCACCGACAGCGGGGGGCGCATCGCCTCGGCCGGGGTGCCCAAGGCCAGCCCCGGCTGTTCCTCGGCGGCCGAGCTTGCCGCCGGCGAGATCAGCGCCGCCTTGCGATCTGCCGAAGGCTGCGTCAGCACCGTGTCCCGCCGCGAGGTAAAGGTCGCCAGCGCCGTTTCGGTCTGTCGCGCGATGTCATCCAGCTTTTTCTCGACCGACGGGCGCAAGCCTGCGGCACCGGCCTGCTGGCTGGCGACATAGGCATTGCGCATCGCGTCCACCGACGCTTGCAGCCGCGCGGCTTCGGCCCGCAAGACGCGCACCGAACGCAACGTGGTGACAGCTGCCCAGATCAGCGCCAGCGGCAGGAACACCACAAGAAGGGTCATCACCAGCCCCAGCGTCCCGGTGCCTTCGGGCGCGCTCAGCACATAGACCAAAACCGCGATGACCCAGACCACAGCCAGACCTGCGGCCGCAAGTTCGGCAGCGGAAAAACCGGGATCGTCGTTGCGCGACAGGGAAAAGGGCTTGTCGTCAAGATCGGGCATGGTCGCCTCGTTCCGTTCCGGGACATCAGACGTAACTAACACTTTCCACTTCGTATCTGCTATCACCACCCGGGGTCTTGACCTCGACGCTTTCGCCTTCATCCTT
>JALOSF010000169.1 GCA_025458525.1 Cypionkella sp. | reverse complement strand
CAAGACCCCGCACACAGACCGCATGGCCTGCCAGAAGATCTTCGAGGACATGCAGAAGAACGGCATCACCAAGATCGGCATGATCTCGGGCACCGACGGATTTGGCGCATCGATGCAGGCACAGTGCAAGGATGTCGCGCCGGACTATGGGATCGAAATCCTTGCCGACGAGACCTATGATCCAAAAGACGCCGACATGACCGCACAGCTGACCAAGATCAAGGGCACCGAAGGCGTGCAGGCGATCCTGAACCCGGGCTTTGGCCAGGGCCCGTCGATCGTGACGCGCAACGTCAAGCAGCTTGCCATCGACCTGCCGTTCTATCAGTCGCATGGCGTGGCCTCGGACGGGTTCATCGAACTGGCCGGCGCCGAAGCCGCCGAGGGCGTGCGCCTGCCCGGCACGGCGCTGCTGGTGGCTGACCTGCTGGCCGCCGACGATCCGCAAAAGCCGGTCGTCGATGCCTACAAGGCGATGTTCGAGGAAAAGACCGGCACCCCGGTCGGCACCTTTGGCGGCTATGCGCATGACGCATTCATGATCATGACCGACGCCATCACCCGCGCCGGTTCCGCCGAGCCTGCCGCGATCCGCGACGCGATCGAGGCGACCTCGGGCCTTGCCGGCACCACCGGCATCTACACCTTCACGCCCGAGGATCACCTCGGTCTCGACCTGTCGGCCTTCCGCATGTTGCAGATCAAGGGCGGCGAGTGGGCCTTGGTCGAGTGATCCGTTCGCCGCGTCCCTGACACGGGGCGCGGCAACCCTTTTCGGGCCATCGGGGGCTGGGACACATGTCGGAACTTTTGCAATTCCTTTTGTCCGGGGTGACGGTCGGCGCGGTTTACGCGCTGGTCGCCTTGGGTTTTACCATCATCTACAATGCCTCTGACGTGGTGAACTTTGCCCAGGGCGAATTCGTCATGCTGGGGGGCATGATCACGGTGATGGCCTATACCGCAGGCGCGCCGCTGCCACTGGCCGCGCTGGCCGCGGTGGTGGCGACAGCCGCGATCGGGGTGGCGATGAACAAGCTGGCCATCGAACCCGCGCGGGGCGCGCCCGTGGTGTCGCTGGTCATCATCACCATCGGGGCCTCGATCTTCATCCGGGGTGCGGCCCAGCTGGTGTTCGGCAAGCAGATCCACACCTTCCCGGCCTTTTCGGGCGACGACCCGATCCGCATCCTTGGCGCGACGATCCTGCCGCAAAGCCTGTGGGTGATTGCGGGCTCTGTCGCGGTGTTCATCGGGTTGTGGCTGTTCTTTACGCGCACGCTTTTGGGCCGCGCCGTTCTTGCCACATCGAACAACCGGCTGGCCGCGCAACTGGTGGGCATCAACACCCCCTTTGTGATGACACTGTCCTTTGCCATGTCGGCCGGGATCGGCGCGCTGTCCGGGGTGCTGGTGACGCCGATCACCATGACCTCTTATGATGTGGGTCTTGCCTTTGCGCTGAAGGGTTTTGCCGCCGCCATGCTGGGCGGGATGGGCAACCCCAAGGGCGCGCTGGTCGGAGGCTTCACGCTGGGTGTGCTGGAGGGGCTGACGGCGGGCTATATCAGTTCGCAATACAAGGACGCCGCCGCCTTTATCGTGATCCTGGCCGTGCTTTTCTTCATGCCGCAGGGCCTGTTTGGCCGCAAATCGACCGATCGGGTGTGACCATGCGACTGACTCCCAAATCCGCCACCCTGCTGGCCCTTGTCGTCCTGATCGCACTGGCGCCCGTCTTCTTTCCCTCGGGCTTTTATTACCGCGTCGGCGCGCTGATCTTTGTCAACGCGCTGGCCGTCACCGGGATCGTGATCCTGACCGGCTGGGCCGGGCAGATCAGCCTTGGTCATGCCGGTTTTGCCGGGATCGGTGCCTACGCCTGTGCCTTGGCCCCCGTGCATTGGGGCATTCATCCCGCGCTGGCCATCCTTTTGGGGGCTGCCATCTCGGCTGTGCTGGCATGGCTTGTCGGTCGGCCGATCCTGCGGCTCAAGGGCTATTACCTTGCCGTCGCCTCGCTGGGCATGGGCATCCTGATCTCGATGGTGCTGAACAACGAACGCTGGCTGACGCGCGGCCCGGATGGGATTGACGTGCCCGAGCTTGGCTTGCGCGACGTTCTGAAGGACGCGGGCCTGAGCCTGACCAACGGCCAGTTCTGGTATTTCCTGTGCGGCATCGTGCTGGTCATCGGTGCATGGCTTGCGCTGAACCTGCACGATAGTGCGACAGGCCGGGCGCTGCGCGCGCTGCATGGGTCCGAGGTCGCCGCCCGCACCGTGGGCATGGATGTGGCCAGGCTCAAGCTCCAGGCCTTCGTGATCTCGGCGGTCTATGCCTCGGTTTCCGGCTCTCTGCTCGCCTTGCAGAACAAGTTCATCACGCCGGATGTGGCGGGCTTCATGCACTCGGTCGAGATGGTGACGATGGCCGTCCTTGGCGGTGTCGGCTCGGTTGCCGGGGCGATCTTTGGCGCGGCGGTGCTGACGCTTCTGCCGCAGGTGCTGACGGTCTTTGCCGAGTATGAGCAACTGGTGCTGGGCCTTGTGATGGTGCTGGTGATGATCTTCCTGCGCGAAGGCGTGGTGCCATCGATCCTGCGCAAGATCCGGGGGAGCGGCGAATGAACCTTTTGTCGATCGAAGGGCTGGGCATCAGCTTTGGCGGCATCAAGGCCGTGAACAATGTGTCGTTTGGCGTGAAACCGGGCGAGATCGTATCGGTCATCGGGCCGAACGGGGCCGGAAAGACCACGCTGTTCAACATGATCTCGGGGGTATACCTGCCGGGAGCGGGCAAGGTGATCCTGAACGGCGAGGATGTGACGGCGATGTCGCCCCATCTTCTGGCGCGGCGCGGCATGTGCCGGACGTTCCAGAACCTTCAGGTCTTTCAGTCGATGACCGTGCTGGAGAACACGATCGCCGGCTATCACTTGCAGGAAAGCGGGTCTGTGCTGGCCGATATCCTGAACCTTCCCTCGTCGCGGCGCCGTGCAAAGGCAGCCGAGGCCGGGGCGCGTGACCTGCTCCGGCGTGTCGGGCTGGAGCGGGCGGCTGAACGGGAGGCGGGCAGCCTGTCCTATGGCTCGCTCAAGCGGCTGGAGATTGCCCGCGCGATGGCGCTCAATCCAAAGGTGTTGCTGCTGGATGAACCCGCTGCCGGCTGCAACGCGGTGGAAACCGAGGAGATCGACCACCTGATCGCCGAAATCGCGGCTTCGGGCGTGGCGATCCTGCTGGTCGAGCATGACATGAAACTTGTGATGCGGATTTCGAACCACATCGTCGTTCTGGACCATGGCGAAAAGATCGCCGAGGGTGATCCGGCATCGGTCAGCCAGAACCCTGCCGTCATCGCTGCCTATCTGGGGGCCGAAAATGCTGCTGGTTGAAGGTCTGCGCGCCCGCTATGGGCGGATCGAAGTGCTGCACGGCATCGACCTTGCGGTGAACTCGGGCGAGATCGT
>JALOSF010000168.1 GCA_025458525.1 Cypionkella sp. | reverse complement strand
GCATTCCGGCGGCACGATGAATTCCGTCGCAGTGGCCGAGGTGGCGGGCTGCCTGCCGCTGATCATTCCGTCCGACCCGCGCCTTGTGTCGGTCGAGGAGCTCCTGGACCTGTGCGACGGGTTCCTGCTGACGGGCGGGCGGCCCAACGTCCACCCGAGCGAGTATGGTGAGGATGAAACCCCCGCGCATGGGTGCTTTGACCGTTGCCGCGATGCGATCACTCTGCCCTTGATCCGGGCCTGTGTGGACCGGGGCCAGCCCTTCCTGGGGATCTGCCGTGGCTTTCAAGAAGTGAACGTGGCCCTGGGCGGAACGCTTTACCCCGAGATCCGCGATCTGCCGGGGCGGATGAACCACCGCATGCCGCCGAACGGCACGCTTGAGGAGCAGTTCTCCCTGCGCCACCCGGTCAGCTTTTCCGACGGCGGCCCGTTCCATCGCCTGATGGGCGCGCGTGAGGTGATGACCAATACGCTGCACGGCCAAGGCATCGCCCGTGCGGCCCCGCGTGTGGTGGTTGACGGCGTCGCCCCCGACGGCACGCCCGAGGCGATCTATGTCGACGGTGCTGCGGGCTTTACCCTGGCCGTCCAGTGGCACCCGGAATGGAATGCGGCCAATGACCCCGTGTCACGCCCGCTGTTTCAGGCCTTTGGGGCTGCCGTCGCCGCCTGGGCCAACCGCAGCGCCGCAATTGGCGACCGTCCTAAAGCGGGCGCAGTTTCAGCCGGGTGATCCGGTTTTCGCGGCGAGAGACGACCTCGAACCGGAAGCCGTGGAAGCTGAAGACCTGGCCTTCGTTCGGGATCATCTGCGCTTCGTGGATCACGAGGCCCGCGATGGTGTTCGCCTCATCATCGGGCAGGCGAAAGTCGGTCGCGCGGTTCAGGTCGCGGATCGTCATCGCGCCGTCGATCAGATAGGCCCCATCCTCGGTCCGGCTGAGGTGTGAGTCTTTCAACACCACGTCGAATTCATCGGTGATGTCGCCGACGATTTCCTCAAGGATGTCCTCCAGCGTGATCAGCCCCTGGAGCGTGCCGTATTCATCGACGACTAGCGCGAAATGGGTGCGGCGGGCCAGAAACTCACGCATCTGTTCGTCAAGGCTGGTGGTGTCGGGGATGAAGTAGGGCTTCATCGCCACCTTCACGATATCAAGGTTCTCGATCCCCGCGACCGAGCCTTCGTCGCCCCGCACCAGACGGTCCACTTCGCGCAAGAGGTCCTTCGCGTGCACCACGCCCAGTATGTTGTCATCGCTATCGCGAAAGATCGGCAAGCGGGTATGGGGTGAGGCGAGGACGCGGGTGATGATTTCTCCGGGCGGAAGGTCGGCGTCGATCATCTCGATCTGCCGACGGTGGCGCATGATCTCGTCCACGGTGCGGTGGCTGAGGTCCAGCGCGCCTAAAAGGCGGTCCCGGTCTTCCTTTTCCACCGCGCCTTCAGAATGGCCAAGTGCGATGGCCCCGGCGATTTCTTCGCGCAGGGCGAGCATCTCGCCCCCGGGGTTCGGGCGCACGCCGCAGAGGTAGAGAAGGCCCCGCACAAGCGTGCGCACCAGCGATACGATCGGCGTGAAGACAAAGATCAGCACCCGGATTATCGGCGCCACGCGGGTGGCCACGGGCTCGGGGTAGGTGATGGCAAGCGTCTTCGGCATCACCTCGCCAAAGATCAGCACAAGCGCGGTCATCACGACGGTGGCCAGTGCCACGCCACTGTCGCCGAACATTCGCGTCAGCAGTGCGGTTGCCAACGAGGCCGACAGGATGTTGACGATGTTGTTGCCCAACAGCAGCGCGCCAATCATCCGCTCACGGTCTTCGGTGACCTTCATTGCGCTGGCCGCGCCGCGTGTGCCCTTGTCGGCCTGCGCTTTCAATTTTGACCTTGAAGACGCGGTCAGCGCTGTTTCGGACCCCGAAAAGAAAGCCGACATGACCAAAAGCCCCAGAATGGCGGCGGCCGTCAGCCAGAAGGCGGTGTCAAGCACGGCGGAAGCTGTAGTGTCCATTGCGGGTCTCTGGTCCTTCGGGATCAGGCTTTTCGGGCCACTTCGGTTTTGGCAAGCGGATGATGGGTCAGAACCAGAGTCCTGAGGTGTTCGTCAAGCACATGGGTGTAGATTTCCGTGGTGGCGACGTCGGCATGGCCCAGAAGCGTCTGAATCACTCTGAGGTCCGCCCCGCCCGCCAGAAGATGCGTGGCAAAGGCATGGCGCAGGACATGGGGCGTCACGCGGGCAGGGGACAGCCCCGCCAGAACCGCGATATCTTTCAGCATCAGATGGAAATGCTGCCGGGTCATGTGGCCGTCGCGCCCGTCGCCGGGGAACAGGAACTTCGACACTGGCCGCCCTGCTAGACGGGCGGCGGTGTCCTCAGCGTCGCGGCAGGCCAGCCAGTCGGTCAGCGCGGTCCGGGCCGGGGCGGACAGGGGCACCATCCGCTCCTTGTCGCCCTTGCCGCGGACCAGGATCATCCGGGGATTGCCGCGCGCGGCGGCGATGGGCAGACCGACCAGCTCACTTACCCGCAGGCCGGCTGCATAGAGCAGTTCCAGAAGGGCTGCGTTGCGCAGACGGTCAGCGGGACTGCGGCCCTTGGTGCGGGCGGCGTCGATCAGACGCGTCACTTCGTCCACGGTCAGGGTCTTGGGCAGGCTTGGCGCGCGGCCGGGGCCTGCGATGCGCAGGCCGGGGTTGTCGGCGCGCCAGCCCTCTTCAACGGCAAACCGGAACAACTGGCGGATCGCGGACAGACGGCGCGCGCGGGTGGCCTTGGACAGGCCCTGCGCGTCGCAGTGGATCAGGTAATCCTCAACCGTGTCGCGGCCGGCTTTCGTCAGCGTGCTGCCATGGCTGGCCAACCAATCGGCGAAATCCACCAGATCACGGCCATAGGCCAGTTGGGTGTTGCGCGCGGCCCCGGCATCGGCGCTGCGCGCGTCCAGAAAGGTGGAAATCCAGCGGCTGGCGTCGGGGTCGGGCACCGCCTAGCCCCTGCGTTCCAGGATCATCAGCTCCAGCGCGGTGCGGCGCGCCATGCTGTCAAGGCCGACCATCCGCATCAGCGACAGTCCCTCGGTCACGCCGCGCAGATCGCCCTGCACGCCGCGGCCAATGTTGTCGATGGCGACGATGATCGCTTCCCCCGTCCGGTCGCCATCCAGCAGCGCCTGCGCCTCAGCCGATGGCGCAGGCATCCGGAACGCGGCGGTAATGGCACGGCCCAGGCTGTCGGGTGGAACGATGCCGGTCAGATCGCCGCGCGCATGGCCGCGGCTTCACCGGTCAGGGGCAGATCAATCAGCGCCTTGCCGAAAAGGACCGCAAAGGGCACCTCCAGTTCGGCGTCCTGCATCTTGGCCCAAACTTCGGGCAGGGCCTGACCGACCTTTGCTGCATCGCCCGAAGCGAGTGCCGCTTCAAACTTCTGGAACGCCGCCGCCCGGTCCCAGACCCCACCGGAAGCGGCTGGGTTGCGTTCGGTGTATAGCCCGAGGATCACGTTCGGCGGCAGGGTGCCGCCCCGGGTCAGGCGTTCCGCCGCCTCGATCTGGGCCTTCCAGCCGGCCTTTGGCCCGATCTCGGCGTAGGAAAAGGCGACGGGCAGGCCTTCGGTGGGCAACGGCTCGCCAATCGCTTCGAACATCTTCCAGTCCAACGGCGTGACCGGGCTTGGGGCAGGGGGCGGCGCCTCGCCCTCGAAAAGGTCGGGGTCAAGGAAGCGGGCCAGAAGGGCCGCCTGATCGGGGGTTATCTGGCCCAAAGCCTCGGAGGTGTGCAGCGTCAGGGCGGCGGTGTCCCAATCGCCCTGCCGCGCCTGGCAGAAGATGCGGGCCGGCACCGTGGGGGCCAGATGCGGGGTGGCAGCCATCGCTTCGCAAGCGCGGTCCTCAGCCCCGGTCAGAAGGGCCACGTCAAAGCTGCGGCGGAACATGTCGGGCGTGGTCGCACCCGCAGCCTCGATCAAGGCGGCGGCCTGTTCCAGCGCGCCAAGCGCCAGCAGCTTGTCAATCCGCACCTGCAGAAGGTCTCCCCGCCCGCCCGCATCAACCGGGGCCTCGACCTCGGCCAGAAGGATGGTCAGGAACAGCTGGCGCAGGGCGGGGAGCGCATCATCGGTATGGCCGACCAGCCGCGCCGAAATCTCGGCCGTAAGCCCCTGGCCCCACAGGTTGCGCGGCAGATCCGACACGGCCGGCGGGATCAGCCCAACCGCATCAGGCGACGGGCCGTCCAGCGCCGTTGTCGCCACCGGCTGCGGCAGCGCGCCGCCCTGACCGGTGACCGGAGGCTCATCAATCGCCATGGCGACGCCGCCGGTATCCTGCGCGGCGGGCGTGGCTACCGATTGCGACAGCCAGTCGATCGCCGACAGGGGGCCACCCCCCTCTTGCGCAGCAAGCGGAGCCGTCCCCGCAAGCAATACCAAAAGACCCGCCGTCTTAATCCGCATTCAGCACCACAGGCTTTGTCACCTCATCCTGGACCGGTGAAAGATCGCCCAGATAGGCATAGCCTGCCAAGCCAATGAATCCGACTATCACCAGCAGAACCAGCGCTTTGATGACCCGACCCATGGCATTGCCCTTCCTCGACTTTTGCGTGGGGCGGCTTTATCCGCCCTACTTTTCTTGCCGCCCGGGTGGCCCAATAGGTCCCCAGAGCGGGTGTGATGCACAATCTATATAGCATTCCGCAAGACTTCACGCCATTCAGGGGGGAATATTTCCCGCGTGCCATCGGCAAGGTCATGCGGGCCCGGGCAGATGGACGCAATGGCACAGTTGACGAAAACCGTGGTCATGGTCGGAATGATGGGGGCGGGCAAGACCGCCGTCGGCACCGCGCTTGCGCGGCTTCTGGCGGTCGATTTCCGCGATTCCGATGAGGAAATCACCCGCGCCGCCAATCGCAGCATCGCCGAGATCTTCGAACGCGACGGCGAACCGTTCTTTCGCGCCCGCGAAACCGAGGTGATCGCCCGCCTGCTGCGCGGCAGCCCTTGCGTGCTGTCCACCGGTGGCGGGGCCTTCCTGTCGGCGGCGAATCGCGCATTGATCCACGAGGTTGGCGTGTCGGTCTGGCTGCGCGCCGACCTTGATCTTCTTTGGCAGCGCGTCCGCCACAAGACCACCCGCCCCCTGTTGCGCACCCCGAACCCGCGCGAAACCCTGCGCGCGCTTTACGACGCCCGCCTTCCCTTCTATGCCGAGGCCGATCTGGCCGTGGACAGCGCCGCCGACTTGTCGGTGGAAGACATGGCCATCAGGGTGCGCGAAGCCTTGCGCACCCGGCCGGATGTTCTGGAGGGGTAACGGATGAACCATGTGGCAGTCGACCTCGGGACCCGGTCCTATGAGGTGCGGATCGGCGCGGGCCTGATTGGCCGCGCAGGCGCCGAAATCGCGCCCCTGCTGCGGCGCAAGCGGGTGGCCATCGTCACGGATGAGACTGTAGCCGCTGCCCATCTGCCAGCCCTGAAAGCGGCTTTGCAGGCCGAAGGCATTGCGTCCACCGCGCTGGCCCTGCCGGCGGGGGAAGGCACGAAGGGTTGGGAAAACCTCGCCCGCTGCACGGAATGGCTGCTGGAAGAAAAGGTTGAGCGGCGCGATATCGTTGTGGCCCTTGGCGGCGGCGTGATCGGTGATCTTGTCGGCTTCTCATCGGCCATCCTGCGGCGTGGGGTGCGCTTTGTGCAACTGCCGACCACGCTTCTGGCGCAGGTCGACAGTTCCGTCGGCGGCAAGACTGGGATTAACACGGCGCAAGGCAAGAATCTGGTCGGCGCGTTCCATCAGCCCAGCCTGGTGCTGGCCGATATCGGCGTCTTGGACACCTTGCCCGACCGTGACCTGCTATCGGGCTATGGCGAGGTGGTGAAATACGGCCTTCTGGGCGACGCTGCGTTCTTCGACTGGCTGGAAGTCCACGGCCCCGCCCTGCGCCACGGTGACAAGGCCGCC
>JALOSF010000167.1 GCA_025458525.1 Cypionkella sp. | reverse complement strand
GGGCCGCCTTGGCCCCGTCTCGGATGACGAGGCCGCGCTGATGGCCCAATGGGCGCTTTTTGCGGCCACCGCGGTCGAACCCGCCGCCATCGAGATCCTTTACACCACCCGCGACGGCGAAACCGAAAGCCCGACAGGCCAAGGCATCCTGCGCGTCGCCGCCGAAAAGCTCAAACGACCCTTGTCACGACTGGACCGCGACCTTGAAAACCGCGACTGGCTCCTCGACCGCTTTACCGTCGCCGACATCATGGTGGCCGAATGCCTGCGCTACGGCCAGACCTATGAACCGCTGCTGAAGGACCATCCCAATGTCGCCCGTTGGCTTGCCGCCGCTCAGGCTCGCCCCGCTTTCAAGGCGGTCTGGGCCCGGCGGATGGCCGAACCGGAATAGGGGCCTGGCACAAGGCGGCGGCGCGCGACGAGGCAAAAACCCGGCGCGGCCCGGCTTCGGGCCGCGCGCCTTTGGATCAGGGCTGCTCGGGCACATAGGCGCGCCAGTCATGGGCGTCCTTGAACCCCAGAACCTCGCGGATCTTCGCGTTCGACATCAGGCTGTCCCACGGGCCAAGGTCCTCGGTCACCGGGACATTGGGAAAGAACCGCGCCAACAATTCGGCGTTGGGGATGTTCATCCCGTTCGTGGAATTACAGGCGTTGAACACCTGATAGCCAAGCCCGTCCTTGTGCAGACACAGATCGATGATCTGGCCCAGATCGCGCGCGTCCACATAGTTGAACGCATTCCTGCGCCGCACCTCGGGGTGGGCAAAGTAATGCGGGAACAGCGTCGCATACTCATGCGGCTCCACCACATTGCCGATCCGCAGCGCATAGATGTCGGCGCCCGACCGGCGGGCAAAGCTGCGCGCCGTCACCTCGTTCACCTTTTTCGAGGTGCCATAGGTGTCCATCGGGTCGATGTCGTAGTCTTCGGTCAGCGGAAGGCTGTGGGGATCGGTCACGCCATCCGAGAAGCACACCCCATAGGTGGTCTCTGACGAGGCGATGATGATCTTGCGGATCCCCATCTTCACCGCCGCCTCGATCACGTTATAGGTGCCCACCACATTGACCCGCCAGGTCTCGGTGTCGGGGCACATCATCATCCGCGGCACGGCGGCGAAATGCACCACCGCGTCAAACGGGCGCACGCCCTGCCCGGTTTCCAGCTCGTCATAGCCCGCGTGGCCGTTCATCGCGGAATAGACCTGCCCCGCATCGGTGATATCCCCCAACAGGTCATGCACCCCCGCCCCGCCCAAGGGCACGCGGTCAAAGTTCAGCACCCTGTGGCCCTGCGCCACAAGGTAGGGGATCACATGCTTGCCCGCCTTGCCCGATCCGCCCGTGAAGAATACCCGCATGTCGTGCCCTTTCGTTCTGCCCTGCCTCACCTAGGGCAGGCGGGCGGGCTCGGCAATGGCCCCATATCTTGCGCCCCCCCTGTCTTGCCTCTCGGCCCCTGCTGATGCTCTAATGCCGGGCAGTCCAAACCCAGAACAAGAATCGAGCACGCAATGGCCAATGACCTTCTCTCCGGCGCGACACCCTCCTATGACGCCTCCTCGATCGAGGTGCTCGAAGGGCTAGAGCCGGTGCGCAAGCGGCCCGGCATGTATATCGGCGGCACGGATGAACGCGCGCTGCACCATCTGGTGGCCGAAATCCTCGACAACGCGATGGACGAGGCGGTGGCAGGCCACGCCACCCGCATCGAGATCGAACTTCTCGACGGCAACACCGTCACCATCCGCGACAACGGCCGCGGCATCCCCGTCGATCCGCACCCCAAATTCCCCGGCAAATCCGCGCTGGAGGTGATCCTGTGCACCCTCCACGCCGGGGGCAAGTTCGGCGGCGATGCCTATGCCACCTCGGGCGGTCTGCACGGCGTGGGCGCCTCCGTCGTCAACGCGCTGTCGGATCACATGCGCGTCGAAGTCGCCCGCAACCGCGAGCTTTACGTGCAGGAATTCTCGCGCGGCATCCCGCAAGGCCCGGTGGCAAAGGTCGGCCCCGCCCCCAACCGGCGCGGCACCAGCGTGACCTTCCACCCGGACCCTCAGATTTTCGGCTCCCTCACCCTCAAACCCGCCCGCATCATGAAGGCCGCGCGGTCCAAGGCCTATCTCTTCTCGGGCGTCGAAATCCGTTGGAAAACCAACGTCAACGATGGCGAGACCCCGCTGGAGGCCACCTTCCACTTCCCCGGCGGGCTGGCCGATTACCTGACCGACACGCTGGCGAAATCCACCACCTACGCCGACCGCCCCTTTGCCGGCAAAGTCGGCTTCACCGAGAAATTCAACGTCCCCGGCTCCGTCGAATGGGCGATCAACTGGACGCCCGCCCGCGACGGCTTCATCCAGTCCTATTGCAACACCGTCCCCACCCCCGAAGGCGGCACCCACGAATCCGGCTTCTGGGCCGCCATCCTCAAGGGCATCCGCGCCTATGGTGAGCGGGTCAAGAACCGCAAGGCCGAGCAAATCACCCGCGACGACCTTCTCACGGGGGGCTGCGCGCTGGTGTCGTGTTTCATTCGCGAGCCGCAGTTCGTGGGCCAGACCAAGGACCGGCTGGCGACCGAGGAAGCCGCCCGCTACGTCGAACTCGCCGTGCGCGACCATTTCGACACCTGGCTGGCGGCGGACCCGAAATCCGCGGGCGCCATCCTCGACTTCCTGATCCTGCGCGCCGAAGAACGCCTGCGCCGCCGGATGGAGAAAGAAACCGCCCGCAAATCGGCCACCAAGAAGCTGCGCCTGCCCGGCAAGCTGACCGATTGCACCGCGAAAAACCGCGAGGGCACGGAGCTGTTCATCGTGGAGGGCGACTCGGCCGGCGGCTCTGCCAAAGGCGCGCGGTCGCGCGAGACGCAGGCGCTGTTGCCGCTCAAGGGCAAGATCCTGAACGTGCTGGGCGCGGCCTCGGCCAAGCTGAACGACAACTCGGAAATCCGCGACATCTGCGAGGCGCTTGGCGTGCAGATGGGCACACGGTTCAACATCGATGACCTGCGCTATGAAAAGATCATCATCATGACCGACGCCGATGTGGACGGCGCGCATATCGCAAGCCTCTTGATGACCTTCTTCTTCACCCAGATGCGCCCGCTGATCGACAAGGGGCACCTCTACCTCGCCTGCCCGCCGCTCTACCGCCTGACCCAAGGCCCGCGCCGCATGTATGTGGCGGACGATGCCGAGAAAGAGCTTTGGCTCGCCAAGGGTCTGGGCGGCAAAGGGAAGATCGACGTGCAGCGCTTCAAGGGCCTGGGCGAGATGGACGCAAAGGACCTGAAAGACACCACCATGAACCCCGAGACGCGCAAGCTGATCCGGGTGAGCATCGACGAGGATGAACCGGGCATGACCGGCGATCTGGTGGAGCGGTTGATGGGGAAGAAGCCGGAACTGCGGTTTCAGTATATTCAAGAGAACGCGCGGTTTGTGGAGGAGTTGGATGTG
>JALOSF010000166.1 GCA_025458525.1 Cypionkella sp. | reverse complement strand
GACCCCGCCCTTGAACCCGCCTATGGCACGCCCGAGTTCAACGAGATGATGGGCGGCTTCTTTGCCGCGAATGAGCAGATGAAGGCCGCTGGTGTCCTGTGCTCGGGCGAGGGGTTGCAGGGGGTCGAAACCGCCACCTCGCTGCGCATCAAGTCGGGCAAGGTGGAAACCATGGACGGCCCCTTTGCCGAAACGCGCGAGCATCTGGGCGGTTACTATGTCATCGACGTGCCCGATCTGGACGCGGCGCTGAAATACGCAGCCCTGATCCCGTCTGCGCATTTCGGCACGATCGAGGTGCGGCCGCTCATGGACTACAACCCGGCCAGTTGACGCGATGACCGCCCCCGGCCCTGCCAGCGCGATTGCGGTGACGCGGGAACTCGACCGCGTGATGCGGGCGGACCGGGGGCGGCTTCTGTCCGTGCTTGCGGCGGGTCTGCGCGATCTGTCGCTGGCGGAAGAAGTGCTGCAAGAGGCTGCCGTTTCAGCCCTGTCGCATTGGGGCCGTGCCGGGCTGCCCGCCTCGCCGCAAGGCTGGCTGTTGCAGGTGGCGCGGCGTAAGGCCATCGACCGACTGCGCGGCGCCGGGCGCGATAGCCGCCACGCGCAGGCGCTGGCAGTGCTGGCCCGTGACGAGGCCGCGCCAGAGCCCGATGTCATCCCCGATGAACGCCTGCGCCTGATCTTCGCCTGCTGCCACCCCGCGCTGGAGCCGAAATCGCGCGTGGCCCTGACGCTGCGCACCGTCTGCGGGCTGACCACGCCGGAGATTGCGCGCGCTTTCCTCGATGCCGAACCGACGATGGGCCAGCGCATCAGCCGCGCCAAGGCTAAGATCGCCGCCGCTGGCATCCCCTTTGCCGTCCCCGAGGCCGAGCATTGGCCCGCGCGGCTGGAGGCGGTGCTGACCACGATCTATCTGATCTTTACCACCGGCTATGTCGCGGGCGCGATTGAACCGCGCGATCTGTGCCATGAGGCCGAATATCTGATGCGCCTGATCGACCGGCTGCGCCCCGGGGATGCCGAGATCGAAGGCGCGCTGGCGATGATGCTCTTGACCGCCGCCCGCAGGGCCGCGCGGATCGGGCCGGACGGGGCAAGCCTACCTCCCGGACAACAGGACCGAGGCCTATGGGATGCCGCTCGACTGGCCGAAGGACGCGAAATCCTTGCCCGTGCCGTGGAGCGCCGCCGCCCCGGACCGTTCCAGATCAAGGCCGCGATTGCCGATTGCCAGATGGCCGACCCCGCCCCCGACTGGCCCCAGATCGCCGCCCTTTATGGTGCGCTTTTGCGCTTCGAGCCGACGCCTGTGGTGCAACTGAACGCCGCCGTGGCGATTGCCGAGGCAGGCGACCCTGTGCGCGGTCTGGCGATGGTAGAGGCCCTGGTTGATCTGGCCGACTACCAGCCCTTTCACGCCGCCCGCGCCGCCCTGCTGGTGAAAACCGGAAATACGCCCGCCGCGATCGATGCCTACCGCCACGCCATCGCCACCGCCCCGACACGCGCCGAAGCCCTCTTCTTGACGGCGCGGCTGGATGACCTCTGCGCGCTACGGGATGTGCCATGAGGCTGATCAAGGGGGACCTCGGGCAACTATGTCTGCTCTCGCAGAATGCTGTGAGCGTTGTGACGCAGCTTCATAATACGCAATCCGCCCCTTGCCGCCCATCGGGTTGGGTGAAGCACTCCCCGTCGCACGCCAGCGTTGCGACCATTTCACCACGCTCGAAACGCTGACACCGAACACAGCGGCAACCGAGCGCACCGTCTCACCGGCGGCAACGCGCGCCACAACACGATCACGAAGGCCGGTGGACAAAGGTCTCGACATGGATGCTTGCCTCCTTATCCAGCATCCATGTTGAATCAGATCAGCGCGCCCGTGGGAGTCACAGATTCAGAATGAAACGATCACGCTCTAGGTTGCTTCACGCTGCTTTGTAGCAGTGATCTGTCGGCACACCTTAACGCCTTGGCCACGCAGAGGCACCCTAAGCGAATTGGGGCGAAACAGTGCGGACAGCGCCAAGGCCAAAAGCTGCGTAAAGCGCATGGCAAAGAGGGTTTCAGACACAAAGTGGCGACCGGCTCCGATACGTTGTCAGGCGACTGCCAGCGGCAGACACCGGGCGACAACCAGCACATAAATCGACACTATTCTTGCTCGTCTACTTCCCTAGGTGCAAGCGGATGAGAAGGATCGCCAGCCCCGTCACTGTCGCGCCCGACACTTCTCCGGAGATGAGCAAGCAGTTGCGCGCACAGAAGTCGGCCAATTCGCTTGGGGGGCTGAAACAAAGATCCGTCGAACTCGGTTCCTTGCGTGGGCCTCACCCAGCCCCAGAGTGGTTTTGCACGAATCTCGACCATCACGCCCGGACCAAGGGTGCAAATAGCCACCACAAAGCTCCAGACGCGTACCGGCAAAATCACCTCCCGACCAACCCCAAAACCGTGCCTGTAGCAGCGACGAGGCAAAGCAGAATGGCGACGTTCCAGACGGCCATGCAAAGCGCCTCGGTATGTGGATTGCCGTTAATCACGAACCCTTTTGAACGATCGAATAAGGCATGTGAAACGCGAAGGTTAATTTCTGGCCAGATCGCGAAGACGATGAAACTGGCATGAATGCAGGCAAGGACGAGTGCTACTGGAAGGTCATCATGGTTGCCGGCCGAGAGGCTACTTAGTTGGCCGTTTTCGATGCGCTGCAAGTCAGCCATTGCGCCCCCGGACATTTTGCATCCGTCGGACTGCGCGCCTCAGCCCTGTCAAGGGCACGCATGCGATGACCCAGCCCCAGAGAGCCCCGGCCATGGTTTGCCACAAGCTGTGGCGACCGGCTTCGATCCGCGAGCCGCCGGTAAAGGCTGCTGCCGCAATCGCGGCGGCCTTTGTCACCGGATGGAGCGGGGAACAATGCTTGATCATTTGCAACGCTCCGAAAGTTGCAACCGCAGTGTGTCCGGATGGAAAGCCGCTCTGGCCACCGTCTGGGCGCAGGCTCATCGGCCTTTCGCCGATCAGATACTTGGGCCCCTTGATCCCGATCTGAAGAACGACAAACCGACCCAGAGTATCGACGGTTTCGCCGCGTGTTGCAGCGCACCCCAAGGCGATAAGGGGCAGGACGACCATGAAAGTGCTTCCCATGCGCCGGTTGTTCGGGACTGTCACCAGAACCGTCAGGATCAGAACGACAGCGATCAGGGCATCGGCTCGTCGGGCACTGCGAAGATGCGGTGCGGTGCCGTTTTGGACAGCCGGTTTTCGAAGGCTAGGCGACATGATTGGTCGGGCACCTTTGCAAATCCTTGCGCAGTCAACCGACCGGCTGGACTGGTGCTGCCTGTAACCTTTGGTCGAGGCCAGACGATCTGCACGAAATGACAGCGCGTCTGCACGAACGACTAAATCAGAAGTTTGCTTCGGGCGCGTTACCCGCGAGCTTTTCGAAAAAGCAACATGCGAGCAGGTTCACTTGTCCAATAGATCA
>JALOSF010000165.1 GCA_025458525.1 Cypionkella sp. | reverse complement strand
CGGGGCAAGCCCAGACCCGCGAGTCAGGAGACCTGCCATCGAAGTCAGCAACCACCGGGCGGGGTGCCCCGGAAGGAGTCTTCGATGGACGATAGACCGCGGCGGCCTGTGGGCACGCCGGCCTATTCCGTGGCGCAATCCGCGCCGCATCAGATCTTGGTCTGCAAGGCCTGCAAGCACAAAGGCAGCCAGTGCGAGCCGGGCTTTGCCCTGTTGAAAAAGCTGCGCGCGGCGATTGCGGCGGCAGGTCTTGGTGATGAATTCGAAGTGTCGGGCACCGCCTGCCTTGCGGGCTGCGTGCCGGACCATGGCGGGTCCTGCGTGCTGGGCTGGCGGGCCAATGGGAAAGCCACTTGGCTGTTCGGCGATATCGATCCCGCACAGCCCGTTGATGATCTTGTCGCCTTCGCGCGTCTTTACGCGGCGCTCGAGGACGGGTGGATGTCGGCCAAGGATTGCCCGCCCCGCCTGTGCGACAACACGCTGGCACGGATTCCAGCGGCCATGATCGTGACCCTGGCAGGGCCGATCCAGTGAACGCGGTCGCGCTTTCTGGCGTCTCCTGGGGTCCCAAAGGGCGGCCCGATGTCCTTGCCGACATCAGCTTTGCCGTTCCGCAAGGGCAGATCATGGCGATCTGCGGGGCAAACGGGGCAGGGAAATCCACGCTACTGCGGCTGATCTATCGCCATCAGGCACCGCGCCGGGGAACGGTGACTCTGATGGGCCGCGACCTGTGGGCCATGGGTGCCGCCGAAGCCGCCCGACAGCTTGCTGCCGTTCTGCAGGAACAGCCCACCGACTTTGCCCTGACCGTGCGGCAGATCGTGGCCCTTGGCCGTCTGCCGCATCGCAGGGGCTGGGGCGCAGGCCTGTCCGCCGCTGGGGCCGAGGATGCTGCTATCATCGGCGCCGCTCTTCTGCGGATGGACCTGACCGGCATGGCGGATCGCGCATTCGGCACGCTGTCGGGCGGAGAGCGTCAACGTGTGATGGTGGCCCGTGCGCTGGCCCAGCAGCCGCGCGTCATCGTCCTGGATGAACCGACGAACCATCTCGATATCCGCCACCAGCTCGAGCTTCTGGCGCTGCTCAAGGGTCTAGGGCTGACCGTCATTGCCACGCTGCATGACCTGACCCTTGCTGCCGAATTTGCCGAACGCGTGCTGATCCTGCGCGAAGGCCGCATCCTGGCCGATGGCCCGCCTGACGTGACGCTGTCCGAGACGACCCTCGCCGATGCGTTCCACGTCAAGGCGCGCATCGACCGGACGGGACCCGCTCCGCGCTTTTCCTTCCATCTTTGACCCAAAGGACCGACCATGATCCGTCTCTCCCTGCTTGCCCTGTTTCTGTCGGCCACCAGCGCCGCCGCCTTTCCCGTGACTGTCCAAAGCTGCAACCGCGAGATCACCTTCGACGCCGCCCCCACCCGGGCCATATCGAACGATGTCAACCTGACCGAGATGATGCTGGTCCTTGGCCTGCGCGACAACATGGTGGGCTATACGGGCATTTCGGGCTGGAAGACGCTTGATGAACAGATGCGCGACGGCGTGGCTGAATTGCCTGAACTTTCGGCGCTCTATCCCACTAAGGAAGTCCTCGTTGCGGCCGAGCCGGATTTCTTCTTTGCCGGTTGGAATTATGGGATGCGGGTTGGTGGCGAAGTGACGCCCGAGTCGCTCGCTCCCTTCGGCATCGCGGTCTACGAGTTGACCGAAAGCTGCATCCACATCGGCCCGCGTGAGGGGATCTCGATGGCGGACATGTACAACGACCTTCTAAACCTGGGCCGCATCTTCGGAGTCGAGGAACGCGCCGAGGCGCTGGTGGCCGGTTATGAAGCGCGGCTGGCCGAGGTGACTGCCGGGGTGGAGATGTCCGATCCCTTGCGGGTCTTTGTCTATGACTCCGGTGAAGAGGCACCCTTTACCGCGGGCCGATATGCCATGCCGACGGCCCTGATCGCGGCGGCGGGCGGCATCAACATCATGGACGATCTGGAGAAAAGCTGGGCCGAAATCAGCTGGGAACCCGTGGTCGAACGCAACCCCGAGGTCATCGTCATCGTCAACTACGGCGACGTGACCGCCGAACAGAAGATCGAGTTCATGCGCAGCAATCCGGCCTTCGCCAACATCGACGCGGTGGTGAACAACCGCTTTGTCGTGCTGGAATATGTCGAGGCAACACCGGGACCGCGCAACATCGAAGCGGTGGAAAAGCTGGTTGCGGGCTTCTGGGGTCAATAGGCCATGGTTGACGCCACCGCCCTTCCATCGCTGGCCCGCAGGATCGGGACGGGCACCGGCATCGCCCTTGCGGCGGCTGCGGTGCTGTTGGTTTCCGTCGTCGTTGCGGTGTCGGTGGGGGCGGTGGCCATTCCCTTGGGCACGGTCTGGGGCGTCGCGATCGACCGCATTCTGCCGGGGATCGTGACCCCGGACTGGAGCGCCGGTCGCGCCAGCATCGTCTGGGAGATCCGTTTCCCTCGTGTCGTCCTGGCGGGGCTTGTCGGGGCGGGCCTGGGTCTTGTAGGGGCGGCGCTGCAATCGGTTACGCGCAACCCACTGGCAGACCCGCATCTTTTGGGGATTTCGTCAGGCGGGGCCTTTGGCGCGATAGCGGCGCTGCTGCATACCGGGCTTTTCCTCGGGCTTCTGACCGTACCCTTGATGGCCTTTGGTGGCGCGCTTGCCGCAACGGTTCTGGTGCTGGGCGTGGCCCGGCTGGCCGGGGCCAGCAGCGCCGACCGTTTGGTGCTGGCGGGGGTCGCGGTCAGCTTTGTCATCATGGCCTGCGCCAACATCCTGATCTTTCTGGGCGACCCGCGCGCCACGCATACGGTCGTGTTCTGGATGCTGGGCGGGCTGGGCCTGGCGCAGTGGAACCACCTTGTCTGGCCGCTGGCCGTGTTGGTTCCCTGTGGCCTCTGGCTCTGGACGCAGGCCGGGCGGCTGAACGCCATGAGCCTTGGCGACGAGACCGCCGCCAGCCTGGGGATCGAGGTCGGTCGCTTTCGCCTGACCGTGTTTGTCGTGTCTGCCCTGATCACCGGCGTCATGGTGGCCTTTTCCGGCCTGATCGGCTTTGTCGGCCTGATGATGCCGCATCTGGTGCGACTGGTTGTGGGCGGCGACAATGCCCGTGTCCTGCCGGGATCTGCCCTTGCTGGGGCTGTCTTCCTGATCTGGGCCGACGCCGCCGCGCGCGTCGTGATGGCCCCGGAAGACATGCCGATCGGTGTCGTCACCGGCTTGATCGGCGGCGTGTTCTTCATCTGGATGATGGCGAAGCGGCAGTGAAAGGCGGGTTTGAAGCAAATTGCCGTCGCCACCTCACCTAGGCTGACCGTCCGGTTTGGGCCGATAGCGTAGGTCAAGCCTTCAACTGATGGCCAGGTCGCTCGCCGTCTTCCCTGCCTCCAGCGCCTCCACGAACCACTGCGGCTTACGCCCCCGGCCCGACCAGGTGAGTGCCGGATTCTCTGGGTGCCGGTATTTCGCC
>JALOSF010000164.1 GCA_025458525.1 Cypionkella sp. | reverse complement strand
GATCTCGCCACGGCCTGCGACATCGCGGAAGAGCTGGAACGCAGCGCCGAGATCGCGGTGCGCGGCGGCAACGCGCTTCGATTGATCCCGCAGGACGCGCTGAAAACCCTGCCTTCGCCCTAAGGTGACCCATGCATGTCGTGACCGTTCATTTCCAGCTTCACCCCGGGCAGTTCGATGGGTTTCTTGCCGCCATGCGCCGGCAGCGCGACGCCTCGCTGGCGCAGTCTGCAGGGTGCCGACAGTTCGACATCGCGCATGACGGCAAGGCGACCATCTTCCTGTACGAAGTTTATGACGCGCCGGAAGACTTTGCGCGTCACCTGACCACGCCGCATTTCAAACAGTTCGCCGTCGTTACAGCAGCGATGGTTGCGACAAAATCGGTGGCTGAATGGCAGCTTGATCCCGCCGCCCCGGGTCTTTGATCAGGAACAGTCTAAGCGCGGCTATCCGTACAGCTTTACGGCGCCGCCGCGACCAGGCGCGCGGTGCCCACTGCCGCTTCGCCAGTTGCTGCAGCCTCCACCGGGCGACCCAGGACGCGCGCGCGAATGGCGGTCCAGACCGGGCTTGCAGCACCACCCCCGGCCGTGATGATGCGTGCGGGGCGCGGCGCACCCAGCTGTTGCAGCAGCGCATAGCCCTCGGCTTCGATCCGGGCGATCCCTTCCAGCAGGCCATGCAGAAAGTCGGCGTCATCGGCGGGCCGGGGTGTCAGCCGGGGCTGCAACTGCGGGTCATTCACGGGAAAACGTTCGCCGGGACCGGGCAGCGGATAGTAGTCAAGCGGGCTTTCTAGGGAGGGGTCGATCCGGGCCGACAATGCCTCAATCTCACCGCGGCTGAAGTGCTGCAAAAGCACGGCGCCCCCCGTATTCGACGCCCCGCCCAAGAGCCAGCCATTGCCCAGCCGATGCGCGTAAAGACCGATCTCGGGCGCGTCGATCCGGACGTCGGAATAGAGCTTCAAGGCCAGCGTGCTGCCAAGCGAGGTCACGGCGGACCCCAGCACCGGTCGGGCAGCGGCCAGAAACGCGGCAATGCTGTCGGTCGTGCCGGCATGGACATGGGCCGTGACAGGCAGACCAAAGCGTGCAGCGGTGGCAGGCGAGATCGGCGCCACCCGCGCACCGGGCATATGCGCCTTTGGCAACAGCGCCTGCGGCAGGGGCAACGACTGCATCCAGTCCGGCCAGCGCCCGGTTTCCGGGTCGATCCCCGTCTTCAGCGCATTGTTCACATCGGTGCGCCCGCCCCGTCCCGTCAGGCGCGCCAGGATGAAGTCGGCCTGATGCAAAAGATGGCGGGCGCGCCGGTCCCGGTCCTCGGCCGCCAGACGCAAAGCGCGGGCAAGCGCGGAAGCTGGACCGTGCGTGATGTGGCGGGCCGGAGCATGTGCGGCGATCATGGCCGCTTCCCGGTCCAGGCCACCATCACTGTACATCAACGCCGGGCCGACCGGGTTCAGCGCCGCATCCGTCAGAACCAGACTGCCCGACGTGCCATCAACGCCGATCCGGGTGATCCGACCCGGGTCCAGCCGATACTCGCGCAAAGACTCCATCTGCGCGTCAAGACAGGCGGTCACGGCGTTCCACCAGCCTGCAGGCTCGCGCCAGGCACCGTGGGTGGCGTAATCAGCGCGGGCAGAGGCAACGACTGCGCCCGTGGCATCCACCAAAGCCGTCCGCACACCCGAAGTGCCAAGGTCGATCCCCAGTGCAAGCGCGCCGGTCATGTCCTTGCCGCCAGCGCCTGACGATATTTCTCAGCGTCCCAGTCCAGAAGCGAGGCCTCTGCTTCGGTGCCGATGGGGCGGGCGGGCCAATCGGTTGGCACCCGGGCCAGCAGGTCCGACAGACAGCGCAACATCGCGCGCTGGGCGGGCGTCGCATCCAAGCGCAGGGCCACGCCGCAACCCGGGATCAGACAGGCAGGGCGGGGGTCGGCAGGCACGCCACGCGGCAGGGCGGGGCCAAGGAACACGACATGATCGGGATAGTACGACCCCGCCAGCGCCCGGACGGTGGCAAGATCATCCCGCGCGATCCAGCTTTCCGGGGCCCAGTCATGGCCTGCCGGAGGCGTGCCAATCGCCAGCAGGTCTGGCTGGTCCGGCGGCAGGGCAAGGCGCTGCTCTACGTCCTGGATCAACGCCTCGGTTTCGGCGACGGACGCGCCACAACAGATCAGGCCGTGGTTTTCCAGCAGGAAAATCCTTGTCTCTGGCTGCGCGCGTTGCAGGATTTCGCGGGTCAGCGGCAGGCCGGGTTTGGCATAGGGCACAACCGCAAACGGCAAATCCGCAAGCTTGCCTGCCGCCGCCGCCGTGCCTTCCAAGGCAACGCCATGCGCCAGCGTCGCGATCGAGTGGGTATGGGCGACCACGGGCCAGTCAAGTGCGGCATGGAACGTCGTCTCAATCGACGGGCGCAGGCCGCGCGCTGGGTCCAGCACGGTGGCCTTGCAACTGCCGTCGCCAGACAGGCCGAGCGCCTCGGCCAGCGCGGCCTTGCGGTCCACGGCGACGAAGATATCGGCGGTCATCGCGTCCGCGAGTTCGGTGCCCGACGCCTTGATCCAAAGCGTATCGCCGTCCTTGAGCGAGGTGTTTCCCCCGGGCCCCTGAACCTGCAGGGGATCGCGGCCAAGGCGGGCGGAAAGGGCGCGGAAGGCAGACAGATCAATCATCGGGTCACGCAACCTGGGGCAAGGAGTAATCCGGCAAGTCGCATCCGGCTTTGGCCACCAGCCGGGCAAGCACATCCGGCGACCCGGCCCCTTGCCCAGCGTAAAGACCGCCTTCGACAAAGGCCGTCGCCCAGCCTGCGGCCTGAGCGCCCCGAATGTCGTGGTCCAAACTGTCACCTACCATCAGGATGCGGGCCGGCGGCACGTTCAGGGCGGCCTCGACCGCACGGAAGACCGGCAGATGTGGCTTGCCGTAAAGGTGAACCTGCCCGCCCCGCGCAGCATGAGCTTGCGCCAGGGCCCCGGGTGAGGTCACCAGCCTGCCTCCGGCGCGCGGCGAGGCGAGATCGGGGTTGGAACACAGGACCGGCAGCGCGCGGCGCAGCGCTGCATCAAGCACCGGCTCATAAGCGCCGGGAGATGCGTCATCGGGCAGACCCATCAGCAGAACGGCGTCTGCCCGGTCCGGGTCGGGTGTCAGCGTGACGGCCAGCCCCTCAGCCCAGTCCGCCGCATCGCCAGGCGCACGCTCGACGGGACAAAGGCTGCGATAGGGCAATCGGTCGGCGGCAAGATCGGTCCATAGCGCCTCGCCCGAAGTCATCACGCAACGGAACCCGCCCATGGCCGCAATGCGCGCGGCATTCGGCGCCGCCCGCTTGCCCGAGTTCGACAGCACCGCCAGACAAGCCCCCGCCTGCCTGAGGGAGGAAAGACAGGCGAGGGCGCCCGGATAAGGCGCACTGCCATCGTGCAGCACACCCCACTGGTCGAATACGATCGCATCAAAGCCGCCAGCGATGTCGGCCAGGTGTTCTATGACGCGCGGCCGGTGCATCAGGCCGGGTCAGGCGTCGGCGGCACAAGCGCGTCGAGGTAGGCCTTTGCCTCATCCCGCGTGAGCGCCGGAGCCGAGGTGGCCGCCGTGCCGGGCGGCATGTCGCCAAAGTAGAACGGAAAGCCGGGGATGGCCTGGCGCCGCTGCCGCACCGGCATTCCGTCATAGGGAAAGACATCGGACCGCGCGTTGGCGACCTTGTCATGGCAGGCCAGCACGTAGTCGGCGCGCTTGTCGATCTCTTCGACCGACCGCCAGCCTTCATAGCTGTTCACGAACCGGGCAGGCACCCAGTAGCGCCAGCCTTCTTCGGGGTTGGGTTCCAGATTGCGTTCCTGAAAGATCGCATCCCCGGCAATCACGATGTCGCCGGCCGAGGTCGCGACACTGACGGCCATATGACCCACCGAATGGCCCGGCGTCGGGAACATGGTGATGCCGGGCAGAACTTCGCATTCCGCTGCCACAGCCTCGAAGATGCAGCCGGCATAGGCGGGCTCGATCCCCAGAAAACCGGACTCGTAGGTGCGATAATA
>JALOSF010000163.1 GCA_025458525.1 Cypionkella sp. | reverse complement strand
CCGATGCGCGGATTGCCCGCAGACCACGCGTCAAAAGCGGCCCAGACCGCGCGTGCCAGCACCTCGTGCCGGGCCCAGACATTCGGCAGCCCTTCCTCGTGCAGCATGCTCAACGCCTCGCGCAGACCGAACAGGTGATGCGTCGGCGCGGTGCCGGCCCAGTATTGCCAGAACTCCGCAGGCTCTGCCCGACCGCGCCAATCCCAATAGGGCGTGCGCAGGTCGGCATCGGCCCCGGCGGCGCGTGCCTTTTCGGAGAACCAGACAAAGGACATGCCGGGCGGGGTCATCAACCCCTTCTGGCTGGCCGCCACCGTCAGATCGACGCCCCAGGCATCCATGTGATAGGCGTCGCACCCAAGCGAGGCGATGCAATCGACCCCCAGCAGCGCCGGATGGCCCGCCGCGTCGATCGCGGCCCGCAGCGCCGGAATATCGGTCAGAACCGAGCTTGACGTATCGACATGCGTCGTGAACACGGCCTTGATCCGGCCCGCCTTATCCTCGCGCAGCCGCGCCTCGACCCGGCCCATATCGACGGGGTCGGACTTGCCGAAATCCATCACCTCGACCTGCACCCCCATCGCACGGGCGCTTTCGGCCCAGCCGATGCCAAAGCGCCCGGTGGACAGAACCAGCACCTGATCGCCACGGCTGAACAGATTGGCATTGGCCGCCTCCCAGGCGGCATGGCCGTTGCCGATATAGGCCGCGACATTCTGCGTGGTGCCCGCCACACGGCGCAGATCGGGCCACATCGCGGCCACCATCTCGGTCAGGTCGCCAGCATAGATGTTGGGGGCCGCGCGGTGCATCGCGTTCAGCACCCTTTCGGGCATCACCGAAGGGCCGGGGATCGCCAGATAGCTGCGGCCGCGGGACAGATCAGGACGGGAGGTGGTGCTTTGCGACATGGGGCGCCCTTGCGTGTTTGGTCCCTTGGCTAGGCCCTTGCGCCTGCGCCGTCAATCGGCTCGGCCGTCTTTTGCCGGCTGGCATTGCGGCGGTGGGGGGTTTGGCATTAGATCAGGCGCATGACAGCCCATGCGCCCCCGCCAGCCCCCGGCATCCCCCCCACCGTCACCCAAGGCGACGGGCCGCTCGTGCGCTGGTTCTGGCAGTCCTATCTGCGCAGGCAAACCGGCCCGCTGATCCTTGCCTTCGTCATCATGGCGGTCGAGGGCAGCACGCTGGGCGCCCTGTCCTATATGCTGGAGCCACTGTTAGATCAGGTCTTTGGCCCCGGGGGCAGCGGCCAGCTTTGGCTGGTGGGCGGGGCGATCTTTGGGCTGTTTGCGCTGCGCGCAGTGACATCGCTTGCCTCCAAGACCCTGCTGTCACGCATCTCGCAACGCGTCGCCGCCCAGATGCAGGGCCAACTTCTGGCGCATCTGCTGCGGCTCGACATCAAGTTCTTTCAGGACAATTCGCCCGGCGCGCTGATCGAGAGGGTGCAGGGCGACACCATGGCGGTGCAGGGCATCTGGATCGCCCTCGTCTCGGGCATCGGGCGCGACGTGGTGGCCTTGATCGGGCTGTTTGTCGTGGCGCTCAGCATCGACCCGTGGTGGACACTGGCGGCCGTGGTGGGCACCCCGCTTTTGATCCTGCCGGCCTCGATCCTGCGTCGATACCTGCGGCGCAAGGCCATCCACCTGCGCAATCAGGCTGGCGAACGGGCCACGCGGCTGGACGAGATCTTTCACGGCATTCAGGCGGTCAAGCTCAACCGCATGGAGGCTCATCAGACCCATCGGTTCGAGACCATCCTTGCGCGCATCGTCACCGCCGAAACCAAGGCCGCCTTCGGCCGGGCGGTGCTGCCGTCGCTGGTCGATCTGATCACCGGCATCGGCTTTCTGGCGGTGCTGATCCTTGGCGGGCGCGAGGTGGCGGCAGGCACCCGCACCACCGGCGAGTTCATGGCGTTTTTCTCGGCCATGGTGCTGACCTTCCAGCCGATCCGGCGGCTGGGCGACATGGCGGGCCTGTGGCAGATCGGGGCGGCAAGCCTGCACCGGATCGCCACCCTGTTTGCCATGCAGCCCGCGCATCAACGCCCCGCAACAGGCCCGACGCCCGCCCGTCTGCCGCCGGCCCTGCGCTTTGACGAGGTGCATTTCGGCTATGGCGACCAGCCGGTGCTGCGCGGCCTCAGCTTCGAGGCCGAGGCGGGGCGCCTGACGGCCCTTGTCGGCCCCTCGGGCGCCGGGAAATCGACGGTGTTTCACCTGCTGACGGGCCTGTCGGACCCGGCACGCGGCACGGTGACGATCGACGGAATTCCAACCACCGCCATGGCCCTGTCCGATCAACGCGCGCTGTTTGCCGCCGTGTCGCAGGACGCGGCCCTGTTCGACGAAAGCCTGCGCGACAACCTGACGCTCGGGCGCAGCGGGATAGGTCAGGACCAGATCGACGCCGCCCTTGCCACGGCACAGGCCGCAGGCTTTGTCGCCGCACTGCCGCAGGGGGTGGACACCCCCGCCGGGCCGCGCGGATCAAACCTGTCGGGCGGCCAGCGCCAGCGCATCGCCATCGCCCGTGCGCTGCTGCGCGAGGCGCCGGTGCTCTTGCTCGACGAGGCGACCAGCGCCCTCGACAGCGCCTCGGAAGCGGCCCTGTCGGCGGCCATGCAACAGGCGGCCGCCGGGCGCACCACCGTTGTGATCGCCCACCGCCTTGCCACCGTGCGCCACGCCGACCGGATCGTGGTGATGGATCAGGGCCGCGCGGTGGAGATCGGCACCCATGAAGAACTGCTGGCACAGGGCGGGCTTTACGCCAGCCTGCACGCGCTGCAATTCAAGGAAGGACATTCGGCATGAGCGCGGAACTCGCCCCTGACCGTCAGGTCTGGACCGTCACCGGCACCGACAGGTTCAGTTTTCTGCAAGGCCTGATCAGCAATGACATGCTGCCGCTGGAAAAGGCGCCGGGCATGATCTGGGCGGCGCTCTTGACCGCGCAGGGCAAGTATCTGGCCGATTTCTTCGTGATCCGCCCGCTGCAAGGCGACCATCTGCTGATCGACATAAAGGCCAGCATTGCGGCCGACACCTTGCGTCGGTTCACCCTTTATCGGCTGCGCGCCGATGTGCAGATGGCGCCCGCCGATCTTGCGGTGACGCGGGGGCTTGGCGTGCCGCCCGAGGGCGCCTTTGCCGACCCGCGCCATGCGGCGCTTGGCTGGCGCGGCTATGGTCTGCCGGGCGGCGCGCCGCGGATCGACTGGGATGCGCTGCGCGTGGCCCATTGCATCCCCGAGACGGGAATCGAACTTTTGCCCAATGACAGCTATCTGCTGGAATGCGGCTTTGATCGGCTGCACGGGGTGGATTTCCGCAAGGGCTGCTATGTCGGGCAGGAAGTGACCGCCCGCATGAAGCACAAGACCGAGTTGAAAAAGGGTCTGATCACCGTTGCGATCGAGGGCAGCGCCCCCATAGGCACGCCCATCCTGTCGGGCGACAAGGAGGCGGGCGTTCTGTTCACCCAGTCGCAGGGCAAGGCCATCGCGCATCTGCGCTTTGACCGGATGCA
>JALOSF010000162.1 GCA_025458525.1 Cypionkella sp. | reverse complement strand
GGTTGAGGCGGTCATTTTCGACATCGGCAATGTGCTGGTGGGGTGGGACCCAGAGGCGTTCTTTGACCGCATGATCGGCCCTGACCGCCGTGCCCGCCTGTTTGCCGAGGTGGACCTGCACCAGATGAACGCTGCGGTTGATGCGGGCGCACCGTTGCGGGAAACGGTGCTGGACTGTGCGGCCCGCCACCCGGAATGGGCCGCCGAAATCCGGCTGTGGCATGACCGCTGGTCCGACATGCTGACGCCGCGGATCGAGGGGTCAATCGCCCTGCTGCATGCCTTGCGAAAGGCGGGGGTGCCGGTCTTTGCGCTGACCAATTTCGGCCAGGACACGTTTGAGGTGGCGCGCGAGAGGCTGGAGTTTCTGGACAGCTTCGACCGGACCTATGTGTCGGGCCGCCTGGGCGTGATGAAGCCCGACCCGCGCATCTATGCGCTGGTCGAGGCGGATTGCGGCATGGCGCCAGCTGCGCTGCTGTTTGCCGATGATCGGGCGGACAACATCGCCGCGGCAGCGGCGCGCGGCTGGCAGGTGCATCATTTCAAAAAGTGGGAAGACTGGGCCGCCTGTCTGGTGGCGGCAGGGTTGCTCAGCACAGCGGAGGCAGGGATATGAACGTGCAAACCATTGGCAAGGATGCCGAAAAGCTGTTGACCTGGGCCGGTCTTCTGGCCGCGCTTGAGGCGGGTCATCGCCTGCCCCGGGCCGAGATTGCCGATCTCTTGCTGTATCGCGGGGCAGATACTCTGCTGGATCGGGCGGCCTGGATCAGCGGGTTGGGGTCCTTGGTCAAGGTTGGCACCATCGTGCCGGGCAACGCCACGCGGGGCAAACCCACGGTCAACGGAATCGTCAACCTCTTCGATGATACGACGGGTGAGCTGTCCGCCCTGATCGACTTTCACCTGGTGACCAAGTGGAAGACGGCAGGCGACAGTCTGTTGTCGGCCAGCCGTCTGGCACGGAAGGACAGCCACCGGTTCCTGCTGGTGGGTGCGGGCACCGTGGCGCGGTCGATGGTCGAGGCTTACCGTTCGATCTGGCCCGACGCGCAGTTCACGGTCTGGAGCCGTACACGCGCCACCGCCGAAGGCATGGGCCTGCCCGTGGCCGATGATCTTGAGGCGGCCGTGAAGGCGGCTGACGTGATCTGCACCGCCACCCTGACAACCGATCCGATCATCAAGGGTGACTGGCTGCAGCCCGGCCAGCATCTGGACCTGATCGGTGCCTATACTCCCGCCATGCGTGAGGTGGATGATGTGGCCATGGCCCGCGCGCGGGTCTTCGTCGATGCGCGGGCAACCACGGTGCATCACATCGGCGAGGTGATGGCCCCCATCGCCTCGGGCGCGATGACAGAGGCCGATGTGATCGCCGACTTCTACGACGACACGGCGCTGTTCGCCCGCCGGTCGGCTGATGAGATCACCATCGCCAAGAACGGCGGCGGTGCGCATCTGGACCTGATGACCGCGACCTACATTGCTGAGTGCTGCCGCCGCGCGGGATGACTGGCGGCTTGCCTGACCGTCGCGGAGGGCTGAAGGCCTTGCAGGATACCGTCAGAGGCCAGGCGTCGCCCGTTCGACAAATCGCGTGACACGCTCCGGTTCCACCGGGTTCCACCAGACCCCGCCGACCTTAAGCGACGATGCGACGATGACGCCGTTGGTGCGCGAAAGGATGGTCGCGACGTTGTCTTCGGTAACGCCCGATCCCACCAGCACCGGAAGATGCGTCGCGGCGGCGATTTCGTCAATCTCCTCGGGGCTTGCGGAATGGCCCGTGCGCTGGCCGGTGGCAATGACACAGTCCGCATCGAAGAACGCAAGGTCGCGGGTCAGTTCGGTGACGGAGCGGTCGGCGACAATGGCGTGGCTGCCGTGTTTCACATGGGCGTCGGCGAAGATGCGCACATTCTCGGCCCGCAGAAGCGACCGGTAGCGCAGCGCCTCACCCGCGCGGCCTTCCATGAAGCCTTCGTTGGCGACATAGGCGTTGGCCCATTGGTTGACCCGGATGAAATCCGCCCCACCGGCGACCGCTGTAGCAATCGCGGGCAAAGGCGCGTTGGCAAGGACATTGATGCCGACTGGCACGCCTGTGGCACGCCTGACGCGGTCGGTGACGACCGACAGGAAAGCCGGTGTCTCTGGGCCGATGTCTTCGGGCTTGGAAAACGGGATGTCGCCGTGGTTTTCGACGATCAGCCCATGCATCCCGCCCGCGATCAACGCCTCGGCATCGCGCAGGCAGGCGTCATAGAGGCTGTCCATCGTCGCCCCCCGATAGCGGGGCGAGCCTGGAAAGGGCGGGCAATGGATCATCCCGATCAGGACTTTTTCGCGCCCGAAGATTTCGCCTATCGCGCCAGAGCTGCGGTTGGATATGGTTTGCATCGAAAGACCCTTCAGGTGGAAAGCGGCGACAGGATGCGCGCCTTCGTGATTGGCAATGTGGCACTGGATGAGGCCGTGACGGTGGACGACCTGCCCGCTTTCGGCGCGTCGATCCACGGGCAGGCGGGCCAGACCGATCTTGGCGGAAAGGGCGCGAACCAGGCGATCGTGCTGGGTAGGGCGGGGGTGCCTTGCCGGTTCTGTGCCGCCATCGGTGAAGACAGCCGCGCCGATGACATCCGTTTGCGGCTGGCCGCTGAACCGCTGGAGACGGACCTTGTGCGCATCGCAGGGGTCGCCAGTGATTTCTCGATCATCCTGCGGACCGCGTCGGGCGACAATGCCGTCATCACCACCAATGCGGCGGCGTCGGGGCTGACGCCTGACGCTGCCTGCGCGGCGCTTGCGGGTGCAACAAAGGACGATCTTTTGGTTCTGCAAGGCAACCTGTCGGCGGAGACCACAATCGCCGCACTTCGGCAGGCCCGGCAGGTGGGGATGCGGACAGCGCTCAATCCGTCGCCGTTGCGGCCGTTCTTCGGCGCGCTTTGGCCGCTGGTGAACATGGCCTTCGTGAACGAAAGCGAAGCTGCCGCGCTGGGCGGCATTGATGCGCTTTTGGCTGCGGGCGTGCCGCAGGTCGTGCTGACGCTTGGCGCGCACGGCGCGCGGCTTGTTACGACGAGCGGGAACACCCTTGTCCCGGCCGCGCCTTGCAAGGTTGTGGACACCACCGGGGCCGGCGATTGCTTTCTGTCAACCGCCCTCGCCTCTGCCGCCCTGCGGGGCGTGGCGATGGACCCGCGCGCCTTGCGCCATGCGGCGGCGGCGGCGGCGATCACCGTTTCCCGCCCCGGCACCGGGGCGGCCTTCCCGACCAAGGCCGAACTGGCGGAAATCCTGCTGCAGCCATAGCGGCCGCCGTCAGTCCCGATCATGCGCCAGCCAACCGAGGAGGTTCTTCCACAGCCGCCCATAGCCCTCCCAAGCGCAGAACGCCGGTGACAGCCAATGCGGCCCGATGTCCGAGGTCCAGGCCGCCGTGCGCCCCTTGCCGTAGCCGCCCAGGACCAAGAGCGGATGGCCGCCCTGATCTTCGGGGATGCGCGCCAGGACCTGCGCGCCATCCCGCACCTCGACCTCGTTGACGCCAAGGACAAAGGGCCAGGCACCGCCCAAGCCCGCCATGATCGGGTGATCGGGT
>JALOSF010000161.1 GCA_025458525.1 Cypionkella sp. | reverse complement strand
GATGCAGCCCCCGTTTCGTCAACGCGATGTCCAGCGCCGCCGCCGCCTGTGCGGCATCGTCAAAGAACATCTCGTAGAAATCGCCCATCCGGTAGAACAGGATCGCATCCGGGTACTGCGCCTTGATCTCCAGATACTGCGCCATCATCGGCGTCACGGTGTCGGTCATGCGGCCCCCCTTGCGGCGCGCCGACCCTAGCGCAGCGCCACACCCCGGAAAACCCCGCATTCCCATTGCCGCAAGGCAAAGCCGCCGCTAAACGGGGCGCAAAGGGAGGCCCCAGATGACCCGTGCCAAGATCACCCCGGAAGAAGCGCTTGCCTATCACCTGGAACCGCGGCCGGGTAAGTATGATGTTGTCGCCTCCACCCCCATGGCGACTCAGCGGGACCTGTCGCTGGCCTATTCCCCCGGTGTTGCCGTGCCCGTGCAGGCCATCGCCGACAATCCGGCCACGGCCTATGACTACACGGTCAAGGGCAACATGGTCGCCGTCATCTCGAATGGTACCGCTATCCTCGGCATGGGCAACCTGGGCGCCCTGGCATCCAAGCCGGTGATGGAAGGCAAGGCGGTGCTGTTCAAGCGCTTTGCCGATGTCAACGCCATCGACATCGAACTGGATACCGAAGACACGGACGAAATCATCAAGGCCATCTCGCTGATGGGCCCCACCTTCGGCGGCATCAACCTTGAGGATATCAAGGCGCCCGAGTGCTTCATCATCGAGAGCCGTTTGAAGGAAATCATGGACATCCCGGTGTTCCATGACGACCAGCACGGCACCGCGGTGATCTGTGCAGCAGGCCTCATCAACGCACTGGAGCTCACCGGCAAGAAACTGGCGGATTGCCGGATCGTGCTGAACGGGGCAGGGGCCGCGGGCATCGCCTGTCTGGAACTGCTGAAGGCAATGGGCGCGAAACCCGACAATTGCATCATGTGCGACACCAAGGGCGTGGTCTGGCAAGGCCGCACCGATGGCATGAACCAGTGGAAATCAGCCCACGCCGCCCGCACCGACCTGCGCACGCTGGAAGAGGCGATGAAGGGTGCCGACGTGTTCCTGGGCGTTTCGGCCAAGGGCGCGGTGACACCGGCGATGGTCGAAAGCATGGCGGAAAACCCCGTCATCTTCGCCATGGCCAACCCCGACCCCGAAATCACCCCCGAAGAGGCGCATGCCGTGCGCCCCGATGCCATCGTGGCCACCGGGCGCAGCGATTATCCCAATCAGGTCAACAACGTCCTGGGCTTTCCCTACCTGTTCCGGGGCGCGCTGGACATCCACGCCCGGGCCATAAACGACGCGATGAAGATCGCCTGCGCCCATGCCCTTGCCAAATTGGCGCGCGAGGATGTGCCCGACGAGGTTGCCATGGCCTATGGCCGCAAGCTGTCGTTCGGGCGCGACTACATCATCCCCACGCCCTTCGACCCGCGGCTGATCTATGTGATCCCGCCCGCGGTGGCCAAGGCCGGGATGGATACCGGTGTGGCCCGCCGCCCGATCATCGACATGAAGGCCTATGAGGCCGGGTTGAAGGCCCGGATGGACCCGACCGCCTCCATCCTGCAAGGCGTGCATGCCCGCGCCCGGCAGGCCCAGGCCCGCATGATCTTCGCCGAAGGCGACGATCCGCGCGTGCTGCGCGCCGCTGTCGCCTATCAGCGTGCCGGGCTGGGCAAGGCGCTGGTCGTCGGCCGAGATCAGGATGTGCGCGAGAAACTCGATGCCGCGGGCCTCGGCGACGCCGTGCGCGAGCTGGAGGTGGTGAATGCCGCCAACACACGGCATCTGGATGCCTACAAGGATTTCCTTTACCGCCGCCTGCAACGCCAGGGTTTCGACCGGCAGGATGTTCATCGTCTGGCCGCGCGCGACCGGCATGTGTTCGCGTCTCTGATGCTGGCCCATGGCCACGGTGACGGGCTGGTGACAGGGGTCACTCGCAAGTCGGCGCATGTGCTCAGCCTGATCAACCACGTCTTCGACGCGTCCGCCGCCGATGGCGCGGTGGGCGTGACCGCGCTTTTGCACAAGGGCAAGATCGTGCTGATCGCCGATACCCTGGTGCATGAATGGCCCGAGGCCGAGGACCTGGCCACCATCGCCCAGCGTGCCGCCGGTGTGGCGCGCAATCTGGGCCTGGAACCGCGGGTTGCCTTCGTGTCCTTCTCGACCTTCGGCTATCCGGTGTCCGAGCGTGCCAGCAAGATGCACGAGGCACCCCTGGTGCTGGACCGCCGCGGTGTCGATTTCGAATACGAAGGCGAAATGACCGTGGACGTGGCCCTGAACACCGACCAGATGGCACATTACCCGTTCTGCCGCCTGACCGGCCCGGCCAACATTCTGGTCGTTCCCGCCCGGCATTCGGCCAGCATCTCGGTGAAGCTGATGCAGGAAATGGCAGGCGCCACGGTGATCGGCCCGATCCTGACCGGGGTGAAAAAGCCGATCCAGATCTGTTCCACCAATGCCACCGTGAACGACATCCTGAACATGGCCGTCATGGCCGCCTGCAAGATTGGGTGAGCCGCGGTCCGGGTCGCTTGCGACCCGGATCAATCGCTCCAGTGGAGCGATTGAAGCGGCGAACGCCCGAAGCGCAAGCGAAGGGCCGGCAAAAGCGGTCCGGGTCGCTTGCGACCCGGATCAATCGCTCCGGTGGAGCGATTGAAGCGGCGAACGCCCGAAGCGCAAGCGAAGGGCTGGCACGCGCGGCCCAGTTCGCTTGCGCGCCGAGGCCCCGGGTCAAGCCCGGGGCAGGGTCGCCAGCGACGTCAACGCGCCCGCTGGCATGCCGAATCCCCTTCGGAACTGGTCAGAACGGCCTCATCCCCCTTGGCGTGCAGCGCGATGCCATCGCCTTCGACCTTGTAGCCCGAAGCGGCTGACACCTCCTTCACCGGAAGCACCGTTCCGTCGCGGTCCTGCAACATCAGCGCGCCATCCGCCCGCCGGATCAACGACACGATGCGCATCCCGCCGCAGACATGCACCGAAACAACCTCGCCCAACCGGCAGAAGGTCAGCCCCAGGCCGTCCCGCAGGGTCTTGCCGCCTTGGGCGGTGCAATCCGCCTCGGTCAGGCCATAGACCGCGCCCGGGTTGAAATCGGGTGGCAACTGCACTGTCTGCGCCATGGCACCCCCCGTCATTGCCAGAACCATCCCGACGATCGCTGCATGCCGCATGCTGCCTCCTATTGTGCCAGCCCCTCACCGATCGCCGCCACGGGCGACAGGATCACCTTGGTTGCCCCTTGCACCGTCAGCACCGCGCCGGGCAAAAGGCCAATCCGCGATTGGGCATCGCGGCCCAGCGCGTCGTCGATATCGCCGATGCGGTTCAACAGCCGGATCAGCGCGGGCGAACTGGCCGCGGTGAAATGCCCGTCTCCGCTGGAAAACGCGCCCACCTCCAGCACGGTGACAGGCAGGCCCGACAGCCGATCCAGATCGCGCAGGTTGCCCAACCGTTCGCCTTCCAGCGCGATGGTGGCCGACAACGCCAGCGCCCGGTCGCGGGTGGAGGTGAAGACCACAAAGGGCTGCGGCAGCGTGCCGACCGCCTGCGCCTGCGCGCGGAACACGTCCACGTCGATATCAGG
>JALOSF010000160.1 GCA_025458525.1 Cypionkella sp. | reverse complement strand
CGGGCGCCGGGCAAAGCGGGGCAAGGCCCCCGTCCGGTGCTCCCAATGCAGGCGCATTCTCCAGACCTCCGCCCTGTGCCGTCAGCCAATCTGCCCAAGGCGGCCACCAAGATCCGGGCTTGGATTCGGACGCAGAAAACCAGGCGTCGGGGCCGACATAATGCGCCCCCGGCGCGCGGTGCGAGATGCGGTAGTAGCGCCCCGCGTGGCCCAGTTCGCTGAGAATGCCGCTGTTGTGGCCGCCCTTGGTCAGCACGAAAGTCAGGGCGCTGTCGGTGAACAGCTGCGTCTTGTAGACTGAACGCCACGGCGCGATGTGATCGGTTTCGGTGCCGATCACGAACAGCGGTTCCGACAGATCCTGCAGCGCGATCACCCGGCCCTCAACTGCAAATCGCCCGGCGGTAAGCCGGTTTTCCAGAAAGAGCCCGCGCGGATCTTGCGAGTGCATCTGTGCGGGCATTCTGGTGTTTTCGGAAAGCCAGACGCCGATATCGGTCGGCACATCCTCGCGCCCCGGGAAATAGCGCTGCACGGTGCGGGTCCAGATCAGGTCTTCGGCCCGGATCGCCGCAACGGCGCGGGCCATCTGCGGGCGGTCCAGATAGCCCTGTTCCCAGATCAGATCTTCCAGAAACGCCACCTGGCTTTCATCAAGAAACAAGAGAAGCTCTCCGGCTTCGGCGAAATCCACCTGTGCGGCCATCAGCGTGACAGACGCCAGCCGCGAGTTGCCATACCGCGCCATCGTTGCCGCTGTAATCGCCAGAATAGTGCCGCCAAGGCAGTAGCCGACGGCCTGAACCCGCGTGTCCGGCACGACGGTTGTCACCGCATCAAGTGCCGCCATGACGCCGCGCTTGCGGTAATCTTCCAGCGATAGATCGCGGTGCTCGCCGGTCGGGTTGATCCACGAGAGCATGAAGACGGTGAAGCCCGGCCCGACCAGATAGCGCACCACTGGACCGCGCGCCCGCACCTCGGGCAGGCAGTTTGGCCCATGGTCGGCCAATCGCGCGCGGCTTCGGTGGCGGTCAGGCCATCGGGCGTTGCGGCAAGATCGGCAAGGCAATCGGCGGCAGGGGAGGCGTGCGGGTCGGTCAGGCCCATCATCGCGCCGTGTAGCCGCCGTCGATGACGATCTCTGCCCCGGTGACGAACTTTGCCTCATCCGAGGCGAGCCAGACCACCGCCCAGGCGATGTCGTCGGGTTCGCCCATCGTGCCGATGGGGATGCGCGGCCCCCCCCCGCCGCCGCCTTTGCTGCCTCCAGATCAGGGGCGGTGGCGCGCAGGTGGTTTTCCACCATCGGCGTCCAGATATAGGCGGGGTGGATGGAGTTCACCCGGATCTTTTCCGCCGCATAGGTAATGGCGTCATTCTTGGTCATCAAACGCACCGCGCCTTTCGAGGCATGATAGGGCGCGATGCCGCCAATGCCGATCAGGCCGGCGATGGACGACAGGTTGATGGTCGACCCCTTTCCCGCCGCGCGAAGATGCGGGATGGCGTGCTTGGTGCCGAAGAATACTCCCTTCACGTTCACCGCCTGAACCCGGTCCCACTCGGCCTCAGTCACCTGATCGGTAGGCTTGGGACTGCCGGAAATGCCGGCGTTGTTCACCAGCACATCGAGGCTGCCGAACCGCGCGGCCGCGGCGTCGATGGCAGCCTTCATTGCGGCTTCGTCCGCGACATCGACCGGCCAGAATGCAGCCGCATGGCCGCTAGCGGTCAAGTCGTCGGCCAGCGCCTTGCCCTCGGCCTCCAACATGTCAAGGATGGCAACCTTTGCACCTTCCTCGGCCATGCGGATGACACAGGCCCGGCCGATGCCGACAGCACCCCCAGTCACGATTGCAGTTTTTGATTTGAGACGGTTCATGGTCTTTCCCTTTCCTGAGTTGAATTGCATGGGGAAGGCGCGGTCAGGCCGGGGTTCTTTAAGGCCGACAGACCACGCCAGTGCTGACCGAACGACTGGATCAGTGCGCGATGACGAAGGTAAAGGGTGCCCGATTGGCCAAATCCATCGCGCCAAAGTCAAAAGAAAGCTGCGAAAACCCGCGCTCGTCGCCGATACCAATGACGGTGGCTTCAACATCATGCTCATGTGCATGGTCACTGATCCCGGTCGAAGCCTTGTGCTCCACTGCGATCCTGGCATCGTCCGGTTTCTGCCCCTTCGTGGCGACCACTTCAGAGGCTGGACAAAGGATGGCCTGCGCATCGTCGTTGGTCCAGAACAAGGCCTGCGGCTGACGCGGGGGGCTCACCAAACGTGACATCCACCGTCGGAAACGAGCTTTTGGCAAATAGCTTTGCCGAACGCCCGATTGCAGCACGCAAGGCGCTATCTGCGTATTCGGACCCATCCACAGAGCAAGAGACATGGTTCATCTGGCTGCCCTTCCCAATAGACTATCGTGATAGGCTTTGGTCTTGTCCTATGCGGCCTGATCACACGGCTGCGGGCATTTCTTTGAAACATGCCGTTTAAAAAGCGCCCGGTCCGGCGGCTTTGTCCCGCATGCGGTTTTGAAGCCTGTGTTCTCCTCAGCGTTCAGACTATCTTCAAATCGGCTTCTAAAACTTGCCCTTTGGGCGGGTCAGCCAGAGTTGCAAACCCTTCGGCAGCACTATGTCTTGGCGCCGTCTGACGATCATTCTGGAACCGCGAAAGATCGGTATCAGAATTGTGCCAACCCCGTCGGATGTCGTTGGGGCAAAGCACGCTTGCCTTGATCCACTGCGGAACGCAGGCTTCGGCCACTTGACGCCTGTCTGCACCTTTTTTCACAGTCTGATATCAATTCTGCGGCTTGCTCCCCCGTACTGCCCTCTGTTGCATTATATTCACTTTTTGCGTTGTTTGATTGATTTGGATCAAGGATCGCCCTTGATTTTCTGCCCAGATCAGCGCTGTCGATCAGATCAGCCTTGGGCCTAGCCTGTTTGGACAAACGCCAGGCTGTGCTGCATTCCTGCATGAAGCATGTCATGCAAAGCCGTGCTTCCCACCTGTCGCTGACCACTTATCCCGAAGGTCCGTTCCTTTGCTGGAATAACTGCTTGTGGTTCTCTTCCATGAACTCAAAGATCAAGCGACCGCCCGCTTCTTGGCCGTTTGCGGCTACCGAAGGCACTTACGGTCGAAAACCACGTCCACACTGTCCCGAAACTGTCCGGCGGCTTCACTCTCTGGCGGCCCGTTGCACGATTGCCGCCTAGCTAAGTTGGGATGCCTAAGGGCGGCAGACGCCACAGGTTCAAGGACGCCTGCGCAACTGGCACAGGATGAGGACGACATATCTTCATCCGTTCGCCCGGGATTCACCAGACTGCAGCCGCTAGGTCTACCTCTCTCCAGAAAGCCTGTCGCTGCCTGCCGGTTCCCTTGCCGATCCTTGCGGCGATACCCCCCAATCGGCGGCTCCAAAGCGGGCAAGGTCGGAGAATGCCGTACACAGCGAGCTCACAAGCCCCTGACGGCCAGCAATCTCCGGATGTGACTGAATAGTCTTGGAGGTTTAAGTGGTGCCCAGAGCCGGAATCGAACCAGCGACACGCGGATTTTCAATCCGCTGCTCTACCAACTGAGCTATCTGGGCACGCTTTGGTGGCCGCGTGA
>JALOSF010000159.1 GCA_025458525.1 Cypionkella sp. | reverse complement strand
GCTGTGTCTCGCGGCCGAAGGGCGGCATGACGGGATGCTGACGCTCCGCGACGCCTGGGAATGGGACATTGCCGCGGGCAGCCTGATCGCGGAACGCGCTGGCGCCGTGGTGACCGATCAGTTGGGGGAGGCCTTGCGCTTCAACACCCCGGGGGCGCAGGCGAAGGGCGTTCTGGCGTTGCCGCCCGCGCTGCATACGGATGCGTTGCACCGGCTGCGAGGATAGTGCCGATTTCTTCAAAGAAATCGGGCCGGAGTTTTGGAAAACTCCGGCCCTGACGTCGCGGTGTCTTAGCGCTTTGGCCCTTTTGGCGGCACGAAGCGTTTTGTGGTGTCCTTGGCATCGGCCTTTGGCTTTGCCGGGCGCGGGGCTGCACCAGAGCCTGCCTTGTCGAAGGGTTTCTTGCCCCCCGCTGCAAAGGTCTTGAACCCACCCGGTTTCGCCGGACCGTCGCGTTTCACGAACGGTCGCGCGTCATCGCCTTTGGCGGGATAGGGCTTGCGGGCTGGACGGTCGCCATCCTCACGGGGTTTGAAGCCGTCGCCTTTGGGTTTGTAGCCTTCAGACTTGGGCTTGTAGCCCTCGGCTTTCGGCTTGTAGCCGGCGCCTTCCGAGGCGTGGCTCTTGTAGCCTTCGGCACGCGCCGGTTTTCCGGCGGGACCACCCTGGCTTTTGTAGCCAGCCGAGCGGGGTGCGGACTTCTGGTCCGGGGACCAGCGCGGCTTCTTTGAGTCGTCTGCGCTGGCCGGACGGGCAGCGCGGTCCGGGTCATAGGGCGCACGGGCCGGGCGCGGGCTGTCTTCGCGCTTGGCATAGGGCTTTGGCTTATCCTGCCAATCGGGCTTGGAATAAGCGGGTTTGGCATAGGCTGGTTTTGCGGATGACGGGCGCGGGCTGTCCTCACGCTTTGCGTAGGGCTTCTTCACCGGTTCGGCGCGGGCGGGGCTTGCGTCTTCGTCGACCACACGCGCGGGTTTCGGCGTGTAGGCGGGCTTTTCCCGGCGCGGTTCGCTGCGTTCCGGACGTTCGGCACGCTCAGGCCGCTCAAACTTGGCCGAAGGGGCGCGGGGGCGGTCCAGATCAGGCTCACCCTCGCGCCGAACTTGTCGGCAAGCGGGGCTGCGATTTGCACGAAGGTTTCATCCTCACGCACGCGGATCGCACCAATGCCATCCTTGCCGATGCCGCCCGCGTCACAGATCTTGGGCAGCAACCAGCGCGCCTCGGCCCGGCCAGCGCGGCCGACCGACAGGCGGAACCAGACCGAGGGGCCAAACTCACCCCGTTCGCGTGGTGGGGCGCTTTGCGGCGGGTTGGCCTGATCGGACGACAGCACCTCGGGCGCAGAGCGGCCTTCGCGCCACATGCGGACGAAACCGGCGGCAACAGCTTCGGCACCGAAACGCTCCAAAAGGCCCTGGGCCATGTCCATATCATCGCCGACACCGGCGAGAAGGAGCGGGTGCTCCAGAATCCGCAAGTCATCCTTGGCCTGCACTTCGTCGGCACCCGGGGCCGCACCCCATTCGGCCACGACCTTGGCGCCTTGCAACAGGCGCTGGGCCTTCTTGAACTCTGCCGGGGCCACGATCAGCGCCGAGACGCCTTTCTTGCCCGCGCGGCCAGTACGGCCCGAACGGTGCAGCAGGATTTCCGAGTTCGACGGCAGGTCAGCATGGATCACCAGTTCCAACCCCGGCAAGTCGATGCCCCGCGCGGCGACGTCGGTGGCGATACAGACCCGGGCGCGGCCATCGCGCAGGGCTTGCAGTGCGTGGGTGCGTTCTTGCTGCGAGAGCTCACCCGACAGGGCCACGACCTGAAAGCCCCGGTTGCCCATGCGGGCCATCAGGTGGTTCACGTTCACGCGCGTCTTGCAGAAGACGATCGCGGTCTGCGATTCGTAGAACCGCAGGATGTTGAAGATGGCATGTTCGCGGTCGCGGACGGCCACGCTGTAGGCCTTGTATTCGATATCGACGTGCTGGCGCGATTCCCCTTGGGCGACAATGCGCAAGGCATCCGTCTGGAAGGTCGCGGCCAGCTTTTCGATTTCCTTCGGCACGGTGGCCGAGAACATCAGCGTCCGGCGCTCTGCAGGGGCGGCGGCCAGGATGAATTCCAGATCCTCGGCAAAGCCCAGATCCAGCATCTCGTCGGCTTCGTCCAGCACGGCGGCTTTCAGACCCGACAGGTCAAGGCTGCGGCGGTCGATATGATCGCGCAAGCGGCCCGGCGTGCCGACAACGATATGTGCCCCGCGCTCCAGCATGCGCTTTTCGGTGCGGTAATCCATGCCACCAACGCAGGTGGCGATCTTGGCGCCAGCGCCGGCGTAAAGCCATTCCAGTTCCCGCGCGACTTGCAGCGCCAGTTCCCGGGTCGGCGCGATGATCAGCGCCAGCGGGTGGTCGGCGTACAAAAGCCGATCCTGCCCGCCAAGGATTTCCGGCGCAATCGCCAGACCAAAGGCCACGGTCTTGCCCGATCCGGTCTGCGCCGAAACCAGCATGTCGCGTCCCGAGACGCCTTCTGTCAGCACAGCCGCCTGCACGGCGGTCAGGGCCTCATAGCCCTTGCCTGCCAAAGCCTGCGCCAGCGGCGCGGCCACGTTTGTCATCGTCATGGATGTCTTTCCAAAGGGGGGCACCTCATGATGCCCGATAAGCCAAACGGCCTTACGTCCCCTTGGTGCGGGCCTCCTCGCCCACAGTCCCGGAATCTCGACCGTTGGGGGGCACTACCTGAAATGGGGCAGCCTGTATAGGGGTGCCGGAAAAGCGAGAAGAGGACTCGAACCTCCACGCCTTGCAGCGCTGGTACCTGAAACCAGTGCGTCTACCAATTCCGCCATCTGGGCACTGATGGGCGATGTAACGGCCCGGTTTGGCGAAGTCAACGGCTCCACTACAAAATTTGCCGCACCGGTTTGGCCTTGCCCGGTTCCCGCGCGGGGGGTATTGATCCGGCCAGTTTCCAGCCCCTTCGCGGCTTCGAACAGGAGTTCAGGCATGACTAGGCTTGTCACCATTTTTGGCGGATCGGGCTTTGTCGGCCGCTACATCGCAAGGCGCATGGCGAAAGAGGGGTGGCGCGTCCGTGTCGCTGTTCGCCGCCCGAATGAAGCGCTGTTCGTGCGCCCCTACGGCACGCCCGGGCAGGTGGAACCTGTGGCCTGCAACATCCGCGACGATGCCAGTGTGCGCGCGGCACTGCATGGGGCGCAGGCTGTGGTCAATTGCGTGGGCATCCTGAACCGGTCGGGCAAGAACACCTTTGACTCGGTCCAGGATGCAGGTGCCGCCCGGATCGCCCGGATCGCGGCTGCGGAAGGCGTCGGCCAGCTGGTGCAGATTTCGGCCATCGGGGCAGATGCGGCGTCGGACAGCGACTATGCCCGCAGCAAGGCGCAAGGTGAGACGGCGGTTCTGGCCGCTTTCCCCAGCGCCGTGATCCTGCGCCCATCGATCATTTTCGGAACCGAGGATGGCTTTTTCAACCGCTTCGCCGCGATGACGCGGATGGGCCCGGTTCTGCCCGTGGTGGGGGCCGAAACGCGGTTCCAGCCGGTCTATGTCGACGACGTGGCACAGGCGGCGGTCAAGGCCGTGCTTGGTCAGGCAGCCCCGGGGGTCTATGAACTTGGCGGGCCCGAGGTGGATACCTTCCGCGGGCTGATGGGCCGCATGCTGAAAGTCATCCAGCGCCGCCGCGCCGTGGTCAATGTGCCCTTCTTCCTGGCGCGGATCATGGGCTTTGGCTTTGACATGCTTCAGGCCGTGACGCTTGGGCTGATCGAGAACAAGATGATCACCCGCGATCAGGTCAAGAACCTGGCGCGCGACAATGTGGTCGCCCCCGGTGCGAAGAGCTTTGCCGATCTTGGGATTACACCGACGGCGATGGAGTCGGTGCTGCCGGAATATCTGTGGCGCTATCGCCCTTCGGGTCAGTATGCCGCCATCAAGGGCTCGGCCAAGAACCTGAAGAAGACATGATTTTCCGCTTTGCCTTAGCCTTTGGCGTGCTTGCCGGGCCGGGGCTGGGCCAGGATTTCTCGCAGGTCGGAGCGCTGTTTGTCGACCGTTGCGTGATGTGCCATTCGGGCGAGGATGCCCCGCTTGGCCTGCGGCTGGATACGCTTGAGGGCGTGTTGCAAGGCAGCGAAAACGGCCCGGTCGTGGTGGCTGGCGACGCCGCAAGCCTGCTTCTGCAACGCCTGCGCGGCGAAGCGGAACCGCAGATGCCGCTGGATGGCCCGCCGTTCCTTGAGCCTGAACAGATTGCCATGGTCGAAGGTTGGGTCATGGCCGGGATGCCGGCTGGCGACGTGACCCTTGCCGCCGCGCCCGAACGCAAGCGCCCCGCGCCGGGTGAGCCGGTGCTTTGGTCGGACGTGGAGCCGATCTTCCTCAAGGGCTGCATCAAGTGCCACTCCGACAACTCCAAGCTTGGTGCCCCGCCGGAAGATCTTCGGCTGGACAGCCTGGCCGCAGTGCTGCAGGGCGGTGACCGGCTGGCGGTGCTGCCGGGCAATCCCGAGATGTCGGAGATCTGGCGCCGGATCACCGGCCTGTCTGACCCCCGCATGCCCTTTGACGGCCCGCCCTGGCTGCCGGATGAGGATGTTCGGCTGATCCATGACTGGATCGCCCAAGGCGCGCTTGACGCTGATGGCGTGCCTGCGCCGATCCCGGTGGGCGCGCGCATCCGCTTGCGCGGCACCCTGACCGCCGAGGCCGAGATTGACGGAGCAGCCTTCCTGATCGACGGCGGTACAAGGGTCGATGACCGCCCCCGCATCGGCGATGAGGCTGAAATGCGCGGGACCGTTCAGGCCGACGGCACGGTGCGGGCCGAAAGGTTCCGCGACAGGTAGGGCATGGATAATTCAACCATCACCGCGGCTGTTCTGGGTCTGCTGGAAGGTCTGACCGAGTTTCTGCCGGTCTCCTCAACCGGGCACCTTCTGTTGGCCGGGCATTTCCTGGGGTTCGAATCCAAGGGACGCACCTTTGAAGTGGTGATCCAGCTGGGTGCGATTCTGGCGCTGACCTCGGTCTATGCCGCGATGGTGACGCAGCTGTTCCTTCGGGCGCGGCATGACGATGCGGCGCGGCGGGCGATCATGTCGATCCTTCTCGCGTTTCTGCCGGCTGTCGTGGTCGGGCTTTTGGCGCATGACTTCATCAAGACGGTGCTGTTTGAAACGCCGATGCTGATTGCCATCATGTTGATTCTGGGCGGCTTTGTGCTGCTGGTGATTGACCGCATCGCACCGGCGCCCCGGTACCACGATGCTTTGGCGCTGCCGTTGGGCAAGTCGCTGGCCATCGGGCTTTGCCAGTGCCTTGCGATGGTGCCGGGGGTCAGCCGCTCGGGCGCGACGATTGTTGGTGCTTTGCTGATGGGCGTTGAAAAGCGGGCGGCGGCGGAGTTTTCATTCCTCCTCAGCCTGCCGACGATGGGGGCAGCGGTGGCCTACGACCTGTTCAAAAGCCGCGATGTCCTTGATTTCGGCGCGGTCTGGGATATTGCGGTGGGCTTTGCCGTGGCTTTCGTCACAGCGCTGTTGGTCGTGCGCTGGGTGCTGAACTACATCAGTCGCCACGGATATGCGCTGTTCGGTTGGTGGCGAATCATTGTGGGAACGGCCGCGTTGGCCGCGCTTTCCCTAGGGTACTAAGGCGGTCTGGAAACCATACTGACCTAAACTGCGCCAGAAATGTCAGCTTTCCTGTCCCACCCCACAAAAAACCTGCAAATAGGTAAGCCTTGCTGACTTTTATTGCTTTTTGATCCGCTGTAGGTAGTCGGTCCCGAGGATTTCGTGCGGAGACGCAGCCATGGCCACGCAGAAGATGTTGAAATTCGTGACTCTGGGCAAGGAAACGCCCGAGAAGCGTGACCCATCCTCGCGCGCGCAGGATTTCGATGAGATTTACCGCGAGTACGCCGACCTGAAGGCCGCCGAACAGGCTGGCCGCTGCAGCCAGTGCGGCGTGCCATATTGCCAGTCGCACTGCCCGTTGCACAACAACATCCCCGACTGGCTGAAGCTGACCGCCGAGGGCCGGTTGCAAGAGGCGTATGAGATCAGCCAGGCCACGAACACCTTCCCCGAAATCTGCGGCCGCATCTGCCCGCAGGACCGGCTGTGCGAAGGCAATTGCGTGATCGAACAGTCCGGCCATGGCACCGTGACCATCGGCGCGGTTGAGAAGTACATCACCGACACCGCGTGGGAGCAGGGCTGGGTCAAGCCGATCCGCCCACACCAAGAGCGCTCTGAGTCCGTAGGCATCATCGGCGCGGGCCCGGGGGGTCTTGCGGCGGCGGATGTGCTGCGGCGGCAGGGCGTACAGGTCACGGTCTATGACCGCTATGACCGCGCGGGTGGATTGATGACCTACGGC
>JALOSF010000012.1 GCA_025458525.1 Cypionkella sp. | reverse complement strand
AGCGCCATGCCTTGCCCGCCAGCCGCGCCTTGGGGTGATAATGGCCTGACACTTCGGCCTTTTTCCCCGGCTCCGCGATGTGGCGAAAGCTCAGGCTGCCGATCTGCACCTCGGCCCGATGGCTGCCTGAAATATCAAGGGGGCCTGCGTCGTGGTTGCCCGCCACCCACACCCAGTTGCGCCCCGCCATCAGCCGCACCAGCCACAAACGGTCCGCCTCATCCAGCCCGTTCAGCGCGGCGGCATCATCGAAACTGTCGCCAAGGCAGATCACGGTGCTGGCCCCTGCGGCCTCGATCTCTGCCTCCAGCCGCAACAGGGTTTCGCGCGTCTCATAGGGCGGCAGCAAGACACCGGCCCGGCGCGCCATGCGTTCCGATTTGCCAAGATGCAGGTCTGACACGCACAACACCCCCCGCGCAGGCCAGAACAGCGCCCCGGAGGGGCGGGCAATCAGGGTTTCCCCGGCAAGGGTGACGGCATAATCCATCTGCCCCGATTGCCCAATGCCGGGCCAATTGGCAAGGCCCTGCCGTTCACGCCAGACCTGCTGCCTCCATCAAGCGGCGGGCGGCGTCTTCGGCCAGCCGTTCGCGCCCCGCGCCCTGCACCGGGATGCGACCGGGTTCAAGGAACAGCGGCGCCGACAGGGGCGAGAGGCGCGGCAAGCGGCGGGTTTCGATGCGGCCATCGACCCGGCCAAGCATCTCCTCGATCCGCGAAAAGTCGATCAGGCCGCGCATCGCCTCCTCTCGCGTGATTTGCAAAAGCAGATGCTGGGGGTCGTATTTGCGCAAGGTGTCATACAGGATGTCGGACGAAAACGTGGCCTGCCGACCGGATTTGCGCCGGCCCTGATGGCTGCGTTCGATCAGCCCCGCGATGATCGCGCTGGCGCGGAAGGTGCGTTTCATCACCGCATTGCCCGCGAGCCAGGTTTCCAGCCCGTCTTGCAGCGCGGGCAGATCGAACAGGGGGGCGGCATCTGTCACGGCCTCCAGCCCCCAGATCAGCGTGGCGTAATCGGTGGCGACAAAGCCAAGCGGGGCAAGGCCACGCTCCTCCATCGCCTTGGTCAGCAAAAGGCCAAGGGTTTGTTGCGCGTTGCGCCCCGCAAAGCCATAGACGACCAGATGTTCGCGCCCGTCATGCGGAAAGGTTTCGCACAGCAGGCTATGCGCGTCGGGCAGGCGCGACACCTCGCGCTGCAAGGAAAGCCATTCGGCGGTGTGGGCGGGCAAGTCTGGCCAGCGCTTTTGTTCGAATATGTCAAGAATACGCTGTGTCAGCAGGGTCGAAGTCGCAAATTTTGTTCCATTAAACACAGCGACCTTTGGATCGCGCCCAGGTTGGTGCGTCACCTCGACCGTCATTTCGCGCAATCCCTCATAGCGCACGACCTGCCCGCCGATCAAAAACGTGTCGCCGGGTGTCAGGGTGGCGGCAAAGGCTTCCTCGACCTCGCCCAGCGGCGTGCCGCCAAAACGGTTCTTCAGCCGCACCTTCAGCGTTTCGACATCGATGATGGTGCCAAGGTTCTGGCGGATCACGGCGGCGGCGCGGGGATCGCGCAGGTGCCATTTGCCCGCCGTCTGTTTCAGCCGCTGCCAGCGGTCATAGGTGCGCAAGGCATAGCCTCCCGTGGCGACGAAATCGAGGGCGGCGTCGAATTCGGCCCGCGTCAGCGCGGCATAGGGGCCGGCGGTGATCACCTCGGCATAAAGGGCCTCTGCCTCGAAAGGGCCTGCGCAGGCGGTCATCAGGATATGCTGGCACAACACGTCGCGGGGGCCGGGCCCGCGCGGTTCGCCGTCCAGCGTGCCATCGCGCACGGCATCGAGTGCTGCCTTGCATTCGACCACTTCAAAGCGGTTGGCGGGCAAAAGCAGCGCCTTGGACGGGGCGTTGTAGCGGTGGTTGGCGCGGCCAATGCGCTGGACAAGCCGTTTGACATTCTTCGGTGCGCCGACCTGGATCACCAGATCGACATCGCCCCAGTCGATGCCCAGATCGAGGCTGCCGGTGCAGACGATGGCGCGGAGCGCACCCGCCACCATCGCCGCCTCCACCCGTTCGCGCTGCTCTCGCGACAGGCTGCCGTGATGGATCCCGATGGGCAGGTCTTCGCTGTTGTTCAGCCACAGATCGTGGAAAAACAGCTCGGCCTGCGCCCGGGTGTTGTGAAAGATAAGCGTGGTGCGGTGCTGTTTTACCTGTTCCAGGATCGCAGGGATCGCATAGCGCCCGCCACCGCCCGCCCAGGGCGGGGGGGCATCGGTTTCCAGCATGGCGATGTCGGGCGGCGGGCCGGGATCGGCCAGCAGGATGTCGGTGTCGGGGGCCAGAAAGCGGGCGAGGGCGGGCGGGTCTTCGACGGTGGCCGAAAGACCTACGCGGCGCAAGCCGGGCGACAGGCTTTGCAGGCGGGCAAGCAGCAGCGTCATCTGATCGCCGCGCTTTGACTCGGCGAGCGCATGCAGCTCGTCCAGGATCACGCGTTGCAGGCCGGCAAAGACGCGCGGCGCATCCTCATAGGACAGCAGCAGGGCAAGCGATTCCGGCGTGGTCAGCAGGATGTGCGGCGGATCGGCGCGTTGGCGACGGCGCTGGGTATAGCTGGTGTCGCCGGTGCGATCCTCGACCCGGATCGGCAGACCCGCGCCTTCGATGGGCGTGCGCAGATTGCGGCGGATGTCGGCGGCAAGCGCCTTGAGGGGCGAAATGTAAAGCGTATGCAAGCCCTTGGCCGGTGAAGTTGACAGTTCGGCCAAGGTTGGCAGAAACCCGGCCAGCGTCTTGCCCCCTCCGGTCGGGGCGATCAGCAACGTGGCGGGATCGCTGGCGCGCGCCAGCATCTGGATCTGATGGGGATGCAGCACCCAGCCCTTTGCGGCGAACCAGTCGGAGAGGGCGGCGGGCAGATCGGTCATGGGCAAAGGGTAGCGGGGCCGCAGGCGGCGTCAATGCCGCGCGGATTTTGCTTGAAGGCAGAGGCCGCGGGGCCTAATCGGGGCGTCATGCGGATGCTTTTCCTTGGCGATGTGATGGGCCGGACCGGGCGCGCGGCAATTGCCGAGCGGCTTCCCGCGTTGCGCGCGGAGTGGAACCTCGATTTCGTCGTGGTCAATGGCGAGAATGCCAGCAGCGGCGCGGGCCTCACGCCGGATCATGCCAAGATCCTGCTGGGTGCGGGGGCGGATTGCCTGACGCTGGGCGATCACGCCTTTGACCAGAAGGACATGCTGAGTTTCATCGAGCAAGAGCCCCGCATCCTGCGCCCGATCAATTTCAGCAAGGTCGCGCCGGGCAAGGGGTGGCGGGTGTTTCCTGCGACGCAAGGGCGCAAGGTTCTGGTGGCGCAGGTCCTGGGGCAGGTGTTCATGAAACGCCCCTTTGACGACCCGTTTTCCGCGATCGAGGGGGTGCTGAAGGCGCATCCCATGGGCGGGATGGTGCAGGCCGCCATCGTCGATGTGCATGCCGAGGCGACATCCGAAAAGATGGCCATGGGCCATTGGTGCGACGGGCAGGCAAGTCTGGTGGTGGGCACCCATACCCATGTGCCGACCGGCGATGCGCAGGTCTTGCCCGGCGGCACCGCCTATCTGACCGATGCCGGGATGTGCGGCGATTACAACAGCGTCATCGGCATGGAAAAGCTGGAGCCGCTGCGGCGGTTCATCACCGGCATGCCAAAGGCGCGGTTTGAACCGGCGGGGGGCGAGGCCACGCTTTCGGGGGTGTTTGTCGAAACCGATGACCGCAGCGGCAAGGCCTTGACGGTGCGGATGATCCGGATGGGCGGGCGCCTGCAAGAGGCGCGGCCTTGACGCGCCACCGGCTGTTTGCCCTTGTGCTTGTGGCGCTTGGTCTGGGCTGGGGGGTTACGCAGCCGCTTGGCAAATTGGCGACCAGCACGGGGCATCAGCCCTTTGGTCTGATCTTCTGGCAATTGGTGATCTGCACCCTGCTGCTCGGCACGATGTCCCTTGTCCGGGGCAAGGGTCTGGTGCTGACACGACCCACGCTGGTCTTTGCGGCGGTGGTGGCGGTTCTGGGCACATTGGTGCCCAATGCCACCTTCTACACCAGTGTCGGGCATCTGCCTTCGGGGATCATGTCGATCCTGATCTCGGCGGTGCCGATGCTGTCCTTTCCGATCGCGCTGGCGCTTGGGATGGACCGCTTTTCCCTGCCGCGCCTTGCAGGTCTGCTGCTGGGGCTGATCGGCGTGGGGCTGATCGCCGCGCCAGGGGCGGGGGTGCCGGTGGCTTTGCTGGGATTTGTCCCCCTCGCGCTGGTCGGGCCGCTTTTCTATGCGCTGGAGGCCAATTACGTCGCCCGTTTTGGCACAGCCGGGATGGATCCGGTGCAGGCGATGTTCATGGCCTCGCTGGTCGGGGTGGTCTTGTGTCTGCCTCTTGCTTTGGCAAGCGGCCAATGGATTGACCCGCGCGGGGCCTGGACGGTGGCGGAATGGGCGCTGATCGGGTCAAGCGTGGTGCATGCGCTGTGCTATGCGGGCTATGTCTGGCTTGCGGCACAGGCGGGGGCGGTGTTTGCGGCGCAATGTTCCTATCTGGTGACAGGGGCCGGCGTGATCTGGGCCATGGTCATCTTGGGCGAGCGGCTGCCCCCGATGCTTTGGGGGGCGTTTGTGGTGATGGTGTCGGGGGTGGCGCTGGTGCAACCCCGGCGCACGGCTGAACCCGTGCGGGAGGGGTGATGTTCGGAATCGAGATTGCGCCGGATCTGGCGCCTTGGGTGGCACTTGGCATTCTGGTGGTGATGTTCGCCCTGTTCGTGCGCGAGACATTTCCGGTAGAGGTGACGGCCATTGCGGCGGCGGCAACCATGATGGTCACGGGCCTGATGCCGGTGGCGGCGGTGGGCGATGTGCTGTCGAACCCGGCGCCCTGGACCATCGCCTTGATGTTCCTGTTGATGGGCGGGCTGGTGCGCACGGGGGCTGTCGAGATGATCATCCGCGCCGCCGAGCGCCATGTCGAAGGGCGGCCGCGCGCGACCGTATTGGGGCTGTTCGGGTTTGTCGGGATCGCCTCGGCCTTCATGAACAACACGCCGCTGGTGGCGGTGATGATCCCTGTCGCGATCCAGATCGCGGCGCGGGTGGGAAAGGCGCCGTCCAAGCTGTTGATCCCGCTGAGCTATATCACCGTTCTGGGCGGGATGATCACGCTGATCGGCACCTCGACCAACATCTTGGTCGATGGGGTTGCGGCGCGTCAGGGGCTGGACCATTTCAGCCTGTTCGAGATCGCGCCGCTGGGCATTGCCGTGCTGATCGCGGGGGGGCTGTTCCTGATGCTGTTCGCCGACCGCCTGCTGCCGGACCGGCAGTCCATGGGCACGCTGCTGAACGACCGCAAGCGCATGAAATACTTCACCGAAGTCGCGATCCCCGAGGGCAGCCCGCTGATCGGCCAGTCGCCGCAAGAGATCGACCTGTTTCGCCGCGATGGCGTGCGGCTGATCGACGTGTTGCGCGGGGATTCGAGTTTGCGGCGCAATCTGGCGCCGGTGCGGCTTGAAGCCGGGGATCGGGTGGTCTTGCGCACCGAGATGACCGAGCTTTTGGGCCTGCAAAAGCGCACCGATGTCAACCTTGTGGACAAGCTGAGCTCGGTCAAGACCGAGACGGTGGAGGTGCTGATCGGGCCGGGCTGTCGGATGGAGGGCCAGAGGCTGGGCGACTTGCGCTTGCGCCGCCGTTATGGGGTCTATCCGATTGCCGCGCACCGCCGCGCGCAGAACATCGGGCGGCAGCTGGACGATCTGGTGGTGCGGGTGGGCGATACGCTGCTGCTGGAGGGGGCGATCGAGGATATCCAGCGGCTGGCCGCCGACATGGATCTGGTCGATATCAGCCGCCCGTCGATCCGCGCGTTTCGCCGGACCAAGGCCCCGATCGCGATTTCGGCGCTTTTGGGGGTTGTCGTGCTTGCGGCCTTTGATCTGGCGCCGATCCAGCTTTTGGCGTTTCTGGCGGTGGCGGTGATCCTGATCACCCATTGCGTGGACAGTGACGAGGCGTTTTCCTTTGTCGATGGGCGCCTGCTTGCGATGATCTTTGCCATGCTTGCGGTGGGCGAGGGGCTGGAGCGGTCGGGCGCTGTCGAGATGCTGGTTGCGGGGGTGGCGCCGCTTTTGGCCGGGCTGTCGCCGTTCCTGCTGATCCTCTCGGTCTATTTCATCGGTTTGGTGCTGACCGAGTTCCTGTCGAACAATGCCGTGGCGGTGATCTATACGCCCGTCGCCATCGAACTGGCCCAGAACCTTGGCCACGATCCCCGGCCTTTTGTGGTGGCGGTGATGTTTTCCGCGACCTTGGCTTTTGCGACGCCGGTGGGCTATCAGACCAACATGATGGTTTATGGTCCGGGCGGATATCGTTTCACCGATTTCACCCGGATCGGGTTGCCGCTGAACATCCTTGTGATGCTGGTGTGCGCCGCGCTGATTCCGGTCATCTGGCCGCTTTGATGAGGTTCCTATGCGCTTTGTTCTTGTCTGTCTTTTGCTGGGGGCCTGTGTGCCCGTGGCGGCCTCTGGTCCCACGGTGCGAGAGGCGCGGTTGTCCGACACGATGCTGACACTGGTGGTGTCGGACGGCAGCATCTGCCGGCTGCGCAACTGGCCTGCCGCCCCGTCGGGCCGGCTGGATGTCTGCCTGCCGGGGCACAGCTATGCGGTGCGGGTGGTGGAAAACCCGAATGTGCTGCGCCAGATCTGGACCGGGCTTACTTCGGCGCTGGGGGCCGAAGGCGCCGTGCCGCCGATGGCCGAGGTGGTGATCACCGATGCCGCCGGGGGCCGCCGCGTCTTTGCCTCGCCCCCGCCGGTCGGAGAGTGATGCCATGGCACCAAAATTCGGAACAAGCGGCCTGCGCGGCCTTGTGACAGAGCTTACGCCCGATCTGGTGGGCGATTACACACGGGCCTTCGTGTCATCCTGTCCGGTTGGCAGCGGGCTGTGGGTCGGGCGCGATCTGCGGGCAAGTTCGCCCGCGCTGGCCGAGGTCGTGATCGCGGCGGCACGGGGCGAAGGTCTGGCCGTCACCGATTGCGGTGCCTTGCCGACACCCGCGCTGGCGATGGCGGCGATGGAGGCTGGCGCGGCGGCGGTGATGGTGACGGGCAGCCATATTCCGGCCGATCGCAACGGGTTGAAATTCTATGTGCCGGGCGGTGAGATCACCAAGGCCGACGAGGGTGCCATTCTGGGCGCGCTGGGGCGGGCCCCATCGGGGCTTGCCGCGCCGCGCCGGGCTGTGATGTCGGCCGGGGGGGAGTGGGCCGCGCGCTATCGCGGCGCCTTTGGCCGCGCGCTGGAGGGGATGAGCATCGGCCTTTGGGCCCATTCGGCGGTCAGCGCCGGGTTCATCGTCAGCTGTCTTGAATCCCTGGGCGCGCGGGTTGCGGTTCTTGGACCGTCCGACGTTTTCGTGCCGGTGGACACCGAGGCGGTGCCGGGCGCGGTGCGGGGCCAGTTTGCGGCCTGGGCGGCGGGGCTGGACGCGATTGTCTCGACCGATGGCGATGGGGATCGCCCGCTGGTGGCCGATGCCCGCGGCGAGATCGTGCCGGGCGATGTGTTGGGCCAGATCACGGCGGCCTTGCTTGGGGCCGAGGTGGTGGTGACGACGGTCTCGGCCAATTCCGGTGTCGATCTTTCGGGGCGGTTTGCACGGGTCCTGCGCACGCGCATCGGGTCGCCCTATGTGATCGCGGCGATGGAGGCGGCCGGGGGGCGGGTCGTGGGCTATGAACCCAACGGGGGGTTCCTGTTGGGCTTTGACGCCCAGGGGCCGATGGGGCCTTTGCCGCGACTGATGACGCGCGACAGCCTGTTGCCGATTGTGGCGGCCTTGATCGAGGCGCGGCGCGCCGGGTCGCTTGCGGCGCGGGTGGCCGAGGAACCGGCACGCTTTACCGTGACGGACCGTCTGGAAGGGATCGAGACTGCGCGGTCACAGGCGCTTTTGGCGCGGCTGGCGGCGGGTGAACTGGAGGCTTTTCTGGCCCCCATCGGCGAGATCGCCTCGGTCGATGCGACCGATGGCTTGCGCGCCTCGCTGCGGTCCGGGGGGGTCGTGCATCTGCGCCCATCGGGCAATGCCCCCGAGTTCCGCGTCTATGCCGAGGCTGAAACGCCCCAGGCCGCGCAGGACATCATGGCCCGCGCCTTTGCGCAGGTGCGCGCGGCGCTGGCCTGATCGGTTCCCCCCAGCGTCCCTTGCGCGGCCTTTCCGGCGGAGCCTTGCGGCCAGGCTGGAGGCTGGTGTAAGGGAGGCCATCATCACGGCGACGGGTAGGAGTTGGGGTCATGGCTGGCCATTCAAAATGGGCGAACATCCAGCATCGCAAGGGCAAGCAGGACAAGCTGCGGTCCAAGATGTTTTCGAAGCTGGCAAAGGAAATCACCGTTGCCGCCAAGATGGGGTTGCCTGACCCTGAGATGAACCCGCGGTTGAGGCTGGCGGTCAAGGCGGCCAAGGCGGTGTCGATGCCCAAGGATGTGATCGACCGCGCCATCAAGAAATCGCAGATGGGTGAAGGCGATGACTACACCGAAATCCGCTATGAAGGCTATGGCGTGAACGGGATTGCGATCATCGTCGAGGCGATGACCGACAACCTGAACCGCACGGCCAGCAATGTGCGGTCCTATTTCAGCAAATGCGGCGGCAATCTGGGCACCACCGGATCGGTCGCGCACAGCTTTGACCGGGTGGGCGAGATCACTTATCCGGCCTCGGCAGGCGACGCCGACACGGTGATGATGGCCGCACTGGAGGCAGGGGCAGATGATGTCGAGTCCGATGACGAAGGCCACTGGATCTATTGCTCGGTCGAGTCGCTGAACGAAGTGTCTGACGCGCTTGAGAAAACCTTGGGCGAATCCACCGAATCGAAGCTGATCTGGAAGCCGCAGAGCCTGACCGAAGTCGATCTGGAGACGGCGCAAAAGCTGATGCGGCTGATCGACATGCTGGAAGAAGATGACGATGTGCAGACCGTGACGCATAATTTCGACATTCCCGAGAATGTCGCGGCACAGCTGTGACCCTTTTGCAGACCGTTGCCGGCCCGACTGGCCAGGACGCACACCCCGGACCGCAGCGCGGCCCGGGGTTTTTCATGCGCTGTGCGGTGTGGCGCGGTTCAGACGCGCCAGCCCCGCGGCGTTGATGTCGCGCAGCCGGGACCAAAGCGCGTAATCGGCCGCGTAATGCGCCCGGATTTCGTCGATCAGATGCGGGGGGATCCTTGCCTGATCGGGGGGAATCACGCTGACATTAAGCCGCGGGATGCGGGCATGAATGCCCATGCCCGCCAACACGGGCGGCAGATCGTCATCAAGCGAGGCATAGGGCAGGATCATGTCGGCCAATGGGGCGCCCTGCTGATCCAGAAAGATCGTGCTTTGGCAATAGGGCGCGCCTTGGCCGTTGCGGATGTTCCAGTCGCCCGCGCGCCAGAACTGCTCAAAGCTCATGTCGGCAGGCAGGGGCGCGGCGACCTGATTGCCCCTGCGATAGCGGAACCATGACAGGATCCAGTCCATCGGCTCACGCATAACGCCGAAACGGAAAAAGCTCTCGAACGGGTGGTCTGGCGTGGTGAACAAGAAGCGGTAGTCGTAGCGGATCTTGGACAGCGGCAGATGCTTGCCCTGCGGCCCGCCGGGGCGCGAGATTTCGGCATAGGGGCCAAGTATGGCCTCGATCGAGGTGGAGGCGGCCTTGGTATTGGCGACGAAAAGGAATTTGTGCTTTACGCTGATAAGCATCCGCTACCCGATCCTGTCCGGCCGTCCTGTGTGCCGGGTCTTTCCCTCCATCGCCCGATTTTGCAAGGCGGGCAAGGGGATGTTGCGCCCCCCCGACAGGTTTGCGCGGACAGGCGCAGGACGCCCCGTCCAGCGGGCCGCGCGTTGAAACTTGTGCAGCCCCCTTGCAATCTGCGGCAATACAGTCCACTTAAGGGGGGCAAAGCATCTTCTCTTTCGATCTTCTGTCTGCTTCGGCCCACAGTCTCTCGATCTAGACGACTCTCGGCCGGGCCATCGCATGTTGTGGGTGGCACATACTACAGGAGATCTCACGATGGCCAACGGCACCGTGAAATGGTTCAACGCCACCAAAGGCTTCGGTTTCATCGCCCCGGAAGGCGGCCAGAAAGACGTGTTCGTGCACATCACCGCGCTGGAGCGCGCTGGTATCCGTGCGCTGAACGACGGTCAGGCTGTGACCTTCGATCTGGAGCGTGACCGCAATGGTCGCGAATCGGCGACGAACCTCGCACTGGCTTGATTTTTCAGGCCTGAAGATTTGAAACGGGGGTGGCGCAGGCCGCCCCCGTTTTGCATTGCGCCTAGGCCCCGGTGATCAGGCCCCGGTGATCAGGCCCCGGTGATCAGGGCGGCGGCGATGATCCACATGGTGGTGCCCACGATCACCTCGAGCCAGACCCAGGCCTTCGGGTTGGCAAAGAGGGGCGCAAGCAGGCGCGCGCCAAAGCCAAGCGCCGAGAAGAAGGCAAAGCTGCCCGCCATGGCGCCAAGGCCGAAAATCCAGTGATCGGGCGCGTATTGCGCCGAAATCGCGCCAAGCAGCACCACGGTATCCAGATAGACATGCGGGTTGGCCCAAGTCAGCACCAGCACGGTGCCAACCGTGCGGCCAAGGCTGGCGCCGGTGCCGGGGGCAGGGCGCAGCGCCTCGCCGCCCCGCAGCGCGGCCCTGAAGCGCAGCGCGCCGTAAACCAAAAGGAAGGCCGCGCCCGCGTAAAGCATCGCGGTGGTGATCCAGGGCGCCAGCGCCGACAGCGTGCCAAAGCCTGCCACCCCGGCGGCGATCAGCACCGCGTCGGACAAGGCGCAGGTCAGCACCACGGGCAGAACATGTTCGCGCCGCAGCCCTTGGCGCAGGACAAAGGCGTTTTGCGCGCCGATGGCGGCGATCAGCGACAGGGCGGTGAGGAATCCGGCGATCAGAGTGGTCATGCTTTGGCCTTTCAGGGTCTGGCTTGACATAGATCGCCTGCGGTGGATCAATCAAAATCATAATCTTGATGAAGGATAAGCTGTGCTGATCTTTGATCCGCTTCACCTGATGGCCTTGGCGGCGGTGCATCGGCGCGGGTCGTTCGACCTTGCCGCGGCCACGCTGGGCATCACGCAATCGGCGGTGTCGCAGCGCATTCGCGCGCTGGAGGAGCGGGCGGGGACGCTGCTGATCCGGCGGGGCAGCCCGAGTGTGGCGACCAAGGCCGGGGAGCGGCTGATCCGGCACTATGATGAATTGGTGCTGCTGGAACGGCAGGTCGCGCAGGATTTGCCTGCGGTGCAGGCGGGGCCGGTCAGTCTGCGGATCGCGGTCAATGCCGACAGTCTGGCGACCTGGATCATTCCGGCTTTGGCACAGGTGCCGGGCGTGCTGTTCGACCTTGTGATCGACGATCAGGACTTCAGTCAGGACTGGCTGCGCCGCGGCGAGGTCGCGGGGGCGGTGACGGCGCATCCCGGCCCGTTGCAGGGCTGTGATACGCTGCCGCTTGGCGCGCTGCGGTATCGGGCGACCGCCAGCCCGGCCTATATGGCGCGCTGGTTTTCGGCCGGGGTGACGGCGCAGGCCCTGGGCCGCGCGCCGGCGCTGACCTTTTCCGACAAGGACGGATTGCAAAGCCAATGGGTCGCGGCCCGCGGCTTGGGCCGGCGCGCGGGGTTTCCCAGTCACCGGCTTGCCTCGACCCACGGCTTTGTCGATGCCTGTCTGCATGGGCTGGGCTGGGGGCTTAACCCCGAGCCTTTGGTGCTGGAGCATATCGCAGCGGGGCGGCTGGTCGATCTGGTGCCTGACTCGGCGCTGGATGTGGCGCTGCACTGGCAATTCGCGCGTCTGACGGCAGAGGCGATCGCGCCGCTGACCCGTGCGCTGCGGGCGGCGGCGGCCCAGATGTTACGGATACAATAACGGTCTTGAAACCCGCCCGGCGGGGCCGCATGGCTTGTGGCATGACTGTGAACCGCCCTGCCTCCAGACCCGTTCAGGCCATCTTTTGGATGCTGCTGTCCGGTCTGTGCTTTGTCTGCGTGACAAGTGTCGTGCGCTTTCTGGGCACCGATCTGCCGGCGGCGCAATCGGCCTTCATCCGCTTTGCCTGGGGTGCGGTGTTTCTGCTGCCCAGCCTGTGGCTTTTGCTGCGCGACGGGGTGCCGGTGGCGACGCTGCGGCTGCATCTGGGGCGCGGGGTGGTGCATGTGGGGGCGGTGGTGTGCTGGTTCTATGCCATGGCACGCATCCCGATGGCCGAGGTGACGGCGATCGGCTATCTGAACCCCGTTCTGCTGACCCTCGGCACGGCGCTGTTCTTTGGCGAGCGGCTGACGCTGCGCCGGGGCGTGGCGATCGGGGTGGCGCTGCTGGGGGCGATGATCGTGCTGCGCCCCGGTCTGCGCGAGGTGACGGCGGGGCATCTGTCGCAGGTGGCGGCGGCGGTGTTCTTTGCCGGGTCTTACCTCTTTGCCAAACGGCTTTCGACACTGGCCAGTGCGGCGCAGATCGTGGCCATGCTGTCGCTGATCGTGACGGTGTTGCTGGCGCCCTTTGCGGCGGCGGTCTGGGTGCCGGTGAGTGCCGCGCAGGTGGGCTGGCTGGCGCTGGTCGCGGCCTTTGCCACGGGCGGGCATTACGCCATGAGCCGGGCCTTTGCCGCGGCCCCCATCGCGGTGTCGCAGCCGGTGGTGTTCCTGCAACTGGTCTGGGCGGCGGCGCTTGGGTTCTTGCTCTTTGGCGAGGCGGTGGACCCGATGGTGATCCTTGGCGGCGCGGTGATCGTGGGGGCGGTCAGCTACAACACTATCGCCGAGGCGCGGCGCCGCCCGCCGCAGGTGGTGCCAGAGCCGCTTTAAGCCGCCCGCGCCAGAAAGGCGCGCGCGACATCCAATGCCTCGCGGATCGTCACATCCATGTCGAGATAGCGATAGGTGCCCAGCCGCCCGACAAAGGTGACGCCCTGTTCGGCCCGCGCCAGCGCCTCGTATTCGGTCAGCAGGCTTTGTTCGGCGGCCAGGCGGATCGGGTAATACGGGATGTCGCCTTCGCCCGCCTCGCGCGCGTATTCGCGGTAGCACACGGTCTGGTCGTGCTGTTCCCAGGGGGCGAAATGCTTGTGTTCGGTGATGCGGGTAAATGGGACATCGGCCCCCGGATAGTTCATCACCGCGCAGCCCTGATGGTCGCCCGTATCGGTGAAACGTTCAAAATCCAGCGTGCGATAGCCAAGCCGGCCAAGGCGATAGCCGAAATAGCCATCGAGCGGGCCGGACCAGAACAGATGGTCGTGCCGCGCGGCCAGATCGGCGGAATAGGGCGTGGAGAGGTGCAGCGCGATTTTCGGATGGTCGAGCAGGCGGGCGACCAGATGGGTATAACCTTCGGCCGGGATGCCCTGAAAGCGGTGGTTGAAGTAGTTGTCGTCATAGTTGAAGCGCATCGGCAGGCGCTTGAGGATCGAGGCCGGCAGATCGCGCGGCGAGCGGCCCCATTGCTTTTCGGTATAGCCCTTGAAGAAGGCCTCATAGAGATCCGGCCCCACCATGTGCAGCGCCTGCTCCTCAAAGCTGGCGGGGGGCTGGTCGCTTTTCACCGCGCGCGCGGCGATGAAGGCCTGCGCCTCGGCCGGGCGCAGGGTGGTGCCGAAGAACTGGTTGATGGTGTGCAGGTTGATCGGCATCGAAAACACCTGCCCGCCCACGGTGGATTTCACCTGATTGCGAAACGGCATGAAGGTCGCGCGGGCGCCGACATAGGACCAGACCTCGGCATCGTCGGTGTGAAAGATGTGCGGGCCATAGCGGTGCAGCATCACCCCGGTCTGCGGGCAGCGTTCGGTGTGGCAATTGCCCGCGATGTGATCACGGGCATCGATCACCGTGGACGATATGCCCGCTTCGGCCAGTTCCCGCGCTATCACGGCGCCTGAAAAGCCCGCGCCGACGATCAGAATGGCCATCCATACACTCCACCTTATCTGTGGTCTGCTTTATCGCTGACCGGCCCCGGGCACAACGGGCGGCGCAAAAATGGCGCAGGCCCCTTGCCCTGTTCGGCGGGTTCGTGACACTAGGCGCAGCAACTGCCCCCCTTGGGGCGTGTATCAAGGGCAATTTTCATGACGCAATCTTTGACGCACGGGGATCAGGTCGGCAATCGGCGCTTCATCATCATCGGTTTGCCGCGCAGCGGGACCACCTATCTGATGACGCTGCTGAATTCTCACAAAGATGTGAGCTGCGCCGGAGAGCTGTTCAACCCGTATTCGATCATCGCGCATGAGGGGCCGGATTACGACCCGGCCAAGGTGTTCCAGCGCGATCATGCGCCGCGCTATTTCCTGGACCAGTTTTTCAAGGAACAAGAAGCAGGATCTGCGGCACGGATCGGGTTCAAGCTGATGTTGGGGCACAATCTGCGGGTGCTTACCTATCTGCAAGAGATGCCGGACGTGGCCCTGATCTATGTGTGGCGCAACAATCGCCTTGCGCAGGTTGCCTCTTTCCTCAAGGCGGTTCAGACCAAGAACTGGGCGCAGACCCGCCGATCCGCGGAAATGAGCAAGAGGATCGTCGCCACCCCCCAGACGATAAGCCATTACTGGCACGAATATGCGACGATGGACTTCCTGTTCGAACAGTGGGTGAAAACCCTGCCCAACCCACAGTTCAAGGTCGAGTATCGCGACCTGTTCAAACCGGGTTTCAACGCCCAGGTCTGCGACTTTCTGGGGATCGGCCTGGACCGGAAGATGAAGTCGCCGCTGGTCAAGCAGGGCGCAAACCGGGTGCTGGACCGCTTTGAAAACCCCGGGCCGATAGACGCCTACATCAAACGTGTGGGCCGCGAGACCTGGCTTGAAACCGAATTGAACTGAATGCGCATTCTTTATGTCAACTGGGTCGATTATCTTGACCCCGAGCATCGTGGCGGCGGGGTGTCGCTGTATCAGCGTAATCTGATGCGGGCGCTTGGCGCGCGCGGGGATGTGGAGGCGCGGTTCATCGCCTGCGGCACATCCTATGATCCGCTGCGCCCGGCCCCGCGCTGGGAGCGGATGCGCCATGGCCCGAAGGAGGCGCGCGACCGGCGGTTTGATCTGGTGAATTCCGGCACGCTTGCGCCCGGTCATGCCTCGTTCGGCGATGCGGCGCAGGTGAGCCATCCCGCGACCGAGGCGGTGTTCTTTGACTTTCTGGACCGCACCGGCCCCTATGACGTGGTGCATTTCAACAATCTTGAAGGCATCCCCGTCGATGTGCTGCGCCTGAAGGAACGGTTCCCGGCAACCCGCCTGGTGCTGAGCCTGCACAATTATTACCCGTTCTGTTCCCAGGTGAATTTCTGGCAGGACGAGGCGCGCAATTGCCGCGATGACGAGGGTGGGCAACGCTGTGTCACCTGTTTGCCGCATCGGTGGAATGCGGGGCAGATCAAGGCCGGGCATGGTTTGGCCTATCGCTTGAAAGTGGCCGGCGTGTCGCCACAAGGCGCCCTGTTCCGCCAGACCTTTCGGGTGGTGTTCGGGGTCGGCCGGCGGCTGGGCCGGTTGCGGGCGCGGCTGGACCGGCGCAAATTCCTCGCCGCGCCGGCGGCGGAGGGCGCGTTGCTGGGGGCTGGGCTTGCCTTCCTGCGGCGGCGCGCGGCGATGGTGGCGCGCATCAATGCGCATTGCGATCTGGTGCTGTGCGTGTCGGACCGGGTGCGCCAGATCGCGCTGCGCCAAGGCGTGCTGCCGGAAAAAGCGGTGACCAACTACATCGGCACGGTCGAGGCGCAGCATTTTGCCACCGCGCCCGCGCGCGGCCCGATCTTGCGGCCTGATGGCAGTGTGAAGCTGGCCTATTTCGGATATATGCGGCGCGACAAGGGGTTCTACTTCCTTCTTGATGCGCTGGAGGCCTTGCCCGATGCGGTTCTGGCGCGGTTGCATCTGGTGGTGGCCGCCCGGCGCGGCGAGCCCGAGGTGATGGCGCGGCTGGCGGCGCTGGAAAAGCGGCTGGCGGGGTTCTTGCACCGCGATGGCTATGGCCATGACGATCTGGACGGGCTGTTGCAGGATGTGGGCCTTGGCCTGTTGCCGGTGATGTGGGAGGACAACCTGCCTCAGGTCGCGATCGAGATGCATGCGCGGCGCATACCGCTGCTGTGTTCTGACCTTGGCGGCGCGCGCGAATTGGGCAGCAGCCCGGATTTCGTCTTTGCCGCCGGGGATGTGGCGGCGTTTCGCAACCGGATCGAGGCGATCCTGTCGGGGCAGATCGGACCCGAGGACTATTGGCGCAGCGCCATGGTGCCGCAAACCATGGGCCCGCATCTGGACGCGCTGCTGGCGCTGTATCGGGGTCAGGCGGGCGGCTGACCGCTTGCCAGCACCGAGGCGACAAAGGGGCTGTCGGTCCAGTGCACCGATACGGCGGGGTCAAAGATCACGCCGCGCCCTTCGCTGATCAGGTCAAGGTATTTGCGGTATTCCTCGGCATTGTTGAAATGCTGGCCGCGCGCCACTTCGGTCAGCGCCTTGGCGCGGAAGGCGGCGTTGTATTTGAAATGCCCAAACAGCAGGGCGCGCGGGGCAAGCCGGGTTTCGGCCACGTAATGCAGCCCGTCCGACAGCCGCATCCACGGCTGATAGCGCAAAAGCGCGATCTTTTGCGCGACAAACAGTTCCGCCCGTGAGCCGGGCAGAAGGCGGTGGCGCGTGGCCGAGGTCCAGGTCGGCGCATCGGAAAACGGGCCGCGGCCCAGCGATGTGGTCAAGAGCCCGGCGCGGTCGGTAAAGGGGGCGGCCAGAAACGGCGGCAGGTCGGCAAAGGTGGTGCTGGCAAGATCGCCCTGCGGATAGAGGTCGAGCATGAAGACCCGCGCGGCATCGGCGGCGGCAAATTCGGGCGCGCGCAGCAGGGCGGGCAGATCGCCGGTGGCGTCCGCGGTCCATGTCAAAAGCTCGTCCGCATCGGCGACCAGCGACCAGCGGCCCACCCGGTAAGCCGCCAGCAGCGCCTGTTGCCACAGCACGCCGTAATGCGATTGGTTGTAGTCGGACTCGACGCTGAACAGCGCGACATCGGGCTGATCCGCAAGGTATTCCAGCGTGCCGTCGTCCGACCCGTTGTCGGCGATCAGGAAGCTGTCCACCCCCAGCGCGCGATAATGCGCAAGGAAGTGCGGCAGCATAAACATTTCGTTGCGCAGGCAGGCCACCACCGCGACGGGCGCGCGCTGGGCTGCGTCCAGCCGCGCGGGCGGCGAGATCAGGTCAAGCGCCTGCGATTGCACGCCAAGCCGCGCGGGCGACAGGGTGGACCAGATCTTGGCGGTGGCCGGGCGGGTGCCGCGCGCGGTGCGGGCGGCAAGGTCTTGCAGCTCGTGCCCGTCAAGATGCGCCAGCTTGACGCCGGACCCGGCAAAGGGCAGGCAGGCGTTTTCCCATTTGGGCACCAAAAGCCCGCCGGGGCGCGCGCGGCGCAGCACATGCACGCTGTAATCCTGCCCGTTCAGGCCAATGCCCGAGAGTGCCAGCAGATCGCCCACCAGCTTGTCCTCCATGAAGGAGGCCGCGATCAGGCGCTGGCCCGCCACGCTGGCCGCACCCGACAGGATGGCGCGGATCGCATCGGGGCTGAGCAGATAGCCCGACCCGCCATCGGCATAGGTGGAGGGTTCGGGCGATTTGTCCAGATCGTGCCGCCCGCGCGCCGAAGCCGATTTGCCCATGTGCCAGGTGCGGTCCATCTGGCCGCGGGCGCGGGCCAGCGGCCGGCCGTAGTAATCGGCGCGCAGGAAGGACAGGCTGAAGAAATACTCCTCGGCATCCAGAAAACAGTCGTCATCCACCTTGAGCATCCGCCTGCCCGGAAAATGGGCGGCGACATGGGCGATGGCGGCCAGCGATTTCTGCGGCAGGCCTTCGTAATCATCGGGGGCGTTCAGGCAGACCACATCGGGGCCTGCGTCCGGCACCGCGCCGCCGACCACGACGATATAGGGAATGCCCAGCCGGACCAGATCGGCGAGCCACGTCCGGCGCAGGGCCGGAATGCGGGTGGTCAGGTTGGGCTGGCAGGACATCACCACGACAACCGTGTTGAACAGCGCGCTGGCCGCATCGCGCGGGGTGCCGTCTGTCAGCCCGGCGCGGGTGATGCGGGGGGCGGGGGCGGCGTTGTCGATCTGGCCGGCGCGGTCGAGCGTGGCGATCTGTGCGGTGATCAGGGCAGCGGCCTGCGCATCAGCCGCCAGCGCATGCGACAGCGCGTGCAGGACGGCTTGGCCGATGTGGCCCGCCTCGGGCGTGCTGAGGGCGCTGGCATCGTGCAGGCAGTCTTGCAGGGCGGCCAGCCGCTCTGGCGCGGCGGTCTCGGGCCAGAGCGATATCAGGCGGAACGCCGCCTCGCCCAGTTTGCGCGTCAGTTGGGCAAAGGGCGAGGGGCGGGCGACGCGGCCAAAGCGCGGCAGGTTGGCGTGGATGGCGGCGCGCACGTCGATGTCGGGCGCGGCGGTGGCGCCGGGGCGGAACAGCGCGCGCAAGCCCAGGTCGCGGTGCCAGGGCGCGTCTTGCTGCACCGTTTCGGGCGGCAGCAGGCAGAGCGCGGCAGAGGGCGCGCCGGTGCAGCCAAGCGCCGCGAGGGTGGACAGCGCGGCGGCGCGGGTTGCGGGGTCGGTCAGCCCGGCAAAGGCGCGCGCGCCGGTCAGAAGATCGGGGGCGGTGGCCCGCAGGTCGGCATGATCTGCGCGCTGCGGCAGCAGGCCCCAGAACCGCGGCGACAGGCCATAGGCGGCAAGCGCGGTGCGGGTGACGGTCTGGCGCAGGTCGGGCGGCAGGCGCGGCAGGTTCGCGACCAGCGCCAGCACCCCATCCATCAGGCAATGACAGGGCGCGCGGCCCCATGGGTTTTCGGCCTGTGCCTGCACCACGGCGCAAAACGCATGCAGGATGGCGTGGCGTTTTGCCGGGGGCACAGCGCCCAGGCCCGGATTGGCAAGGTGGCTTGCGATCCATCCCAAGGCCGAGGTCGCAAGCCAGCCGCCATCGCGGGTCGCCAGAAGGTGCAGGCGGTTGATCACCTGATCATGCTCTCCGTCCATCAGCTGGAACGGCAGGCGCAGCGAGACATAGCCCACATCATCGCTGGCCCGCACCGGGGGCAGGCCGCGCGGCGCGATGGCGGCATGCAGCAGATCGAAGGCATCCTGTTCGCAGAAGGTGGGGCACAGCGACAGGGCGAGCCCTTCGGTATCGGGGTGGTCTTGCGGGCCGGGCAGGGCGCGGTGCAGCCAGTCGGCAAGCGCCGCGCGGTCCGGCTGGCCGCGGATCAGGCGCGACAGGTCGGCCAGCAGCGGGGCCAGGGGCGACGGGGTGGGTGGGCGCGGGGCTGGGGCGGGCAGCGGCGCGGCGCCACCGTCCGGGGCCAGAAAGGCGGTCAGGCCAAATCGGGCGGCGGCGGCGATCAGGGCCGATTGCGCGGCTGGCGAGAGCTTTGGCCAGATCGCGGCGTGGCGGGCATGCTCGATGGCTTGCAGGGCCGCCAGATCGTCATGGGCGAGGCTTCCGCTGGCCGCCAGCCGTTCCAGCCGCTGCACCAGATCGGACCGCTGGATCAGAACCGGGGGGCAGGGCTGGCCGGAGGCCAGATCGATCAGCGGCACCTGCGCGGGCGCGTCTGGGCCTCCCGCAAGCCAGATGCGGCCCGGCAGAAGGGCGGCGCCGATGCCCGGGGGCAGGGCAAAGGTGTTGGGCAGCGCGGCAAGCGCGCTGGTGGCGGGATGCAGCGGCACAGGGTCCGCGCCGGGAAACAGGACGGCATGGCGGGCCGTCGTCTCGCCCGGTGGCAGATGTTCGGCCAGTTCCAGCCGGTCGGTCAGCATCACGCCGCGACCGGGCTGCACCGCGTCCCACAGCCGGTCGAAGCTGCGGTCGCGGGTGCGGATGGTTTCCCACGGGACCGCGCCCTCGACGGTGCAAAAGGTGATCTTGTGCAGGTCGGGAAAGCCGTGCCGCAAGAAGAACCTTGCCCGGCGGTCCAGCCGGGGCCGCGCGGAGAAGGTGCCCATCGGTTGGCCCGCGAGCCGGAGGGTGACGCCGCCCGTGCCGAAATCGAGTTCCACGCCAAAGGGATGGCGGGGAAAGGCAAAGGGCAGATGCTGTTCGCGATGCCAGCCCGACGCATCCTTTCGGTTGACCACCGCGAGGCCATCCGCCAGTCGCAAGGACAGGTGAAAGGCGATGCTGTCCGGCCCTGTGCTGTGAAAATTCAGATTTGCGTAATAGGTCCAGGACGGATCGACCTGACAGGCAAAGGCCGCGCCATGTGCTGTGCGGAAGGGGATCATCCGGGGCCTTTTGCGGTTCCGAGGTCATGCGGTTTATGGGCCGCGGGGTGCCGCGATGCAATCATCCGTTTGTCGGCACGCGCAGAATGCGGCGCAAGAGGGGGGGACAATCGTCATCCACCTTGCCCGGAAGGCCCAGCCAGCCGCGACGCTGGGCGATGCGCCAGAGCCGGAACAGCGGCGGGATCATCCGGGCGCGGTGCGCAAGGCTGTGGGGCGTCACGCCTTGGCCGGGCAGGTCTTGCCGGGCGGCGCGCAGGAACAGGCGGCGCTTGGCGGCGGGCACAAGGTCTGCGGGCAGGGCGGGCTGCCAGGCATCCAGCGCCGGCAGCAGCTGTTCAACGGGCTCAATCCGCAGATCGGGGTTCAGGCCAAGCCCCTCGGGGCAGTGCAGGACCGTGGCGCCCGATGCGGCAAGGCGCAAGGCACTGTCGGCCAGCCGCAGGTCGGGGTCGGACGGGGCGAGGGGCCTGTCCTGTGCAGCCCGGATCATCAGGCCGTGTCGGTCTGGGCGCAGGTCGAGCGCGGCCTCGATCGTAAGCGGCCTTGCAAGCGTTTCGACCGCTTGCCCGGGCGGCTGGACTGTGCCCAGGGGCAGCAGCGCCGCTTCGGCCCGGCTCGCCAGGATCGCCTCGGCGGCCTTCACCAGGGGCAGGTGATCGATGCGGCCAAGGGCGGGCAGATCGATCACCACCCCGACGCGGTTCAGCGCAAGCCCATCCCGCGCAAGGCCGAACAGCGACGCGAGGGGCGTGCCGGGGTCTGGCAGCATGTCAAGCGCCGCGGTGCCTTGGGCCACGCTTTCGGGCAGGCGCAGCGTGATGGGGGGCTGGCCCAAAAGGGCACAGGCCGCGAGAGGAGGCAGGTAGGGGTCCCATTGCCAATCTGGCGCAAGGCCGTGCCGATCCAGAAAAGCGGCGGCCTCTGCCCTGAACCTGGTTGCGCGCGGCGGGTGGCGGATCACATCCAGCCGTTCGAGGAAAAGTCGCGTTGCAAGGCGGGCCAGCGCGGTTTCTGCGCCCCGTTTGGGCGCGGCCCGCAGGATCTGGGCCGAGGTTTCCAGCACCCCGATCTGGTCAAAGACGCGGTCACTGTCGGACCGGGTGATCTGGCCTTCGCGTTCCAGCGCGTAAAGATATAGCGGGCGGTTGATGTGGCGCAGGCTTTGGCTTTTTGCTGCAAGTCTTTGAAAGAACGTGTGATCTTCATACCACGTGTTCAGGTCGAACCGCAGGTCGCCGATGAAGTCGCGCCGGTAGAGCTTGTTCCACGCCGAGGGGAAATGCACGATCACATCCGACCAGTCAGACAGATCAAAGACCTGTGTGGTCGGGGCGGGGTTCGGGTCAGGCCGAGTCTGGCCGTGGATGGCGGAATGCAGGTGGCGCGCGCCATCCGGGGTGCAAAAGGCCAGACCGCAGGCCACCCAATCGGCGCCGCTTGTTTCCAGATCGTCGTGCAGGGTTTTCAGAAAATGCGGATCATAGCGGTCGTCCGCATCCAGAAACGCGATATAGCGGCCTTGCGCCTGATCTAGTCCGGTATTGCGCGCGCCGGACAGGCCCTGATTGTCCTGATGGATCAGCCGAAAGCGCGGATCCGAGCCGATTGCAGCCTCGGCCTCGGCCCGGGTCGCGTCGGTCGAGCCATCGTCGATCACCAGCACCTCGAACCCGGTCAGCGTTTGCACCTTGAGCGAGGTGATCGCGGGGCCGATGTGCTTGGCCACGTTATAGGCCGGAACGATGACCGTGATGCGGGGCGGGGCTGTTTCCGTCATCCGATGCCCGTGACACTGGGCGCCGTGCCGCGCCCGTGGCGGGCGCGGGACAGGGGGGCACCGGCGACGTGCGCGGGGGCGAGGGGAAAGCCACGGCAGATGTGAAACGGCACGATACGGATCATGCGCCCAGCCACCATATTTTGCGGGCGATATCCACCCATAAGATGCCGTGACGCGGGCCGGGGCCGGGCGGGTCGGCGGGGAAATGCCCAAGGTTTGCGGCGCCGACCGCAGCGGCGGGCCGGGATCAGACCACCAAAATGTGATCTTCCAGCACGGTCAGATCGGTGACACCATGGAGGTGGATCACCGTGTTCGCGGGGCCGATCTGGATCACCGCCCCATCGGGGGTCAGGCGGGCATATTCTTCGATGATCTGTTCGGGGCTTGGCGGTGTGCCGCCGAACATCCAGCGGGTCAGGTGGATCTGGTCGCCCTCGGCCGCCGAGAAATCGCGGATATGGGTGGTGCCATAGTTGCGATAGAACAGGAAGGTATCGGCGCCCGCCTGGCCCCAGACCTGGTCTGTGCCGTCGCCGCTGGCGATCACGTCATTGCCGGCTCCGCCTGCGATCACGTCCTCGCCCGCGCCGGCCCAGATGGTATCATTGCCGGCCCCGCCGTGGATGGTGTCAAGCCCCGGCCCGCCAAACACGAAGTCATCGCCCGCATAGCTGTAAAGCGCATCATTGCCCGATCCGCCACCAAGCTGATCGGCGCCCGTGCCGCCAAAGAGCGTGTCCTCGCCCGCGCCGCCCCAGATCGAGTTTGCGCCATTGCCGCCGTCAAGCAGGTCATTGCCCGCGGCGCCGCCCAGCAGGTCATTGCCAGATCGGGCGCGCAGGATGTCGTTTCCAGCGCCGCCCCAAAGCTCATTGTTGCCGCCTGCGGCGTAAACCGTGTCGTTGCCGGGGCCTGAATAGACGGTATCGGCGCCCCAGCCGGTGTAGATCAGGTCATTGCCGATCCGGGCCTCGATAAAGTCGCGGCCCGATGCGCCGGTCAGCGTATCATCGGCGCCGGTCCCGATCAGGGTCAGCGCCCGGGTGGCAGCATTGGACCAGGCCGGATCAGTGGCCCAATCGGCGGGCCTTGCCGCTTCGAGCGGAGCAACGGGCGCGGGTGGCCCGCCGCCGCCCGTGCTGCCCCCGCCCGTGCCGCCCCCGCCCGTGCTGCCGCCACCAGTGCTGCCGCCCCCGGTGCTGCCGCCCCCAGTGCCGCCGCCGCCAGTGTTGCCCCCACCAGTGCCGCCGCCACCGGTGCCGCCGCCGCCAGTGCCGCCACCGGTGCTGCCCCCGGGCGGGGTCGGGGTGCCGGGGCTGGTGGCGCCATCGCCTGCGCCGTGCGGCGAGCCGCCCGAGGAGTCGGCAGTCAGGGTCGACGGCGGGATGCGAGAGGGGCCAATCCCGCCGGGCAGCACATCCGCCAGTGTCAGCGCGCCGCCATCGGCCGACCGGATGCTGACGCTGTTCGTGCCAAAGCTGATGGTGATGCCCGTGCTGGTAACGGTCACGGACAATTGGCTTACGTCGCGCAGCATCGGCCAGTTGGTCAGGTCAAGCCGATCAATCCCGCGCTCGAAATCGGTGATCGTGGTTTGCAGCGCGTCGCGGTGCAGCACAAAGACATCGGCCCCCGCCCCGCCCGTGAGCCGTGTCGCCGTATGGGCCGCGACCAGCACATCGGCGCCTGCGCCTGCGTCCAGCGTCTGACCGGCCGCGCCCGTGCCGATGACGTCGCCCCCGGTGGTGCCGGTGGCGGTTTGGGCCCCCGCGGCTGCTGTGATCACGGCGCCTTGCGGGCCAAGGGGCCATTCCAGCACGGTCAGGCCGCTTTCAGCCTCGCCCCCGACATAGATGAAAAGGCGGTCCCCGATGGCCACGATCTCGATGGCGCTGACATTGGTCAGGCCGGTGGCGAGGGTGTCTTCAAAGGTCGCCAGCACTTGCAACGTGCCGTCCGGCAGCAGGCGAAACAGGGTGATGCCGTCGTCGCCGCCGCCCGCGACGACATAGGCCTGCCCATTGACCACGATGCTGTCCACCGCGACGACCGAGGCAAATCGTGTATCGCGGCTGTCAAGCAGATGATCGGCAAGGACAAGTTGGCCAGCGTCGGTCAGCCGCAGCACTGTCAGGCTGGAGGTGCCCGCCGCGGCGGCGATGACAAAGGTCTGCCCGCCCATCTGCACCACATCGAGATCGGACAAGGCCGCCACCGCAAACCCATCCGCCGCGCCAAGCGATGCGATGGGTGTGATGGTGGCAGAGGCCGGATCATGGCGCAGGACGGTCAACCCGGCCTGTCCCTGCGTGACGGCCAGCACGAGCGGCTGATCGCCCATGCGCAGCAGCACGAGGGTGGGGCTGCCCAGAAGGCTGGTGCCCGCCCCGGTCAGTTCGACCACGCCCGACCGGGACGCATCAAAGGCCGCGATGCGACCCGTGGTGGGAGACAGGATGTAGAAGGGCGCATCCGGGCTTGGCTGATCGGCCAGCACCATGGGGCCGTTAAAGCCGGAGGGCAGGGTCAGGGTATAGGGGCGCCCGACCGCGCCCGACAGGTTCGACCCCCAGCCGGTCAGGCCGGCGGACCCGGCCACCCCCACCAGCAGCGCCGTCGTCGTGCCCAGATAGCCGATGGCCATGTCGGCGTCGCCAAGCCGTCCGTGCCCGGTGGACCCTGTGGCGGTTCCTATCGGCCTCAGGGCCCCGTCCGACCCGATCTCATACGAGGCGATGCCGCCGTTTGCGCCCGAATAGGCCACCAGCCGCAACCCATTCGGGCCGTGCATCACCCCGATGTCGATGACCCCAAGATCAACAGACGCTTGCCCGCTGGCAAAACGGTTCACGTATCGCAACATCCCCGGCCCCTGATCGTCACACCCGCCGCAAGGGGTGCCGACCGGGCGCGATGTGGGCGGGGCCTGAACACGACCGTTTTCGGTCTTTTGGGTCAGAGTTTTCTCAAGCTCGATTCAAAGTCGGCGCAGCTGTGGCTTTGCGGCAAGCTGCTGCCCATGTGGACAAATTGTTTGTGAAAACCGCTTTGCCGCGCGCCGGACTGTCGTTAGCCTTGATGGGTGATCAGGCCGGGGTTGCGACAGGTGAAGGTGCTAAGCATGGTGATCGGGATCGGGCTGTCCGCCGGTGCGGCGGAGGCCGGGACCCTGCGCTTTGACTGCGTGGGATCGGCGAAAGCCCAAGGGATCGATGCGCTTTGCACGCTGTTTGGCGCAAGACTTGCGGCGGCCTTTCCGGGGCAGGCCGTGGTGCGCAGCGCCGATCCTGACGTGACACTGGTGATCGAAACGGCGGCGCAGCGGGCGTTCGCCGCCCGCGTCGATTGGCGGGGCAAGCCTGCGGGCGCCGCGCAAGGCGTCGCGCGGCATGATGCCGATCTGGACGATATGGCGCGGGCAAGACTGATTGACGGCTTGCTTGGGCTGTCTTCAAATTGACCAAATTCGCAGGTAGCGATCGACGATAACCGGATGCGGTTGCGCATCAACAAAGGGAAGGCCGCAACAGATGCCCAAGGACACCACCGTTTTTCCTGAGGATGAAGGAACACAGGCTGCCACGCTTCAGGCTGCGGTGCGAGAATCAGGGGATGCTGCCGCGTCTGTCTCGACAAGGGCGCGCGTGTCGGTGGGCGATACCTTTACCGGAACGATCACATCTGGCGATCAGGATTTCATCGCGGTCCAGCTTGAGGCGGGGCAGACCTATGTGTTCACGGCCTACGGCAGTGGCGGGGCTGGGGGGCTTGCCGATCCTGTATTGGCTGTGCGCGATTCGTCGGGCGGCCTCCTTTTGGAAAACGACGATGCGATGACTGGCAATCGCAATTCGGCAGTGACGTTCACCCCCTCCGTCAGCGGCACCTATTATCTGGATGTCGGCGGATACGGCGGCAGCACCGGGCAATACACCGTGCGAACCGCGACCGATGTGTTCACCATCGAGCAGGTGGCCAGCCAGTTGACCGACATGGGCTGGGGCATCGCCAATTCGCCAATCAGAATGACCGGGGCGGTCAACGGGACAGTCACATATAACATCGACGGGCTGACGGCCGAGGGCCAGGCGCTGGCCGAGATGGCGCTGGGCATGTGGGAATCCTACACCGGCATCGACTTCGTTCGGACAAACTCGCCTTCGGCAAACATCGTTTTTGATGATTTTTCGCCAACGGCAACCGGCAACTTGTATGCCTTTGCCGGACCAACCAATTACAACCCCGTCGGCGGGGCTTTCGTCAATGCCGTGGTGACGATCAGCTCCGGATGGCTGGCCAGTTTCGGCACCCAGTTCGGCAGCTATTCCTATCTGACCTATCTGCATGAAATCGGCCATGCGCTTGGGCTGGGTCATGGCGGGTTCTATGACGGCAACGCGCAATACGGGATCGACAACCTTTATCTGAACGACAGCTATCAGCTGACGATCATGTCCTATTTCGACGCGGACAGAAACACCTTCGTCAATGCGTCGAGCTTTTATCCGATCACGCCGATGGCGGGTGATATTGCCGCGATGCAGTATCTTTACGGCGCCTCGCGGCCCGTGTTTGCGGGAAATACCGTCTGGGGTTCGGGCACCAACATCACCGGCCATCTGGGCACGGCGATGCAGGTGATGTTCGATTATGCAGCACTGCCCAGCTGGATGGCGCCCGGCATAACCTTCGGGTTCACCATCGTGGATTCGGGTGGGATCGACACGATGAACTTCTCCAACACCACCCAGACGCAGGTGATCGACATGCGCGCGGGCGGGGTGTCCAACGTCTATGGCGAGGTCGGCACGGTTGTGGTGGCCCTTGGCACGGTGATTGAAAACGCGATCGGCGGTTATGGCGCGGACACGATCTATGGCAACTCGACGGCCAATTTCATCCAGGGCTTTGGCGGCGATGATGTCATTCTGGCGGATCTGGGCAATGACCTGATCTATGCCAATGCCGGGAATGACAGTGTCGATGGCGGCGACGGATCGGACGAGATGTGGGGCGGCGGTGGCCGCGACACGCTTGTCGGCGGCAATGGCAATGATCTGATGGGCGGGGGCATCGACAACGACCAGCTGTTTGGCGGGTCGGGGCGCGATTCGGTCTGGGGCGGGGTCGGCAATGACTCGCTCTCGGGCGGCAGCGACGCCGATGAACTCTCGGGCGCGCCGGGGCGCGACACGATCCTTGGCGGGGGCGGGGCCGATACGATTTTCGCCGCGCCCGACAATGACATCGTCTATGGCGAAGACGGCGATGACATCCTTTGGGCCGGCACGGGCGATGATTTCGTCTATGGCGGCGCCGGCAATGATACCATCATGGCGGGCGGTGGCCGCGATGCGCTTTTTGGCGGGTCGGGGGCAGACACTTTTGTGTTCTTCCGCAATGACGGCGTGAACCGGATCGAGGATTTTTCCGCCGATGAGGGGGACAGGGTTCAGCTGGCACGCTGGCTTTGGCAGTCGCAGTTCGGCGATCTGACGCCGCAGCAGATCGAGGAGCGGTTCGCCTCGATCGGGGCGGATGGCAATGTGGTGCTGACCTTCGGGGCGGCCAACACGACGATCGTGATCGATGGGCTGACGGATGTGACCGCGGTGGATCAGTATCTGACCATCGTCTGAGGCGGATTTGGGCAGCAGAGCAAGTCCGGGGGGCCGTCTTGCCGCCCGGGATCACTTCATCAGGGCGGCGTGGGCCTCCAACGCGGCCTTGACGTCATCAAAATAAGTCAACTTGCCCTGATGCAGCAAAATCGCGGCATCGCAGAATTTGAGGATGTCGCCGGTGTTGTGGCTGACCAGAACCGCGCTGGAGGTCTTCATCCGCTCGGCAAAGACGGCGGCGCTTTTTTCGCGAAAGCGCGCATCACCCACGGCCGTGACCTCATCGACCAGATAGACATCAAAGGCGATGCCCATGGAGACGCCAAAGGCCAAGCGCGAATACATGCCCGAGGAATAGGTGCTCATCGGCATGTGGAAATGCTTGCCCAGTTCGGCAAAATCCTCGACGAAAGCGGTCAGCATTTCGGTATCGACGCCGTAAACACGCGCCAGAAACTTTATGTTCTGCGCGCCCGTCAGATCGCGGTGGAAACTGCCGCCAAAGCCCACCGGCCAGGAGACGGTGCCATCGACGACCACACGGCCGGTCGTGGGGGGCATGGTGCCGGACACGATCTTGAGCAAGGTGGATTTGCCCGCGCCGTTGCGCCCCAACAGGGCAAGGGATTTGCCCTTTGGCAGCACGAGGTTCAGGTTGTCGAGCACCTGATACCATTCCCCCCGCACCCAGAAGCCCTTGGAAAGGTTTTCGAAAACGATCATCGGAGTGCCCGCAGCGCCCGCATCGATCAGGCCCTGTCGCGCAGACTGTAATAGATCAGCGCCATGATGGACCAGGCGAGGATCAAAAAGCCGACGACAAGGGCAAGCAGGGTAAAGCGTTCGGGATATTCGGCCTCCTGCGCCTTTGTGGGGGGGATGTAGGCGGCAAGATAAAGCGACTGGCGGCTTGCATTCGACATGGCCGCCTGCAAGGCGGCAAGGGCTGCGGTGTAATTGCGTTCCGCGAATTCCAGATCGACGCTCAGCGCTTCGTATTGCGCGATCATCTCGGGATAGGTTTCATCGTCTGGCGACCCCGCATCGGTGCCAAAAAAGTTGCGCTCCTCCTCGATCCGGTTGCGGATCACTTCGATGCGGCGCGTGAGTTGGGCGCGGCGTGGATCGTCCACCCGCGTGGACGGGTCCAGAAGATCGAGTTCCACCAGAGCCTGGGCCAGTTGTTGTTGCAGGTTCGACACCACGCCCAGCCGACCCTGGATATCGGCAATCGGATCGACGATGCGGGTTTCGGCGCGGAACACCGTCAGCGCGGTTCGGGCGGCGCGCAGGCTTTCGACGGCCTCGGCAAGCTCGCGCTCGGCATTGGCCATGGAATCGGTGCGCTGGGCATCGTTCAGCCGGTTGATCATCAGCTGGCTTTCTTCAAGGATCACCTGAGCGATCTGCTGGGCGCTGTCGGGATCAAGCGCCTGCACCGTGATATCAATGAGGCCAGAGGCGGAATCGTAGGAAAGCCGCAAGACACGTTTCCAGAACCGAAACAGTTCTTCGTTGGTGGCATCGGGCCAGATCGCGTAGATCGGGTCTTTTGGCCAGCCCTGCGCGTAATGGGCGCGCAGGTCGAAGCGGTTGTTGACTTGTTCCATCATCGCGGGGCTTTGCATGAATTCATGCAGCACGCCGGCATTCACGCCCTGAGAGGCGCCGGTCAGGAAGGACAGCCCGCCCAGGATCGAACTGGCGCTGTTGCCGTTCTCCTGGCGGATCGTGAACCCGGCGCGGGAGGCATATTGGTCATTGGCCAGCACGAACAGGTAGAACATGGTGATGATGACTGGCACGATCACCACGGCCACGAAAGACAGCATCAGCCCATAGTGCCGCCGCTTCAGCGTGGCCGCGGCCGCCACGGGGCGCATCTGCACCGCTGCGGCGGCCGGCTTGGCCGCGGTTTGGCCGGGTGCGGGCGTTGCCGCGCCCGCGGCCTTTGCGTTGGGGTTCGGCGCGGGGGCCGCCACGGCGGGGGCGGGCGCCACGGCCGGACCGGGGGCTGGAGTTGCGCTTGCCGCCGCGACGGGTTTGCTCGCCTCTGGCACGGCAGCGGGCGAGGGCACGGCCTTGAGCGCGGGCGCTGCCTGCGCGGCGGATTGGGGGGGCGATGCCGCGGGCGGTTGGGTCGCCGCGGGCGGCGCAGGGTTCGGAGCAGGTGCGGCTTGTGGGTCAGGGGCTGCGCCCTGTGTCGCTTGCGGTTTCGCCGGTTCGGTCAAGGCAAGCCCGTCCTGAATGATTTGCACTCTGGCCATCATTACTACATAACCGGACCAGAATTCACCATACCGTGGATCAGCGCCATGGCAGAAAGCAGCGTAATGGCCGAAAAGGTCACACCTTCCTTACCGATGGACAAGCCAAGGGTCGGGCGCAGTTGGGCCACGTTCCGGACGGTTTCCGCGCTGATGCTGCGCGAGATGTCAACGCGCTATGGCCGCTCGCCCGGGGGGTATGCCTGGGCCTTGCTGGAGCCGGTCGGCGCGATCATCGTGATGGCTGTCGGCTTTGGCCTGATGTTTCATGCCCCCGCACTTGGGTCTGATTTCCTGCTGTTCTATGCGACCGGATACATGCCCTTTGCGCTGTATCAATCCATCGCCAATGCGACCGCGCGGTCCTTGTCCTTTTCAAAGCCCTTGCTGGCCTATCCTGCGGTGACGTGGATGGATTCCGTGCTGGCCCGGTTCATCCTCAACACTCTGACCGGGCTGTTGGTCACGGTGATCGTGCTTTGGGGCATCCTCGCGGTGTCCAGCACCACCACAATTCTTGATCTGCCCAAGATCACGTTGGCCATGTTCTTGTCGGCGGGGCTTGGGTTGAGCATCGGGGTGATGAACTGTTTTCTTGGCACCCGCATCGAGGTGTGGGACATCGCGTGGTCGATCCTGAGCCGCCCGTTGTTTATCGTGTCGGGTGTTTTCTTCGTTTACGAAAACATTCCACCGGCAGCGCAGAACGTGCTGTATTACCTGCCCTGGATGCATATCGCCGGGATCATGCGCGAGGGGTTTTATCCAACCTATCGGCCGGATTACGTGTCGGTGTCCTATGTCTTGCTGTGGTGCATGCTGCCGCTGAGCTTTGCGATGATGCTGCTGCGCCGGTATCACAAGGAACTTCTCAACCGGAACTGACCGGGTCTGACCGCCGGGCCGGGATCAGCGCGAATAGCCGGGCTTTTGATCCCATCGCCAGGCGTCGCGGATCATCTGGTCGAGGGTGGAGCGGGTTGGGGTCCAGTCCAGCTCTGTCCGCGCGCGCTGGCTGCCCGAAACGAGCGCCGCCGCATCCCCCGCGCGGCGCGGGCCTTCGGTGATCGGCACGCTGCGGTTTGTGACCTGACCGGCGTGATCGATGACCTGACGCACGGAAAATCCGGTGCCGGTGCCAAGGTTGAAGGCGCGGCTGCCCTTGCCCTCCAGCAGCCAGCGCAGGCCAAGCACATGCGCATCCACCAGATCGGAGACATGGATGTAATCGCGCACGCAGGTGCCATCGGCTGTTGGATAATCGGTGCCATGGAGCGTAAGCGCGGCGCGGCGTCCGGCAATCGCATCCAGCATCAGCGGGATCAGGTGGGTTTCGGGCCGGTGCTGTTCGCCAAGTTCGCCCTCCGGGTCGGCGCCCGCGACGTTGAAATAGCGAAAGATCACATGTTCCAGCCCGAAGGCGGCATGGAAATTCGCCAGCATATCCTCGATCGCGCGTTTTGAGGCGCCATAGGCGTTGATCGGCCGTTGTTCGGTGGTTTCGGTCAGCACCACGCCGTCCTGATCGCCATAGGTCGCGCAGGTGGACGAAAAGATGAATCGCAAGCACCCGGCCGCGACCGCCGCCTCGGCCAGGTTCAACGCGCCGATCAGATTGGTGCGCCAATAGTGGCCGGGGTCCTTCATGCTGTCCCCGACCAGCGACAGCGCCGCAAAGTGCAGGACCGCAACCGGCTGATACGCGGCAAAGGCTTCGTCCAGCGCCGCGCGGTCCAGAAGATCGCCCGTGACAAGCGGGCCAAAGCGCACCGCCTCGGCCCAGCCGGTCGAGAGGTTGTCGAAGGTGACGGGGGTGAAACCAGCCTTGTGCAGGGCCTTGCAGGCATGGGAGCCGACATAGCCTGCGCCTCCGGTGACAAGCACATGGGTCATGGAAAGCCTCCGTCGCGACGATTGGCTTGTGGTGCCATGCCTGCACCGCGGCGGCAACCGCAAAGCAGGGGGCCCGTTCCGGCAATTTGGCTTGAGGCTTTGGCACATCTGCCCCATACCGCTTGCCATGTCCGATATCCTTCCAAAGGCACTCGCAAACAGATGACGCAAGGCAGCCCGAAACTTGTTGCGATTGTCGTCACCTACAACAGATTGCCGCAGTTGCAGCGCAGTGTCGCGGCTTTGGCCGCATCGGCGCCCACGGTCCTGCACAAGATCATCGTGATCGACAATGCCAGCACCGACGGGACGGACGCCTGGCTTCACAGTCTGGACGAGCCGCGGCTGCACGTCGAGCGGTTGGCGCAGAATCTGGGCGGTGCGGGCGGTTTTGCGCATGGCATGCGCCGGGCGCGTGCCCTGTTCGATCCCGATTGGATCGTGGTGATGGATGACGATGCCCGCCCCGAACCGGACGCCTTGGCCGCTTTTCGCGCCATGGTTGATCGCGGAGAGCTTGCGGCGGTGGAGGGTGTGGCAGCAGCCGTGCGCCATCCCGATGGTGTGATCTGCCGGATGAACCGTCCCACGGTCAACCCGTTCTGGCATGCCGGGGTGTTCCTGCGCACCTTGGCAGGCGGGGGAAGGGCCGCGTTTCACCTTGGTGACGCGGCTTTTGGCCAGCCGCATCCGATGCCCATCGACGGGGCGTCCTTTGTGGGATTGTTCTTGTCGCGCAAGGCGCTGGACAGGGCCGGTTATCCCGATGCCTCGTTGTTCCTTTATGCCGAAGATGCGATCTATACCCTGACGTTAAGCCGCCGCGGCGGTCGGCTGATCTTTGCGCCGGCGATCCGTTTTGAACATGACACGACATCGCTTGCCGCGGGCGAAGTTGTCCGTCCGCTGTGGAAGGTCTATTACTACCACCGCAATCGGCTTTTGCTGTATCGGCTGGCTGCGGGCCCGGCCTTCTGGCTTTTGCTGCCGTTGTGGCTGTTCAGCTGGCCCCGGCTTGCCCGTCATTACCCGGTGGACGAGCGCCCCGCCTTTCGCAGGTTGATCCGGCGCGCGTTCCGCGACGCGATCTTGCGCGACACGTCCCTGTCGCATGCCGATGTGACGCAGCTTGCAACGGTCGCGCCGCCACGGGGCCAGACTGCGCCGGGGCAGTGACGGCCTGTTGCAGGGTTAAGGATGTGTGAACAGGCGCCGCGCAGGACTTAGCTGATATTAGCCGTTCCGAACATAGGGTCGAGTCCAAGCAATGACCTTATCCAGGAGCCTGCGGTAATGCCGGACGATACGCCAAACCTTGCGATGCCTTTCATCATGCCCGCGCAGGCGCAAAAGCATGTGACGCACAACGAGGCGCTGCTGATTCTTGATGCGGAGGTGCAGCTCTGTCTTGAAGCGGTGGGCAGTCTGACGCCGCCCGCGACACCGCAGAATGGCCAGGTCTGGGATATCGGATCTGCGCCGACGGGTGCTTGGGCCCCTCATGCCGGCAAACTTGCCATTCGCGCGGGCGGAGGGTGGATCTTCGCCCAACCCCGCGAAGGCTGGCTGGCCTGGGACCGGGCCGAGGGCCGGCTTTGTGTCTGGCGCAACGGACAATGGGATGTGCCGCCCGTCGACAATGTGCCGGGGATCGGGGTCAACACCAGTTTTGATGCGGTCAACCGGCTGGCCGTGGCGTCAGCCGCGACCCTGCTGTCGCACGAAGGGGCGGGCCATCAGCTGAAGATCAACAAGGCTGCGACAGCCGACACCGCATCGTTGTTGTTTCAAAGCAACTGGTCGGGACGGGCCGAGATGGGCCTTGCGGGGGAGGATGCCTTTTCGGTCAAGGTCAGTGCCGACGGGACGGTCTGGCAGACCGCGATGCGCGCCGATCCGGTGACGGGGCGGATCGGCCTGCCCGGCGGCGGCATGCTTGGCACTGGCACGGCGCTTGCGCCTGCGCTCAGCTTTGACGGCGATGCCGATACGGGCCTGTTTCGCGCGGGTGCGGATCAGCTTGGCCTGGCGGCGGGCGGCGCTGGCCAGGTTCTGGTGTCGCCCTCTGCCGTCCAGATCAATGCCGCCCTGACCGGCACGGCGGTGACGCAAAACCCGACAGACACGACGGCGGGGCGGGTGTTGAAAGTGGGTGACTTCGGGCTTGGCGGCTATGCGCGCCCTGCGAACGGCGCGGATGCCAACCAGATTCCCCTGAACTTTTCCGCGATCTGGACCACAAACGGCGTGACGCCACATCCGAACACGCCGTTTGCCTTTGCCAATATCATCCACATCAGCCGTGATCTGAACCGCGCATCGGAACTCGCCCTTGAAAGTCTGACGGCGGGGTCGCCACGGGCCGCCATTCGCGTTTGCCGCGACGATGGCAGCGGCACCGCGGGCTATGGCCCCTGGTCCGAGATGTTCCACCAGCGGTTTCTGGTCGGCACGGTCAGTCAGGCGGCGGGCGTGCCGACCGGGCGGGTGATCGAGCGCGGCAGCAATGCCAATGGCGAGTTCCTGCGCCTGGCCGATGGCACGCAGATGTGCTGGCGCACCCTGACCGGGGCGACGGGCGCGGGCGTGGGCTGGACCTTCCCTGCGGTGTTTGTTGCAGCACCTGTCGTGACCGGCGGCGCTGTCGCCACCGTGCAATCGGCCGTGGTTCTGGATGCCGCGCCAAGTGCCACCGCCTGCACGCTTTCGGCACGCGGCACAAATGACGCCCGCCGCGCCGATGTGATGCATCTTGCGGCCCTTGGCCGCTGGTTCTGAGGAGGGACATGATGAAGCTGAGTTTTTCCCCCGTCCGCATGGACACGCCGCTGACCGCCTCTGTCGAGGGCGATGCGCTGACCCTGAACGGTGCGGTGCTGGACTTCACGCCGCTGCCTGCGGGCGCTGTCCTGCCGCGCGCGGCCATCGACAGCCCATGGATTGCGGGCGACGTGACGCGCGACGCGGCGGGCGTTCTGACCGTGCCGCTGATCCTGCCGCATGGGGCCAACGCGCCGCATGAGACGTTGTTTCCCGCCGAGATGACCGTGGCTGAAGGGGCAGTTGGCTTGCCTGTCTATGACGCCCCACAAACAGAGGATGCCGCACATGTCGCAGATTGATTTCAGCCAGATCATCACGGCAGAGGCCCAGATGGCGTCGCGCCTTGATCTGGCGCGGACGGCCGCCCTGGCCCGGCTGACAGAAATGATCGATGCCGAAACCCTTGCGCTGACGGGGGCGGTGCCGCTTGTCGAGCAATTGGCCTGGGCGGGCAAAGAGGCTGCGGCGCGGGCCGTTCTGGCCGGCACGGCGAGCGGTGAGCAGCACGGCGATCTTGCCGCCGAGGCGCTGCTGGCCGGGGAACCCGTGTATGATCTGGCGCAGAAGATCATTGCGCGCGCCGATCTGTTCCGGGCTGGCGTTGCGCGCCTGTCGGGGCTGCGCCGTCAGGCGGCGGCGGCGATTGCCCTGTGCCGCAGCCCGGAGGATGTGGCCAGCGCGATCGCCGACCTGTCCGAACGGCTGGGGGCTGCCTGACCGTTCCCGCGGTGCGCCGCGCCCTGTGTCGCTACGCCGGGCCGCCCCAATGCGGCCCGGCGTTTTGCGTGGCTGACCTTGCCGTAAGGCGCCAATCGGGTGAAAGTGACTGGTATAGCGTTCCATTTCAACGCATAACCAACTGGTGCACAATCAAGGATTGCCCATGGACTCCCGACTTGATCCGCAGGCCCGGTTCACGCTTGTGATGATGGCTGATGATGTTCTGACCAAGGCGGTGGTCTCGCAGCTGGCGCAGGTCTTGCCGGGGCGTGTGTCGGCGCCGCAGCCGGATTTGCGCGCGCTGGCCGCTGGCGGCGCCGATCAGCCGGTGATCTGGGCGCTGCCTGACCCGGTCGAGGTTGTGGCACGCACCATCGCGGCGACGGGGTCGGTGGCGGGCGCGCTGGCCGCGTGGAAGGTCAGGATGGCGCCTGCCCTTGCCGCCGCCCGCAAGATGCGCCGCCGGTTGTCTTTGGTCGATGCGCGTGCGCTTGCCCTTGGGGAGGCGCAGACGGTGGCGGCGCTTGCGCCCGCGGCGAAGCCCGCGCCCGCGACGGCTGTGCCCGCCCTGCCGGAGCCGGTGTTCCTGTTGCTGGCCTCCGCGGCGGTGCAGCGCGACCCCGAAGCGGCGCGGTATGTCGCGGAACTGGCCGCGCTGCGACGCGGCGCGCCTGCGGATCTGGTGGATATGGCCTGCTGTGAGGCGGCCGCGCGCGATTACGCCCTGTTGCTGGCAGGCCGTGACGATCCGACCCCGGCGCATATGGAACTGGAAAACCGATTGCTGCGCGAAAATCTGGCCTTGCAGATCGAACAGCTTGCCGCCGCACAGACCGCGGCAGAGCTTGCGATGCAAGAGGCGGTGCAGGACGCGGTTCAGGCCGCCGATCAGGCAGGGGCTCAGGCCGCGCAAGCCGCTGTGGCTGCCAAAGAAGCGGAGCTGACCCTTGCGACCGCGAAGATCAAGGCGTTGCAGCGACAGCTGGACGATGCAACGGCGCAGGCCGTGCAGCGGGACGCGGCGGTGGCGGCGGTGCTTTTGGCGGATCAGCGCAAGATGCTGGAGGACCGGACCGCCGAGGAAAAGGCCCGTGCCGACGAGGAAAAGGCCCGTGCCGATGCCATGCAAGAGGAGTTGCAGAGGGTCTATGCCTCGCGGTCCTGGCGGGTCACGGGGCCGCTGCGCGCCCTGCGGGGCGCGCCCCGACGTTAACCCTTTGCGCCCTGTCCGCGTGCATAAACATCCTCGTAGCGGATGATGTCGTCCTCGCCAAGGTAGCTGCCGGTCTGCACTTCGATCAGGATCATCGGCACCTTGCCGGGGTTTTCCATCCGGTGGATGGCGCCCAGCGGGATGTAAACCGACTGGTTTTCCGTGAGCAACCGCACCTCCTTGTCCACCGTGACGCGGGCCGTCCCTTGCACCACGATCCAGTGTTCGGACCGATGGTGGTGCGATTGCAGGCTCAGCGATGCGCCCGGATTGACGACGATGCGCTTGACCTGAAACCGCGCGCCGACGACCAGGCTTTCAAACATCCCCCAGGGCCGGTGATCGGTTGGAAAGGCCGTGGCCTGCATCCTGCCTTGCGCCTTCAGGGCGCTGACCGCGTCTTTCACGCGCTGGCTTTGGGATTTGTGCGCGACAAGCACCGCATCTGTGGTGGCCACGGCGATGATATCGGTCAGGCCAATGCCAACCAGTTCGATACGGTCCGATTCAGACCGCAGCAAGCTGCCTTCGCACCCGATGGCCGTGGCATGGGCCGAGGCGACATTGCCCGCGTCGTCGGGCCCCGCTTCTTGCCAGACGGCATCCCAGCCCCCCAGATCGGACCACCCGGCCGTGAACGGCATGACCGCCAGATTGCTGGCTTTTTCCATGATCGCGTAATCGATCGAGATATCGGGCACCGTGGCCCAGGCCGAGGCATCGAGCCGCGTGAAGGACAGATCCATCGTGGCCGCCTCGACCGCGCGGCGGACGGGCGCAAGCACATCGGGCGCATGGGTTTCGAAAGCGCGGATCAGCGTATCGGCGGTGAACAGGAAGATCCCGGCGTTCCACAGATACCTGCCTTCGGCCAGCATGCGGGCCGCGCGGTCGGCATCCGGCTTTTCGACAAAGCGCGCAAGCGGTTGAGGCGTCGTCGCCCGCGGATCGGCGCCGCCCGCAAGTTCAAGATAGCCATATCCGGTTTCGGGGCGGGTGGGCGTGATCCCGAAGGTCACGAGCGCGCCTGAAAGGGCGGTCGGCACGGCGGCCTGCACGGCGGCGCGAAAGGCCGCATCATCGGGCACGACATGATCCGAGGGCGCGACCAGCATCAGCGCCTTTGGCTCGTGCTTCTGAAGGTGCAAGGCGACCGCCAGCACGGCGGGCGCGGTGTTGCGCCCTTCGGGCTCGATCAGGATGGCCTGCGGTCCGGTCTGTATGGCGGCAAGCTGTTCGACCACGATGAAACGAAAATCATTGCCGGTGATCACGACGGGGGCGGCGAATCCCGCGCCGGCAAGGCGGCGGGCGGCCCCCTGAAACAGGCTTTCTTCGCCTGTCAGCCGTGCAAACTGTTTGGGAAACGCCTTGCGCGACAGCGGCCAGAGCCGCGTTCCCGACCCACCACAAAGCAAAACGGGATAGACGAAATCTGTCATGGTCAAGCCTGTCATCAAAAGGGTTGCGCCGGTCGGGCGGAGACTATGTCGTCTTTCTCTGGCTCCTTGCTGAAAAGGTCAACTCTGAAGCCCGCGCAAAATGCGGACCTGCGACCCGTGGCACAAAAAATTATCAACGGGCAGCGCCTGATGCGGCAGACACTGGTGATTTCTGCCCCCAGCCGTGTATGAAGAAAGGTGCTACGACCACCGGCCGCGCGAAACGGAGAGCCATCATGCTGCACCCCTGTATTGTCGAAACGATGAACACGCTCGACCAGTTGCGGCGCGCCACGATCGTCGGAAAGGCCGGTGAATCGGCGCATCTGAGCTACAATGTGTATTTTTGCTGGGATCAGCAGGGGGCCGACGTCGATATCGCGCTGTCCTCGCAGCCCGGGCATCTGCTGACGGCGGATATCGCGCTGCGTGGCACGCCGGAGTGGTTGACGCTGTCCATCGGTCTTGGCTCGGGCACCTTCGGGGTTGGTGACACGCTGGGCCTTGCCGTGGACCTGAGCGCCACGGCCGCCTTCGATCTTGCACCCTTCATCCGGTCGGTGGACGGCGGCAAGCGCCACGATACGCATCTTGCCGACGCGGCACGCATCGGAAATGGGACGGCGGGGCCGGCGCTGTTGCTGCATACGGTCGATGCACATGAGCCGCTGGCCTGGGCCGGATCGTTTCATACGCTGATCATTCCCTTGCCACGGCAGAGCGGCAAGTTGGAACTGCGTGACATGCGTCTGTTTCATGCCCCCGCGCAAAAAGGCCTGCGCTTGCGTCCGCGCACCCTTGCCTCTGCCGCCTATTGAGCCAAAGCATCGGCGCGGTCCTGCCAAGACCGCTCAGAAATCGATGCCGCTTTTTTCGGTGATGTGAAAAGGCCGCGTCAGGCGTTGGGCCATGTCTGAAAACGAACTCCAGTTGCTGGCCAAAAGCCGTGGCGCAGCCGTCAGAAGCATCAGATCGGCAAGGGCGTATTTCAATTGCTCGGGCGACCGATCAAAGGTCTCGCGCGAAAGATAGCGCAGCCTGGTGCCATAACGGTCGCGCAGCACCGCATAGGTGGCCGCAAGATCCGCCGCCACAAAGGCGTGGCGCGCACCCTTGGCAAACAGCGCGTCCAGACGGGCCACAAAGCGGGAGACATCGCTTTTCTTGCGCCATTCGACCAGCTCTTGATGCTTGTCGGCAGGCCAGTTGGCCGAAGATTCATAGGGCAGGTGGTCAAAGTCCGGTCCGGTGGCCATGCGGATATGGGCCGCCACATCCGACGGATGCGCCACCCGATCCACAAGATCCAGCACCTCGGCCGTGGGGCGCAAGCCGCGCAGGAACGGCTGTTCGTCGGCCAGGCTCGTCATCGGGCTGCGCAGGCTATAGGCCGACCGGATGTAGATATCGCCCTGTATGTCGCCGTCTGCCAGGATGACGGCGCCATGGTCTGACCCCGGCTCCACCTCCATGTCGTTATAGACGCGCAGGCTTCGGGCGCGGAAATAGTCGGCGCTGTCATCCTCGATATAGGGGCCGGGATAGTCCAGCAGATCGGGCAGACGCGCCTCGCAATGGGGGTCGGGACGCCAGATCACCACAAGCTGACGCCCGGTCGCCTGTGCTATCGCCGCCGCCGAGGCGATGGTGCGCAGCCGGTTGCACAGCCCATGCTGCGCATCGATGAACAGATGAAAGCGCGCCCCGGCCATCAGCCCGGATCGCCGAAAGCGCGCCCCGACCGGGCGGCGACAGACACGGGCTCAGGCAAGGTCAAGCACGGCCTGCAAGGAGTGAAGCGCGAAACGCCGCCGCTCCTCGTGGATCAACCGCACGTCGCCAAAGCGTTTCGCCAGTGTCTGTGCCGTTTCGATCCAAAGTTCCGCCAAGGCAGGATCGGGCGTGAAGGCCGCGATCCGTTCGGCGGCGGCGCCTGCGTCAAGCCCGAAGATGTTGATCATCGCGCCTTGGGGCACGAATTCGAACACCCGGTGGCTCGGGCTTGCGTAATAGATCGGCACAGCCCCCACCGCAAAGGCATCGAACACCTTTTCCGTCACATAGTGCCGCTGATGGGTGTTTTCGATACCCGAACAGATCGCGCTGCGCCCGGTCAGCTGGGCCAGCTTGTCCAGATGCCAGGACGGAAGCTCTTGCCGCCGCTTCTGCTCTCGCCACCCTTTGCCGACGCACAAAGTGCCGGGCACGCGCGCCGCACAGATCTCGGCCAGTTCGGTGCGCAAGCTGCACAAGGTCCAGATGTCGCGCTCGGGCACCGGCTTGTCATAGGTCGCACCCTTGCGATGCTCGGCAAAAAACGCAAGCGGCACCCGCGCGGCCTTCCAGCTTTCCAGCATCTCGCGCGGGGATTTGCGGGCGACCGCCCCGATGCGCATCGCATAGGTGGCAAGAAGATCGTCATCGCTCAGCGGGAAATAGGGGAAATGCGTGAAATCGAAGATATCCGAATTTTCGTGGTTCAGGAAACGATAGCCGACCCCGTTCTTCAGCTGTCGATCCCGATCGACGAACCCCCCGCTCCACAATGTGTCCCACAACGGCTCCTCCGACAGGACAAGCCGCTTTTGCCGCGGGCTGCGCCCGGCAAGATCGGCCAGCTGATCCGCTGCCTCGACAAAATCGCGGTTGAACCCGGTCAGCAGCACATCCGCCGCCTCGGGCCGGTCCACAAAGGTCAGCCGGCCGGGAATTTCGCGCACGATCGGTTCATAGCTGAGCGGTGTGCGGTTCGAATGATGGCCGAACAGATGCACCCGCGGCACCGCCCCCCGCCGCAGCGCCGGCCGGGGCAGGGGGGCCGTCGCCGCCGGCACGCCCGCGGGCACCGTCGCCCAAGACCCCGAAGGCAGGGCCAGAGCGCGCACCTGATCGAAATGGCGCCGCACCGGATCGGCGGGGTCCAGCAAGGCCTGCGCCGCCTCGGCCTCCCGTGCGAGGCCCGCCTGCACCTGCGGCAGCAGCAACAGATCGGCCGCCAGACGGACCAGCCGCTGCCGCGCCTGATCGGGGCTCAGCGCGCCGGGCTCGCTCACCGGGGCCGGTTCCGGCTCGGGCAGGGCGGCAGCCTCGGGCGCGGCAGCCCCTTGCCCGACCGCCAGCCGCTGCATCAGCTTGTGGATGTCAAAGACAAAGCTGTCGGGCCCATAGAGCAGCCAAAGCTGCCGCATCGCCTGCCGCTTGGCCGCAAGCAGCGCCGGATCGCGCGCCATCGCCTCCAGCTCATCGGGAAGCGCGCTCACCGCCTCGGGCGTCTCGGGGCGGAACACCGCCGCCGCCTCCCACAAGGCCCGATTGCCGGGCGGCGCCCAGTCATCGGCGAGGATCACCGGAATCGACCCCGCCCCGATGGATTCCCAAAGCCGGATCGAATTCGGCCCCGTCCCCGCCGGGCAGAGCGAAAAGGTGCTCTGCTCCAACACCGCCCGAAACTGCGCGGCCTGATCCTGTTCGATCAGCTGGGCATCGGGCGCGGCCTTGTGGACCGAGAAAACCTGCTTTTCGTAAACGACCTTGTGATAGAACCAACCGTCCCGCCCCCGGATGAACCCGCGCGGATCATCGGCCAGCAGATCAAGAATATGATTGCGGGTCTGGCTCGGATAATGCTTGTCTGCCCGCGCGCCGATGAAGGAAAACAGATGCGCGCGTTTGGCGCCGTCGGCTTCCGGTGCCGCGGCCTCTGTCGCCTGCTCGACCTGAACAGGGTAAAGCGGAAAGGGATGAATGCGCGGCCCCCCGATCCCGGACGCAGCCCGCGCCACATCATCCTGGGTCGCATGCGGCCAGAAAATATAGTCAATGCCGGCTTCGGCGAAAATATCCATAAATTCGCGCATGGCTATGTGCTGACAGACGGTGACACGGGTCGTATTCGCCGGAAGTGTTGGAATAAACTTCCGCAGAATCTGGCGAAAGACCACGGCGTCTTGAGCCCTGTGCTTGAGCTTGTCGATCAAGGTCGCCCAAGGAAAGGCAACATAAGTTACGCTTTGGGAGTCGCCCGGCATCGCACGCACCTGCGTGAACGCACATTGTTCGGTTCTTGCCGGCTGCTGCCATTGGTTATCAAATGCATGAACCAATCCATCTTGCGCTGGCTTTATGGACAGGCCGCTCATGACGTCGACACCAACGCGCTCGACGGCCT
>JALOSF010000158.1 GCA_025458525.1 Cypionkella sp. | reverse complement strand
CCGTCCTTGTCGAGGATGCGGCCATAATCGGCATCCATGAAGGCATAGGACCCGCACTGCAGCTCGTTGTAGACGCCCGAGTTGGACTCGAAATAATAGCTGCCCGTGCCACCCCCGCCGACGATGTCGCAGGCGATGCCTTCCGCCGCCAGCCCGTCCACGGCATCCTTCACCATGGCCACGGCAACAGCGATCTTGGCCTTGCGGTCCTCATAGCTGTCCATGTGCTGCATGGCGCCCTGATAGGCCTGGATGCCTGCAAACTTCAGCCCCGGCGCGGCCTCTACGGCCTTGGCGATGGCGATCACCGCAGGCGTCGTCGTCACGCCGCAGCGGCCTGCACCGCAGTCGATTTCCACCAGGCATTCGATGGTGGTGCCATGCTTCACGGCGGCCGCCGACAGGTCGGCCACATTCGCCAGATCATCCAGGCAGCAGATGGTACGCGCGCCCAGTTTGGGCAGCCGGGCAAGACGGTCGATCTTGGCCGGGTCGCGCACCTGGTTCGATACCAGCACGTCCTTCACCCCGGCCCGGGCGAACACCTCGGCCTCGCTGACCTTCTGACAGCAGACGCCACAGGCGCCGCCCAGACGTTCCTGCAGGAAATACACATCCACCGACTTGTGCATCTTGCCATGCACGCGGTGGCGCATCCCGTGCGCGCGGGCATAATCGCCCATCTTCTTCACGTTGCGCTCCAGCGCGTCCAGATCCAGCACAAGGCAGGGGGTCTGGATATCGGCCTCGGCCATCCCGGGCAGCGCCGGGATATCGTAACCCACTTCCAGACCGGCGAAATCAGCATGCTTGTTCATTGGTTCAGCCTTTCATCCAGGGCAGCTTGTCCAGATCCACGTTCCCGCCGGTGATGATGACGCCGACACGGCGACCGCGGAACACGTCGGGGTTCTTCAGGATGGTCGCCAGCGGCACGGCGCAGCTGGGCTCCATCACGATCTTCATGCGCTTCCAGGTCAGCTTCATCGCCTCGATGATCTCGTCCTCGGTGGCGGTAAACACATCGGTCACATGGTTTTGCACGAAATGCCAGGTCAGGTCCTTCAACGGCACCTTCAGACCATCGGCCACCGTCTCCGGCGCGTCATCGGCGATGATATGCCCGGCCTTGAAGCTGCGGAAGGCATCATCGGCGTTCTTCGGCTCGGCGGCATAGACATCCACCCCGGGCGCGATGGAGGACACGGTCAGGCATGTGCCCGAAATCATGCCGCCCCCGCCGATCGGCGCAATGATCGCGTCCAGCCCTTCGACCTGCTCCATCAGCTCGCGCGAACAGGTGGCCTGTCCGGCGATGACGCGCGGGTCATTGTAGGGATGCACGAAATCCGCACCTGTCGCGGCATGCACGCCCGCAAACACCGCCTCGCGCGAGGAGGTGGAGGGTTCGCATTCCGTGATCACGCCGCCATAGCCGCGCACGGCATCCTTCTTGGCCTGCGGGGCGGTGCGCGGCATCACCACGTTGCACGGGATGCCCCGGCGCCCGGCGGCATAGGACAACGACAGGGCATGGTTGCCGCTGGAATGGGTGGCGACCCCCTTGGCGGCCACATCGTCAGGCAGCCCGAACACCGCATTGCAGGCGCCGCGCACCTTGAAGGCGCCGGCCTTCTGGAAGTTCTCGCATTTGAAGAACAGCTCCGCCCCGGTCAGCTCGTTGAAATAGCTCGAGGTCAGAACCGGCGTGCGGTGGATGTAGGGCGCGATGCGGGCGTGTGCTGCCAGCACGTCGTCATAGGTCGGGATGATCATGGATGTCAGGTCCTTCACGGGAGCACCCTCATTTTCTGTCTGCAAATATCCTGCGGGGGGTCCGGGGGGCGCAAAGCCCCCCGGTCCGACGGTCCCTTCACTCGGCCGCGATCGCCATCGCAGGGGCCGATCCCCGATAGTATTCCTGCGCCGCGGCAACACCGCTGCCCAGCTTCACCGGCCAGCCCAGATCGGCCATGCACATCTCGGCGGTGGCGAGGCCCGACAGCATCATCACCTCGGTCAGCATGCCCAGATGCCCGATGCGGAACACCTTGCCTGCCACTTCGCCCAGGCCCACGCCAAAGGCGACGCCGTATTTCTTCGCCGCCAGCTGCACCAGATCAGTTCCGTTGCACCCGTCAGGCACGCGCACCGCCGTCACCGTGTCGGAATAGAGGTCGGCCGAGGCCGCATAGGGCGCCATGCCCCAGGCCGCAATCGCGCGGCGCACGCCTTCGGCAAGGCGGGCATGGCGGGCATAGACATTGTCCAGCCCTTCATCCTCCAGCATCTCTATGGACCGGGCCAGGCCCGCGATCAGCCCCACCGCCGGGGTATAGGGATACCCGCCGCGGGCATAGGCCGCCAGCATGTCGCGGAAATCAAAGAAGGTGCGCGGCAGCGTCGCCGTGTCCATCGCCGCAATCGCCTTGGGCGACACGCCCAGGATCGCGAGGCCCGCTGGCAGCATGAAGCCCTTCTGGCTGCCCGCCACGGCGATATCCACGCCCCAGCGGGAAAACTCGAACGGCATCGACCCGATGGAGGACACGCCATCCACCATCAGCATCGCCGGGTGCCCGGCCGCATCCATTGCGCGGCGGATGCCTGCAATGTCGGATTTCACGCCGGTGGCTGTTTCATTGTGCGTGGCCAGCACGGCCTTGATCGTGCGGCCGGTATCGGCCTTCAGCGCCGCCTCGATGGCGCCCAGCGGCGCGCCGAAACCCCAGGGTGTCTCGATGATCTGGACGTTCAGCCCATGGCGCTGGCACATGTCGATCCAGCGGTGGCTGAACATGCCAAACCGCGCGGCCAGCACGGTGTCGCCGGGCGACAGGGTGTTGGAAATCGCGGCTTCCCAGCCGCCGGTGCCGGTGGACGGCAGCACGATCACCTCGCCCGCCTCCATCTTCAGCACGCGGCGGACACCGGCCACGGCAGGCTTGAACATGCGGGCAAAGGCCGGGCTGCGGTGGTCCAGCGTCGGGATATCGCACGCCTTGCGGATGTCTTCGGGGATATTGGTCGGGCCGGGAATGAACACCGGGTTCTGAAACGACATGAGCGGCCTCCCTGATCGCTTGTTGAGGCAACCTTACGCTGCGTCGCCTTGCGACACAATTTTTTCGAAAAGATTTTTCATTCCTGGCATCACATGCTAAAGTGCCACGCGATCAGGGGCTTGGGCTTTTTCAGGCAAGGGCGGGAAACGATCATGGCGACAAAACCGCGCGGGCGGCCCAAGGCGTTCAACGACAAGACCGACCAGAACACCGTGCAGGCGCTGGACCGGGCCTTGTCGCTGCTGGAACACCTGTCGCTGCGCCCGGGGTTGACGTTGTCCGATCTGGCCGAGGAAACCGGGCAGGCGGTGGCCACCGTGTTCCGCGCGCTTGTGACCTTGCAGGCGCATGGCATGGTGGAACTGGAAGAACCCGGCCAGTTGTGGCACGTCGGGCCGGGGGCGTTCCGGGTGGGTTCGGCCTTTCTGCGCCGGACCAAGGTGGTGGAACGCGCCCGCAGCGCGATGGACGACCTGATGCGCGAAACCGGCGAAACCGCCAACCTTGGCATCGAGGCGCGGGACGAGGTGCTGTTTCTGGCGCAGGTGGAAACGCACATGGCGATCCGCGCCTTTTTTCCCCCCGGCACCCGCAGCCCGATGCACGCAAGCGGCATCGGCA
>JALOSF010000077.1 GCA_025458525.1 Cypionkella sp. | reverse complement strand
GCCGTCACCTTGACCAGTTGCGGCCCCAGCACCGCCGACAGCAGCCCCCCCGCCATCACCCAGGAAATCGCCTTTGGCCGAAACGCCTCTGACGCGGTGTCGGCGGCGGCAAAGCGGTAAAAACCTTGCGCGCTCATGTAGATGCCGGTGAACAGCCCGCCGATGCAGAACCACAGAAAACTGCCGGTCAACAGGCCATAGGCCCCGATCGCGGCACCCAGCGCGCCGCCGATGGCACCAAAGGCAAAGCCCGCCCGGCGGCCGTGGCGCTGCATCAAGGCCGAGATCGGCGTGGCCGTGAGCATGGATCCGATGACGGTCAGGGTAATCGGCAAGGTCGCCCAGCAGGCATTGGGCGCAAGGCTTTGGCCTGCCAGCCCGGCGATGGTGAAGATCATCGGCATCTGCGCCCCCAGCACCGCCTGCGCGGCAACAAGGACAAGGACATTGCGACGGGCGAGGCTATCCTGGGTCATGATGGCCCAGCGGTAGGGGGTTTGGCGCAGGGGGGCAAGGGGGCTTTTTGCAGCAGACTTCGGGTTGCGCGGGCGGGGTTGGGCCGTCAGACTGCCGGCATGACAGACCGGATCATCGAAACAGCGGCCTGCGTGGCCGAAGGCGCCGACTGGCTGGCCCGCCATGACGCGGCCATGGCGCGGGCCATCGCTGTGTGCGGCCCCTTGCCCTTGCGCCGCGAGCCGGGGGGATTTGCCGCACTCCTCTCGGCCATCGTGTCGCAGCAGGTCTCGGTCGCCTCGGCCCGCGCGATCTGGGCCCGGCTGGAGGCGGCGGGCCTGACCGATCCGGGCCGGATGGCTGCGGCGGATGAGGCTGCGCTGCGCGCGGTCGGTCTGTCGCGGCAAAAGGCGCGCTATGGCCAGGCGCTTGCGCGGGCGGGCATCGATTTTGACGCTCTGGCACGGCTGAGCGATGCGCAGGTCGTGGCCATCCTGACGGCGGTGCCCGGCATCGGGCGCTGGACGGCCGAAATCTATGCCATGTTCGCCCTTGGCCGGGCCGATGTCTTTGCCCCCGGCGACCTTGCCCTGCAAGAGGCGGCGCGGGCGCTTTACGGGCTGGAGGCGCGGCCGAACGAGGCGCTGTTGCGCCGGATGGCCGAAGGGTGGAGCCCGTGGCGAGCGGTTGCCGCCCGCGTGCTTTGGGCCTATTACCGCGTCTTGAAGCAACGCGAAGGGATAAGGTAGGGCGATGCGGGCATTGCAATCGGGACGGCGCGGCGTGGCACGGGGCCAGGCAAAGCGTGTGGTGGTGTTCGTGCATGGGTATGGCGCCGATGGGGCGGATCTTCTGGGTCTGGCCGATCCGCTTGACCCGCATCTGCCCGACACCGCCTTTTATGCGCCCGATGCGCCGGAACCCTGTGCGGGCAATCCCTTTGGCCGGCAATGGTTTTCCATCCCTTGGCTTGACGGGTCAAGCGAGGCAGACAGCCTTGCCGGGCTGGTGCGCGCCGCGGCCGATCTGAACGGGTTTCTGGACAAGGTGCTGACCGACGAAGGGCTGGGGCCAGAGGCGCTTGCCCTGGTCGGGTTTTCGCAAGGGGCGATGATGTCCTTGCATGTCGCCCCGCGCCGGCCCGCGCCCTTGGCCGGGGTGGTCGCGATTTCGGGGCGCCTGTTGTTGCCCGATCATCTGGCCCAAGAGGCGGTGGTCAAGCCGCCCGTGCTGCTGATCCATGGCGATCAAGATCCGGTGGTGCCCTTTGCCGACATGTCGCGAGCTGCCGAGGCGCTGGATGCGGCCGGGTTCGAACTGTATGGCCATGTGATGCGGGGCACGGGCCATGGCATCGCCCCCGACGGGCTGGGCGCGGCCTTGCAATTCCTGCAAAGCCGCCTGCCGGGCTAGACCGATCCGACGCTTTGGGCTGCTTGCGCGGGTCGTGTCAGTCCTGCGCGGCAAGATAGGCGGCGCAGCCGGTCAGGGCTGCGAAATCATCCTCGACCACGGTGATCGAAAAGTCCTTTTCCAGCAGATCGACACGCCGCGTCTCGCGGAACACCGCGCCAAGATGCAGCGGCGCGAAATAGGGGGTCATCGCGCGGGCCATGCCCCCGATCAGGTAAATGCCGCCATAGGGCAGATGGACCAGCGCAAGATCGGCAAGGGTCTGCGCAAGGATGCGGGTGTAAAGTGCTGCGGCATGGGTGGCCTTGGCCTCGCCCTCGGCCAGCGCCTTGAAGATCTCGGCCGAGGTGGCGGTGCTGGCCGGGTCTTGGGTCGCAAAAGCGTAAAGGTTGCCAAGTCCGCGGCCCGACAACACTTCCTCCACGCCGCAATGGGCCACCTCGCCACGGGCGGCCAGCATCGCCTCGACAAAGCGCATCAGGGCGAAATCTTCCTCGGACCGCACCGGCATGTTCACATGTCCGCATTCCGACGGCGGGACGACCCGCGCCGCGCCGCTGCCGTGGACGGGGGCCGCGTTCACCCCTGTGCCAAGTCCGACCACCAGCATCGCGCCCGAGGCCGCGGGGCCCGGCACCACGCAGCGCAGCTTGTCGGCGCTGATATGCCCCAGGGCCTGCCCCTGCGCCTGAAGATCGTTGAGCAGGGCCACCCGCGTCGCCCCGGTCGCCGCGCGCAGCTTGTCGGCATCGATCACCCAGTCGAGGTTGGTCATGGTGGCCACGCCATCCTGCACCGGACCGGCCGCCGCCACGCAGACACCCGTCACAGCTTGCCCGCGCGCGCGCAGATAATCCGACAGGATATCGGCGATATCGCCGCCGCGCGCCTTGTAGTCGGCGTTGGAATAGCGCGCGACGCTATCCGCCAGCACCTCGGTGCCCTGTGCCAGCGCCACGCGGGTGTTGGTGCCGCCGATATCGGCGAGGATCGAAAGAGAGCGGTGCGGCGACATGGCTTGCGTCCTTTGGGTCAGTCGTTGCGGGCCAGAGCCCGTGCGAGCGCGTGATACGAGGATTTTGGCGTGCGCTTCAAGCTGTCGAAATCGACATGCACCAGACCGAAGCGCTTTTCATAGCCTTCGGCCCATTCGTAATTGTCGAGGAGCGACCAATAGAAAAAGCCCTTCACATTGGCGCCCTCGGCGATCGCGCGTCTGGTGGCGTCCAGATGGGCGAACAAGAACGCCTCGCGGATCTGGTCATCGACGGCGCCGTCCTGCACCTGATCGGCATTGGCCATGCCGTTTTCGGTGACATAGATCGGCGTGTCGCCGACATAATCGCGCGCCAGCCGCGTCAGGAAATGGTGCAGGCCATCGGGATAGATTTCCCAGCCCATCTGGGTTTTTGGCAAAGGCCCGGCCGCATCGCGCAGATGGGGCCACGGGGCGCTTGGATCATGCGCGTTGATGTGGCGGGTGTAGTAATTGACCCCCAGCCAGTCGAGCTTTTGACCGATCAGGGGCATGTCATCCTGCCAGCCTTGCGGCATATGCGGGGCCAACCCTTCCAGCACGATCTCGGGATAGCTTTGGCGGGTGATGCCTTCGATGAACCAGCGGTTGAAGATGCCGTCCCAGCGGGCGGCGGCTTTGGTATCTTCGGCGCTGTCACTGGCGGGCTGGGCATAGTCGAAATTCAGCACGATCCCAAGGTTCGGCTGACCCATGCCGCGCAGCGCCTCGACCGCCATACCATGCGCCAGCAGGATATGGTGCATGGCGCGGGCCGTGGCGCGGATGTCGCGCAGGCCCGGCGCATGGGCGCCGATGAAATGCGACAGCCAGGCCACGCACCACGGCTCGTTGATCGTGGCGATGCTTGCCACCCGGTCGCCCAGACGTGCGGTGATCGCTTGCGCAAAATCGGCAAAGCGCGCGGCGGTGTCGCGGTTGGTCCAGCCCCCCCTGTCGGCCAGCGCCGAGGGCAGTTCCCAGTGATACAGCGTCTGGAACGGGCGCAGCCCGCGCGCCAGCATGCCATCGACCAGACGGTCGTAGAAATCCATCCCGTCCGGGTTCACCGTCACGCCATCGGGCATGACCCGCGCCCAGGAGGTGGAAAAGCGATAGGCATCCATATTGGCCGCGCGCAGCAGGTCAAGATCGGCGGGCCAGTGGTGATAGTGGTCACAGGCGCGCGCGCCATCCTCGGCCCGCACCACATTGCCGGGGGTTGCGGCGAAGGTGTCCCAATGGCACGGCCCGCAGCCGCCCGACCCGGTGCCCTCGATCTGATAGGCGGCCGTGGCGGCACCGAACAGAAAGCCCGGCGGAAAATCGAAGCGTGACAAGGTCATGGAACATTCACTTCCAAAGCAAGAGAAGGCCCGTCAGGGCTTTGGGCACGGTCCGGTGGATTGGCCGATGATCAACTCGGCCTCCAGCAGGCGCTGTTGCGGGCCGGGACCGGGATGGGCGATCAGGTCAAGCAGCATGTCCGCAGCCAGCCGCCCCGCCTCGCGCACTGAGGACCGGGTGGCGGTAAAGATCGGCACATCCTCGCCATTTTTCATGTAGCTCAGGTCATCGTCATGGATGATCACGCTGATATCGCGCCCCATGGACAGGCCCGCCTCCTCGATCGCGCGGCGCACGCCCATGCCCGAAATCATCGACGCGGCAAGAAAGGCGGTCGGGCGCGCGCGGGCCGCCAGCATGGCCTTGGCGGCGCGGTAGCCGGCAATCTCGGTCATTTCGTCCGAAGACATCAGCGCCGGGTCGGGCGCGATCCCGCGCGCCGACAGCGCATCGACATAGCCTGTGCGGCGGCGGATGGCGAAATCCATGAATTCCAGCCCGTTGACCAGGGCGATGCGCCGATGACCCAGATCGAGCAGGAATTCGGTCGCGCGCTGAAAGGCCCGGCGGTTGTTCACGTCCAGCCAGGAATAGGGCAGGGTGGTCCCGGTGGCGCGCCCATGCACGACAAAGGGCAGCCCGATATCGTGCAAAAGCGCGATGCGCGGATCATGCATCTTGGGCGCGTGAACGATGACACCATCGACATTGCCCTTGGATTTCAGGCCGCGATAGGTGTCTTCTTCCTGATCGTCGGGCACCACCGACAAGACCATGTCGTAATCGTTGCGGCTGTAGGTTTCGCCCGCGCCGGCGATGAAATCGGCAAAGACAGGGTTCACGATTTCGTGCCTTGTGGCGACGGGGATCACATGGCCAACTGCCATGGCGCGCCCTGTCGCCAGACGGATCGCGCGCGTGTTGGGGTGGTAGTTGTGACGCTTGGCCGCTGCCATCACGCGTTCGCGCGTGGCCTCGTTGACCTCCGGGTAGCCGTTCAGCGCGCGGCTGACCGTCGTGGGCGACAGGCCCAGTTTCGAGGCGAGTTCCTTCAGGTTCATTTGTCCAGGGTCATCACGCCGTCGGCGCCCAAAACGGTTTCAATTCGCGCAGACCTTAGCCAGCCCGATCCAAGAGGTCAAAGAGTTTTGACGCGCAGCGTAATCGTTACAGGACAATGCTGCGCCTGCAAAACAGGCGGATGGGACGGATTGAAGGCGCTTTGGATTGACTTGATTCCGGCCTTCGGCGATTGTGCGGCATCCAAAGCGGTTTGAGGGCGATTCTCCGGTGTTGCCCGACGGCGGCTGTTGGCACAACGCCCCGCAAAGATGGGCGGGGACATCCGGGAGGACTGCATATGAAATCGAAACTGATCGTCAGCGTTGCCGCGCTGGCCTTGATGTCGGGCGGCGCCCTTGCCCAGGACCTGAAATTTCCGGTCGGCGAAGGCGCTTTCAACTGGGCATCGTTCGAGGAATTCAAGGCCGCGCATGGCAATCTGGCGGGGCAAGAGCTGACCATCGCCGGGCCCTGGCTTGGCCCTGACCAGGAGCTGGTCGAGTCGATGCTGGCCTATTTCGAGGCGGCAACCGGCGCGGACGTGAAATATGTCGGCTCGGACAGCTTTGAAACCCAGGTGCGGATCGATGCCGAGGCAGGGTCCGCCGCCAATATCTCGGTCTTTCCGCAGCCCGGCCTGACGGCGGATCTGGCGCGTCTGGGTCAGGTCGCCCCGCTGACCGAAGCCGATGCCGCCTGGCTGCGCGAGAACTATGCCGCAGGGCAATCCTGGGTCGATCTGGCCACCTTCAACGGGCCCGATGGCAACCCGGCGCTGTTCGGCTTTTTCTACAAGGTCGATCTGAAGTCTCTGGTCTGGTATTCGCCGGAAAACTTCGAGGATGCGGGCTATGAGGTGCCGCAATCGATGGAGGAGCTGAAGGCGCTGACCGAAAAGATGGTCGCCGATGGCGTCACGCCGTGGTGTGTGGGCCTTGGTTCGGGGGCTGCCACCGGCTGGCCTGCGACCGACTGGGTCGAAGATCTGATGCTGCGCACCGCAACCCCGGCCGATTACGATGCCTGGGTCGCGAACGACCTGAAATTCAACGATCCCAAGGTTGTGGCCGCGATCGAGGAATTCGGCTGGTTCATCGAGGATGGCAAGGTCGCAGGCGGCAAGGGGGCGGTGGCAACCACCGACTTCCGCGACAGCCCCAAGGGCCTGTTCTCCTCGCCGCCGCAGTGCATGATGCACCGTCAGGCATCGTTCATCCCGTCCTTCTTCCCCGAGGGCACGGAAATGGGTGTGGACGCAAACTTCTTCTACTTCCCGGCCTATGCCGAAAAGGATCTGGGCAAGCCGGTGCTGGGGGCTGGCACGCTGTTCGCGATCACCAAGGACAGCCCGGTGGCCCGTGCCTTCATCGACTGGCTGAAAGTGCCGGCCGCGCATGAAGTCTGGATGGCACAATCCGGCTTCCTGACGCCGCACAAGGGCGTGAACGTCGATCTCTACGGCGACGAGACGCTGAAAGGCATGGGGCAGATCCTGCTGGGCGCCGACACCTTCCGCTTTGACGGGTCGGACCTGATGCCGGGCGGCGTCGGCGCCGGGGCGTTCTGGACCGGAATGGTCGATTACGCAGGCGGCAAATCGGCACAGGAAGTCGCCGATGCGATCCAGTCCGCTTGGGATGGGCTGAAGTAAGCACTGACCACCCCCCCCGGGGCCGGACCGGCACCCGGGGGGGCTTTTTGCGAACCAAGACGAGAGCCGGGCCAACCGGACGCAGACGGGGGAACCATTTCAGGGGGAGGTTGAGGCGCCATGTCACCGGCACTTCAGGGTTTGATCACGATCATCATCGGCGTTGGCGGCTGCGTCGGCTATTTCTACTTTTCCAACCTGTTTCTGGACAAGGTTCTCTATCCCGCCTCGGGCCCGAATGCCGGGCGCAACATCAACCGCGCCAACATGATCCGGCCCTGGCTGTTCCTGATGCCCGCGCTGATCGCGCTGACAATCTATCTGGCCTATCCGGTGTTTGAAACGCTGCGCCTGTCGCTGACGCAACGTGTCGCGGGGGGCGGTTATGAATGGGTCGGTTTCGACAATTATTCCAAGATGTTCGCCGAACCCAAATTCTGGGAAGCGCTCAGCAACAACATGCTGTGGCTGATCGTTGTGCCGGCACTCTCCACCGCCTTCGGCCTTCTTGCGGCGCAACTCTCCGACCGCATCCGCTGGGGCAATCTGGCCAAGTCGCTGATCTTCATGCCCATGGCCATCTCTTTCGTGGGCGCGGCGGTGATCTGGAAACTGGTCTATGACACCCGCCCGGTCGATCAGGAACAGATCGGTGTGCTGAACGCGGTCTGGCTCGCCTTCGAGGGGGGGCCGATGTCTGTGCTGTTCCTCAAGATCGTGCCGATCCTGCTGCTGTTGGGCTTTGCGGGGGCGGTGGCGCTGGTGGCTTGGGTGTTCATCCGGCCGCTGGTCAAGCCTGCGGGTCCGGTCGGTGGCGGCACCGTTCCGCTGCGGCTTCTGGTCGGGGCGGCGGCGGTGTGGCTGATCTTCACCGCGCTGCGGTCGGCCTTTGGGCTGGCCACGGTGGATCTGCCCTATGGCCAGCCGCAGACCTGGCTGACCATCCCGTTCTGGAACAACTTCTTCCTGATGATCGTGCTGGTCTGGATTCAGACCGGATTTGCCATGGTCATCCTGTCGGCCGCGCTGCGGGGCGTGCCCGAAGACACGATCGAGGCCGCCATCGTCGATGGTGCCAATCCGTTCCAGATTTTCTTCAAGATCAAGGTGCCGCAGATCATGGGCACCATCGTGGTGGTCTGGACCACCATCACCATCGTCGTGCTGAAAGTGTTCGACATCGTCTTTGCCATGTCGAACGGCCAGTGGGAAACGCAGGTTCTGGCCAATTACATGTATGACAAGCTGTTCCGCGCCAATGACTGGGGCATCGGATCGGCCAGTGCCATGATCATCATGCTGCTGGTGACGCCGATCCTGATCTGGAACGTCTACAACGCCCGCAAAGAAATGCGCTGAGGGAGGCCGGAACAATGGATAACGTCGTTGGCAAGAAATCCGGTCTGACCTGGGCTGTCCATATCTCGATGGCGGTGTTGGTGGCGCTGTGGCTGTTCCCGACGCTGGGGCTGTTTGTGTCCTCGTTCCGCACTGCGGACCAGATTTCCAGCTCTGGCTGGTGGTCGTCGCTGTCCACCCAGGAGCGGCAGGTGCCGGCCATCCGCGTCGCGGGCGAGGAGGTCGAGGTGGACGGCCGCTTCGTCATCGAGGGGCGGCTGTTCGAGGCGACGAATGCCTCGGTCAGCGCCTGGGGCACGTCCTCGACCGCGCCCGAGGCCAATGCGCCGGGGGCTGTGGCCGATCTGGGCGACGGGGTCACGCTGACCGTGGCCGAGGATGGTGCCTATGTGCTGTCAAGCCCGGTCAGCACCGAGGGCACCCGGCTGCCGCGCATCTTCAGCACCGCCGCCACCCCGCCGGAATTCACGTTGGACAATTACCGCGCCATCCTGTTCGACCCAGAGAATGTGGATGGCATGGCCAAGGCGTTCTTCAATACGCTGACGGTGACGATCCCGGCCACGATTATCCCGATCCTTGTGGCAGCTTTTGCCGCTTATGCCTTGGCATGGATGGATTTTCCGGGCCGTGCGCTGCTGATCGCGGCCATCGTCGGGCTGCTGGTCGTGCCCTTGCAACTGGCGCTGATCCCGCTGTTGAAGCTGCACAATGACATCGGCATCGGCAAGGGCTATCTGGGGACCTGGCTTGCCCATACCGGATTTGGCCTGCCGCTGGCGATTTACCTGTTGCGCAATTACATGGTGGGCCTGCCGCGCGACATCATCGAATGTGCAAAGGTCGATGGCGCCTCGGATTTCCAGATCTTCATCAAGATCATCCTGCCCCTGTCGTTCCAGTTCCTCTGGACGTGGAACGACCTTCTGGTGTCGCTGGTGTTCCTGATCGACTCCACCGGGGAAACCACGGTGATGACCAAACAGATCGTGGAACTTCTGGGCACACGCGGCGGCAATTGGGAAATCCTGGCAACGGCGGCCTTCATCAGCATCTCGGTGCCGCTGCTGGTGTTCTTTGCGATGCAGAAATACCTGGTGCGCGGCCTGCTGGCCGGCTCGGTGAAGTGAGAGACTTATGACGAAGATGGAAAGACAGGTTCTGGGCGCGGATGCGGACTGGTGGCGCGGCGCGGTGATCTATCAGATCTACCCGCGCAGCTATCAAGACAGCAACGGCGACGGGATCGGCGATCTGAAGGGCATCACCCAGCGGCTGGACCATATCGCGGGGCTGGGGGCTGACGCGATCTGGATCAGCCCGTTCTTCACCTCGCCGATGAAGGATTTCGGTTATGACGTCAGCGATTATTGCGATGTCGATCCGATGTTCGGCACGCTTGCCGATTTCGACGCGCTGGTGGCGCGGGCGCATGACCTCGGGCTGAAGGTGATGATCGACCTTGTGCTGTCGCACACCAGCGACCAGCACCCGTGGTTCAAGGAAAGCCGCAAGAGCCGGACCAATGCCAAGGCCGATTGGTATGTCTGGGCCGAGCCAAAGCCCGATGGCACGCCGCCCAACAACTGGCTGTCGATTTTTGGCGGCAGCGCCTGGCAATGGGACAGTCGGCGCGAGCAGTATTATCTGCACAACTTCCTGACCAGCCAGCCGGACCTGAACTTCCACTGCGACGCGGTGCAAGAGGCCTTGCTGGATGTGGCCCGGTTCTGGCTGAAGCGCGGGGTGAACGGCTTTCGGCTGGATACGATCAATTTCTATATTGCCGACAAATACTTGCGCGACAATCCTCCGCTGCCAAGGGAATTGCGCAACGACAGCATCGCGCCGGGGGTGAACCCCTATAACCACCAGTTGCACCTGTTTGACAAGAACCAGCCGGAAAACCTTGAATTCCTGCGCAAATTCCGCGCCGTGCTGAACCCTTACGGCGCCGCCGCCGTGGGCGAGGTGGGCGATGCGCAGCGCGGGCTGGAGATCATGGCCGAATACACCTCGGGTGGCGACAAGGTGCAAATGTGCTATCCGTTCGAGATGTTGCAGCCAAAGCGGCTGACGGCTGACCTTCTGGCCGATACCTTTGCCCGCATGAACGCGGTGGCCCCCGATGCCTGGCCCTGCTGGGCCTATTCCAACCATGACACCGTGCGCCACATCACGCGCTGGAGTCTTTCTGACGCGGCAGCAAAGACTTACACGGTTTTGTTGATGTGTCTGCGCGGGTCGATCTGCCTTTATCAGGGCGAGGAGCTTGGCCTGCCAGAGGCCGATATCGCGTTTGAGGAGTTGCAAGACCCCTATGGCATCGAGTTCTGGCCCGAATTCAAGGGCCGCGACGGGTGCCGCACCCCGATGACCTGGGTGGCCGACAATGCCAATGGCGGATTTTCGGATGCGAAACCCTGGCTTCCGGTCAAGGCGGCGCATCTGAACCGCGCGGTCGCAGCACAGGATGCGGATCCGGGCTCCATGCTCAACCATTATCGCCGCGCGCTTGCGTTTCGCGCCGCGCATGACGCGCTGCGCCATGGCGATCTGGTCGATCTGCGGGCCTCGGGCGATCTGGCCAGCTTTTGCCGGACCGGCACGCAAACCATCTATTGCGCCTTCAACCTTGGGGGCACGCAGGCACAGGCAAGGCTGCCCGAGGGGACTTGGGCCGCGATTGGTGGGGATCTTGGCGCAACGGCGGCGATCGGGGGCGAGGTGACGCTTGGCCCCTGGGGCTTTTGCCTGATGCGCAAGAACTAAAAGGGGGGGAGCCCGAACATGGCCGAACTGAAACTGAAGAATGTCGAAAAGGCCTATGGCGAGGTCAAGGTTCTGTCGAACATCAACCTCGACATCAAGACGGGCGAGTTGATCGTGTTCGTCGGCCCGTCCGGCTGTGGCAAATCCACGCTGTTGCGGATGATCGCGGGGCTGGAAAAGATCACCGGCGGCGATTTCACCATCGATGGTGAACGGATGAACGAGGTGCCGCCCGCACAGCGTGGCATTGCGATGGTGTTTCAGTCCTATGCGCTGTATCCGCATATGACGGTGCGCGACAACATGAGCTTTGCGCTGAAAATCGCCAAGAAATCGCAGGCCGAAATTGATGCAGCGGTCGCCAAGGCCGCCAAGATCCTTCAGCTTGAACCCTATCTCGACCGTCTGCCAAAGGCGCTGTCGGGGGGGCAGCGGCAGCGTGTCGCGATCGGGCGCAGCATCGTGCGCGACCCCAAGGTCTATCTGTTTGACGAGCCGCTGTCGAACCTTGACGCCGCGCTGCGGGTGGCAACCCGGCTGGAGATTGCGCAGCTCAAGGAATCGATGCCCAATTCGACCATGATCTATGTGACCCATGACCAGGTCGAGGCGATGACGCTGGCCAGCCGGATCGTGGTTCTGGCGGGCGGCGGGATCAGCCAGGTCGGCACGCCGCTGGAGCTTTATGAGCGCCCGCAAAACGAATTTGTGGCGCAGTTCATCGGCAGCCCTGCCATGAACCTGATGGCGGGCGAGGTGATCGCGACCGGCGCCCAGACCACGGTCAAGCTGGCCAATGGCGGGACGGCGGTGTCGCATGTGCCGACCCAGACGGCCGACATGGGCCTGAAGGTCAATATCGGGGTGCGCCCCGAGGATCTGGTCGCCACGGCCGGCGCGCCGATCTTCAAGGGCGAGGTCGAGATCACCGAAGCCCTGGGCGAGGTCACGCTTTTGTATTTCAAGCGGCACGGCGCCGATGCACAGGTCGTCGCGAAACTGCCTGGCATTCATAACGATGTGCGCCGCACCACGGTCGCGCTTGGCGCGGACCCGTCGAAAGTGCATCTGTTCGCCAATGGTCTCAGCCTGCTTTATCGCTGATCCCCAGTCAGCGCGCAGATGAGGAAGGCCCCTGTCTGTCGGCAGGGGTCTTTTTTGTCGCTGGGGCGCCAGCATTCGCCTGCTTGCATCCGTGGCCCGGATGCGCTTTGACAATCCAAACCGGAGTGTTCTGCCTTGGCCCAAGATCCCGCCCGCCGCCCGAAGATCTATCCACCGCCCGAGTTTCCGCCGCGCAAGCTGCCGCTGTTCGCGCGGATGCCCCCGGCGGTGTTCCCGGCGGTTCTGGGCTTGCTTGAGCTGTCGCTCGCGCTCAAGCGGGCGTCGATCCTGGCCGAGGTGCCCGAAGGTCTGGCCGATCTGGTGATGGGGCTGGTGGCCGGGCTGTGGCTGTTCTGCGCCTGTGCCTATGGCGTCAAGCTGGCGCGTCGCCCCGCCGTGGGACTGGAGGAGTTGCGCACCCTGCCGGGACGTGCCGGTCTTGCCGCGGCCACGGTGGGCAGTCTGGCCTTTGCCGGGGTGCTTGGGTTTTTCAGCCCTGCCTTGGCACAGGGCGCGCTGCTGGTGGGGCTGGCGCTGCACACAGGGCTTGCGCTTGCCATGATCGCGGCCTTGCGCGCCGCCCCGCCCGAGGGGCGCGATGTCACCCCGGTCTGGCATCTGAGCTTTGTGGGCTTTATCGTGGGGGCGCTTGCGGCTGTGCCCCTGGGCTGGACCGGGCTTGCGACTGCGCTGCTCTGGGCCACGATGGTGGTTGCCGCCGCAATTTGGGCGGTCAGCCTGTGGCAGCTTTACCGCCGCATCCCGCCTGCGCCGCTGCGGCCGTTGCTTGCGATCCACCTTGCCCCGGCAAGCCTGTTCGCTTCGGTGGCGGGGCTTTTGGGCATGGCGGGGCTGGCGCAGGCCATGGTCGTGCTGGCGCTGCTGATTGCGGTGGCGCTTCTGGTCAGTGGGGCCTGGATCACCGAGGCAGGCTTCTCGCCGCTGTGGGGCGCCTTCGGCTTTCCGGCGGCGGCCTTTGCATCCGCCTTACTGATCAATGGCTGGATCATCGGCGGGGTGCTTGTCACCGTTCTGACGCTGGGCGCCGTGCCGGTGCTGGCATGGCGCATCCTTGCCATGTGGCCCAAGGGCACGCTTGCCAGCAAGACCAACGCCGCCACCGCCTGAACCCTGCGGGGGCCTAGCGTGGGGTCAGCAGGGTGCTTCCCACCGCCGCCGCCCGCGCCAGTTCGGGGTCAAGGCTCATCGGCACATAGTCGCCGCGCCGCCACCGCTCGCCCAGGTCGTCGTAGTGGCGCGACAGGGGATGGCCCGATTGCCCGGTGGAAATGACAAAGACCGAACTGTCGGGGTCGGCAAAATCGTAAACCCCGCGATAGCCCGCGCCATGCACGTTCAGATAGGGGTTCGGCCCCGTGCCCTTGGTGCGCCCGCGCATCAGCGTGTGGTCATCGCCGCTGGTCGATTGGCGGATGTTGACGAACCATTTCAGGAACGGCACCTCGCCCAGCACCGGATGGTCATGCGTCGCCTCATGCGCCGCCCCCCAGCGCCAGCTTTCGGGGTTGGGGCCATAGCTGGCGGTCAGTGCGATCAACGCCTCGTCCAGCGCGATGCGGGCAAGATCGGCGCAGCTTTCCACCGCCGCCGACTGGATCACATCACACCACACGCCCGCGCCATTGGTATTGCGAAACACGCGGTCGATGAACACCGGATCGGGATGGGTCATCTCATCGGCCAGCGGCCCAAGCTCATCCTGGATCAGCCGCTGGTTCAACGCCCGGACCCAGGCCTGATAGATCAGCGGTTCGGGCAGATGTTCGTTCATCTCGCCGTTCCATTCGGCCAGCAAGGTCAGCGCGCGCTGGCGCAAGCGTTCCGGCGTGCCCTCGGGGGCTGCCTCGCCGGTGAACCACAGCTCGGCCCCGATCAAGGGCAGAACGCTGCGCGCCGCATTGCTGACGGTGTCAAGCTGCGCCTCGATGAAACTTTCGCGCGTATGCACCTCGCGGGTTTTCATCAAGGTCAGCCAGCGCTGGATGCGCTGCGTATCGCCCCACAGAAAGGACAGGTGGTTGGGAAAGGGCGCGTCCACCGTCTTGTTGTTGGTGTTGCCCAGGATGCCGCTGGTCGGGTTCACGACACGCGGATTGGCCTCATAGGGCTGCACGCCGGTCCAGCGGGTTGCCGCCGTGGTGCCAAGCGCCGGCATCCGGCCTTGGGTCGGGTGGGCGGCATCGCGGGCGGGAACATGGCCGATCACCTGAAGTGCTATGCCCGAGGCATCGGCGAGCATCAGGTTCTGCGCCGGGGCCACGAACAGGCGCCCGGCCTCGATCGCCTCGGCCACGGTTTGCGCCCGCATCACCCGCACCGCCGCCGTCATGGTGGTGTCATCCCCCGTCAGCGCGGTCCAGGACAGCGCGGCCACATGGCCCGGCGGGGTGACGCTGGCCAGATTGTAATGCGACCCCGGCAGGATCGGCCCCGCCTCAGACCAGCGCAGGGTGATCGTCACGGGCGCCGCATCCTTGATCTGGATGATCGAGCGGCGGGTTTCAAACGGCTTCATCCCCGTGGCGGTTTCATATTCCTCGGGGTTGGCGGGGTTCAGCTTTTCCATGACCAGATCCTGATCATCGACATAGGCCGAGGTCAGGGCCCAACCCACCGCGGCCGACCGCCCGGCCAGAATGGTCGGAACGCCGGGAATGGTGGCGCCGATGACGCCGCCGGTCTGCAATTCCAGCCGCGCCAGATACCAGATCGTCGGCGCGGTAAAGCCCAGATGCGGATCATTGGCCAGCAGCGTGCCCCCCGCGGCCGAACGGTCAGGAACCGCCGCCCAGGCATTCGATGCCCCGGCCAGTTCCAGCCGCGGAAACGGCGAAAGCGGGTCCTCGGCCGCCATCCGGATCGGCGCCGTCGAGGGCAGGACCCCGGGCATCAGGCTGGCATAATCGGGCAGGGCGGTGACCGCCTGACCGGGATCATCGGGCAGAATATCGCGCAGCCGGTCGGGCGACAGCAGCATGGACAGGCGGGCGCGGATCACCTCCGCCTCCAGATGGCCCGAGAGTTGCAGCGCCATCAGCTTGAGGATGGCAATCGAATCCGCCGGGGCCCAGGCCGCGATCTCGTTGGAAAAGAAAAAGAACTCGGGCGCCCCCCGCCCGCGTGCGCCTTCGTTGATCTCGTTGATCCAGGCATTGACGCCGGCGGCATAAGCCTCCAGCGCGGCCAGCGTTTCGGCATCCTGCGCCGCGACCGATTGCAGGGCGAGGGTGTAAAGATCATAGCGCCGCAGCAACTCGTCGGTCTTGAGCGTGCGGGTGCCAAACACCTCGGACAGCCGCCCCTGCGCCGTGCGCCTGAGCAGCGTCATCTGCCACAGCCGGTCCTGCGCATGGGCAAAGCCAAGCGCGAAGAACACATCGTTGTCCGTCGCGCCAAAGATATGGGGCACGTTGTCGTTGTTGCGCACGATCTCGACCGGGGCGGAAATCCCGGCCATGTCAAAGGATTCCGAATAATCGGGGATCGAGCGTTCCAGAAAGTAATAGACCGCCACCAGCGACAGCAGCACAAACGCGATCAGCCCGGTGAGCAGCCGCAAAAGCCAACGGAAAACGGTAAGCATGGGGGGCCTGTTCTTGACGGCAGGGTTGGTGCTGTTACCTAAGACATCGAAGCGAAAAGGGCAATGCGAAGGGAGGCATGTGATGGCAAAGGTGGCATTCTTGGGGCTGGGCGTGATGGGGTTTCCGATGGCGGGCCATCTGGCGGCCAAGGGACACGAGGTCACGGTCTATAACCGCAGCGCCGCCAAGGCCGAAGCCTGGGTCGCCAAACATGGCGGGCGCGCGGCACCAACCCCGCGGGCAGCAGCCGAGGGGCAGGATTTCGTCATGGCCTGTGTCGGCAATGACGACGATCTGCGCAGCGTCTGCGCCGGGCCCGATGGCGCCTTTGCCGGCATGCCTTCCGGCGCGGTCTTTGTCGATCACACCACTGTCTCGGCGCAGGTCACGCGCGAGATGCACACGCTTGCCGCCGCCGCGGGTCTTGGCTTTGTTGACGCGCCCGTATCGGGCGGACAGGCGGGGGCGGAAAACGGCGCGCTTTCGGTCATGTGTGGCGGCGCGCAGGCCGATTATGACCGCGCGGAGCCGGTGATCGCGGCCTATGCCCGCATCTGCCGCCGTCTGGGCGACAGCGGGGCCGGGCAGATCGCCAAGATGATGAACCAGATCTGCATCGCCGGTCTGGTGCAGGGGCTGGCCGAGGCGCTGGCCTTTGGCGAGAAGGCGGGGCTTGACGGCGAAGCGGTGGTCGAGGTCATCAGCCAGGGTGCCGCCGGATCGTGGCAAATGGTCAACCGGCACAAGACCATGCTGGAGGACAAGTTCGATCACGGTTTTGCGGTGGACTGGATGCGCAAGGATCTGGGCATCTGCCTTGCCACCGCCAATGACATCGGCGCCTCGTTGCCGGTCACGGCGCTGGTCGATCAGTTCTACAAGGACATCCAGCGCATGGGCGGCGGTCGCAACGACACCAGCAGCCTGATCCGCCGCCTGCGCTGATCCGGCCCTGGACCTGCCTTGGACTGACACCCGCCGGGGGCAGCGATGCCCGCGGCGGGAACGGCCATCAGGGAATGATGCGGTTATACTTGACCCCGGCCAAGGTCGCCCCGGCGATAAAGCCCTGCTGACCGAAAACCAGCGCGATCACCGGCTCCAGCTCGGTGCTTTCCTTGCCAAGCGAGGCGCCGCGTTCGGGCGTGGCATAGCGCACATCGGCGCCGACGGCCCAACCGGGGCTGCGCCGGAACTGGCCAAGCGCGCTTTCGGTCATGAAGAACAGCGCATGGGCATATTGCTGCGCGCCGATCTGAAGCCCGAAGGTCGCCCGCGTGGCCGAATAGTAATCGACCGTCACCCCGCGCACCCGCAGCGCGCCACGGCCATAACCGCCGCCATAGATCAGCCCCGCCTCGGTGATCAGCGGCATGATCAGCACGCCAGCGGCCCGGTCGGCCAGATCGCGGGTGCCCGGAAAACTCGAAAACAGGAACTGTTCGGTGGAATTGACGCGGGCATCGATCTGCGCCGCGCCCGTGCTGCCGACGCCATTGCCACACGCCGCCAAAAGCGCGGTCGCGCCCCCCGCGACAAGGACTGTCCGTCGTGAAATACCGCCGTGTCGGGTCATCTGCTCTCGCCTCTTTGCCTGTCATGGCCGCCCGCAGCGTGGCCCGCGGACGGAGGGGCTCTCTCGGCCCGTTGATACAAGATATAGCGCGATTGTGAGCGGTTGTCACCGACCGATCCCAAGGACTGGCGATGGTTTGCCGATCAGGCGCGCCCGGCGCGGATTGCGCGCGCCACTTCGGGCGCGAAATAGGTCAGCACCCCGTCACAGCCCGCGCGGCGGAAGGCCATCAGGCTTTCCAGCATCACCCGCTCGCCATCGACCCAGCCGTTCAAGGCGGCGGCCTTGATCATCGCATATTCGCCCGACACCTGATAGGCATAGGTCGGCGCCCCGAACGTGGCCTTTACCCGGTGGATGATGTCAAGATAGGGCATCCCCGGTTTCACCATCACCATGTCGGCGCCCTCGCTCAGATCGCGTTCAATCAGGCGCAGCGCCTCGTCGCTGTTGGCCGGGTTCATCTGATAGGTCTTCTTGTCGCCCTTGAGCGCGCCCGAAGCCCCCACCGCATCGCGGAACGGGCCATAATAGGCCGAGGCATATTTGGCGGCATAGGACAGGATCGCCACGTCCTTGTGGCCCGCCGATTCCAGCGCCGCGCGCATCGCCCCGATCCGCCCATCCATCATGTCAGAGGGGCCAAGGATGTCGGCGCCGCTTTCGGCCTGCGCAAGGCTCATCTTGACCAGCGCCTCGATCGTCTCGTCGTTCAGGATCACCCCGTCGCGCACCAGACCGTCATGGCCATTGGCGTTATAGGGATCGAGCGCCACATCGGTCATCACCGCAATCTCGGGCACCGCCGCCTTGATCGCGCGGATCGCCCGGTTGGCGATATTGTCGGGGTTCCAGGCCTCGGCGCAGTCTTCGGTCTTTTTCGACGGGTCGGTGTAGGGAAACAGGCAGATCGCCGGAATGCCAAGGCTGGCGGCCTCCTCGGCGGCCTTGACCACCAGATCGATGCTCAACCGATCCACCCCCGGCATCGAGCCGATGGGTTCGCGCAGCCCGGTGCCTTCGCGCACAAAGACCGGCCAGATCAGATCGTTCACCGAAAGCGTGTGTTCCTGCGACAGCGCCCGCAAGGCCGCGGTGCGGCGCAAGCGACGGAAACGCAAGGTGGGCGAGGGGGCAACGGTCGGGCGCATGGCGGGCTCTTTATCTGGCTGGGGCTTGCAGGTTCTGCCTCTGCCTGCCATGGAATGGCGCAAGGCCGCAAGCCTTGCAGGCGCAAACAGGCAAAAGGTGCTCGCTGTCGTGAAATGGTATGAGCTGATCTTCGTGCTGATCGACATGCGATCCTTCTCCAGCCTCTGGTATTGGATCATGGTCGCGGTGCTGTGGTCCTCGGTCAGCCATTGGGTGCTTGGGGTGCCGGTCGATCTGATCAACCGCGCGCGCAAGCACGGGGCCGAGGCTGCGGCCGACATGACGGCCATCTCGCAGATCAATGCGCGGCGAATGCTGTATATCTCGCGCACCGGCGGGCTTTGGGTGATCGGTTTCACCTTTTTCCTGCTGACGCTCTTGTGCCTTCTGGCGGTGGTCTATCGCGTCGAACTGGCGCAGGCGGTGCTGTTGATGTTCGCGCCCATGGTGCTGGTGGCCTATCTGTCGCTGCGCCTTGCGCTGCGCATCGAAACCGAGGCGCCGACCGAAGCGCATCTGGTGCGGCTGTTGATGCGGCACCGCTTCATCGTGCAACTGATCGGGATGATTGCGATTTTCGTGACCGCGCTCTTTGGCATGTATCACAACCTGATGTAGCGGCAGCGCCCCTTGACGGGCGCTCTGCACAGCGTAGGTAAGGGCGCGATGACACAGACAGCTTCCCCCAGCCCCTCCGCCGACCGTATCTTGCTGGGCGGCGCGCCCGAAGGCTTCGACGCGCGTCTGCTGGCGCGGGAACTGGCGCGCGGGCAGGCGCCGGTCATTCATGTTGCGCGTGATGACAAGCGGATGGAGGCGATGCGCGCCGCCCTGGCGGTGATGGCGCCCGACGCGGTGGTGCTTGACTTTCCGGCCTGGGATTGTCTGCCCTATGACCGGGTGTCGCCCAACCCCGATATTGCCGCCCGGCGCATGGCAACGCTTGCCGCGCTGGTGGCGGGCGTGCCGGGGCCTTTCGTGCTGCTCACCACCGTGAACGGCGCAACACAGCGGGTGCCGTCGCGCGACACCGTGGCCGCCAGCAGTTTCTCGGCGACGGTGGGCAAGCGGGTGGACCCCGAGCATTTGCGGGCCTTTCTGGTGCGCATGGGGTTTTCGCCGGTTTCCACCGTGGCCGAGCCCGGCGATTACGCGGTGCGTGGCGGCATCATCGATGTCTATCCCCCCGGTCATCCCGGCCCGGTGCGGCTCGATTTCTTTGGCGATGTGCTGGACGGGCTGCGGCGGTTCGACCCGGTCACGCAGCGCACGGTGGAAAAGCTGAGCGCGATCGATCTGTCGCCGGTGTCCGAGGTCATTCTGGACGAGGCGTCGATCACCCGGTTTCGACAGGCCTACCGCATCGAATTCGGCGTCGGCGGATCCGACGATCCGCTGTATGAGGCGGTCAGCGCCGGGCGCAAGCATCAGGGGATGGAACATTGGCTGGGCCTGTTCCACGACCGGCTCGACACGCTGTTCGACTATCTGCCAAACGCCTCGGTGATGCTTGACGATCAGGTGACGCCGATGCGGCTGTCCCGCTGGGAAGGGATTGACGACGCCTATGATTCCCGGCGCGAGGCGATGGGCGCGAAGGGCCGGCTTGACACGGTCTACAAGCCCGCGGCACCCGGTCTGCTCTATCTTGACGATGCCGCCTGGGAGGCGGCGGTGGCGCGTCACCGCGTTGTGCAGCTTTCCCCCCATCCGCAAAGCCCCGGCCCCGGCTGTCTTGATGCCGACGGGCGGATGGGGCGCAATTTCGCGCCCGAGCGGCAATCGGAATCGATCAGCCTTTTCGGGGCCTTGTCCGACCATATTCGCGCGTTGCGTGAAGACCGTCAGGTCATCATCGCCTCGTGGAGCGAGGGGGCGCGCGAACGTCTTGTGGGTTTGCTGGAAGAACAGGGCGTAACCGGCTTCAAACGCATCAAGGATATCCGCGACGTGCCAGAGGGGCGCGGCGGGCTGTTCCTTGTGGTCTGGGCGCTGGACACCGGCTTTGTCGCCCCCGGTCTTGCGGTGATTTCCGAACAGGACGTGCTGGGCGACCGGATGGTCGGCAAGCCGCGCCGCAAGCGCAAGGCCGACAACTTCCTGCGCGAGGTTGACACGCTGACGCCGGGCGATCTGGTGGTGCATGTCGAACATGGCGTGGGCCGCTATCTTGGGCTGGAAACCATCACCGCGCTTGGGGCGCCGCATGCCTGTGTGGCCCTCGAATATGCGGATGCGGCCAAGCTCTATCTGCCGGTCGAGAATATCGAACTTCTCAGCCGCTATGGCCACGAGGAGGGGCTGCTTGACCGTCTGGGCGGCGGCGCCTGGCAGGCCAAGAAGGCCAAGCTGAAGGAACGCATCAAGGAAATCGCCGACCGCCTGATGCGGATCGCCGCCGAACGGGCGCTGCGCCACGCGCCGATCCTCGAGGCGCCGCATTCGATGTGGGAAGCCTTTGCCGCCCGTTTTCCCTATCAGGAAACCGATGACCAGCTGGCCGCGATTGCCGATGTGGTGGCCGATCTGGAAAAAGGCTCGCCGATGGACCGGCTGGTGGTGGGCGATGTCGGCTTTGGCAAGACCGAAGTGGCGATGCGCGCGGCCTTTGTCGCCGCCATGTCGGGCATGCAGGTGGCGGTGATCTGCCCGACCACCCTGCTGGCCCGCCAGCATTACCGCAGCTTTGCCGAGCGGTTTCGCGGTTTTCCCATTACGGTCAAGCCCTTGTCGCGCTTTGTGAGTGCGAAGGAGGCCAATGCCACCCGCGCCGCCATGACCGATGGCACGGTCGATATCGTGGTGGGCACCCATGCGCTGCTGGCCAAAGGAGTCAAGTTCAAGAACCTCGGCCTGCTTGTCATTGATGAGGAACAACATTTTGGCGTGTCGCACAAAGAGCGGCTCAAGGAAATGCGGTCGGAAATCCATGTCCTGACCCTGACCGCGACGCCGATTCCGCGCACGCTGCAACTGTCGCTGACGGGGGTGCGTGACCTGTCGATCATCGCGACGCCGCCGGTGGATCGTCTTGCCATCCGCACCTATGTGTCCGAGTTCGATACCGTGACCATCCGCGAAGCACTGCTGCGCGAACGCTTCCGTGGCGGGCAGTCCTTTTATGTGGTGCCACGGATTTCGGACCTGCCCGAGATCGAGGATTTCCTGAAAAACCATGTGCCCGAGGTGAGTTACGTCATCGCGCATGGGCAACTGGCGGCGGGTGAGCTTGATGACCGGATGAACCAGTTCTACGACGGCAAATATGATGTGCTGCTGGCGACGACCATCGTGGAAAGCGGTTTGGACATTCCGACCGCCAACACCATGATCATCCATCGCGGCGACATGTTCGGCCTCAGCCAGCTTTACCAGATCCGCGGCCGGGTCGGGCGGTCCAAGACGCGGGCCTATTGCTACCTGACGACAAAGCCGCGCAGCCCGCTGACCCCGCAGGCACAAAAGCGGCTCAAGCTGTTGGGAAGCCTGGATAATCTGGGCGCGGGCTTCAACCTTGCCTCCCATGACCTTGACCTGCGCGGCGCGGGCAACCTGCTGGGCGAAGAACAGTCCGGCCATATCAAGGAAGTCGGTTACGAGCTTTACCAGCAGATGCTGGAGGAAACGATCGCCAAGATAAAATCGGGCGAGATCAATGGGCTGGCGCCGATAGATGATGCATGGTCGCCGCAGTTGAACCTTGGCCTGCCGGTGATGATCCCCGAGGATTATGTCACCGATCTTGACGTCCGGCTTGGGCTTTACCGCCGTCTGTCTGGGCTCTCGACGAAGGTGGAGCTTGAAGGTTTCGCCGCCGAGTTGATCGACCGCTTTGGCCCGCTGCCAAAGGAGGTCAACACGCTGATGCTGATCGTGCGGATCAAGGCGATGGCGAAACGCGCCGGGATTTCCCGCATCGATGCCGGGCCAAAGGGCGCCACGATCCAGTTCCACAACGACAAATTCGCCAACCCCGCCGGGCTGGTGGATTTCATCAAGGCCGAAGGGGTGGGCGCACGGGTGCAGGGCAACAAGATCGTGCTGTTGCGCGACTGGAAAACCGATGCCGACCGGATCAAGGGTGCTTTTGCCATTGCCCGCGACCTCGCCGAAAAGATCGTGCGGCCAAAGGGTTAAAGCCTGCGGCTGACAAGA
>JALOSF010000157.1 GCA_025458525.1 Cypionkella sp. | reverse complement strand
CGATCCGCGGTTAGCCCGCGCGCTGGCATTGATCTTTCCGACGGTGATCCTTTTGTCCGCCGGAGGGTCCCTGATCGGCGCCGGGGCGCATCTGATCGCGGTCGAGGCGATTGCGGCCAGTGGAGCGCCGCGTCTGGGCTATCTGGACTGGCTGATGCTGGGCGGGCCGCTGGCGGCCATCGCCTCGGCGGTTGGGGTGTCACTGATCCTGTGGCTGTTTGTGCCGAGCGGGCTCTGGGCTGCCCGAATGGCGGCTGCCGCGCAGACAGCCCCCCGCTCGGCGCAACAGACACGTATACTGATGGTGGTCGCGGCCCTGGTCGCCCTGTGGCTGACCGAGGCCTGGCACGGTCTTGGCATGTCGCTGGTGGCGATGCTGGGGGCGCTCGCGCTGTTGACGCGGCCCTTCACCAGCCGCAAGACCAAGGACGTCTTCCGCGCCGTGGACATGGAACTGATCCTGTATATGGCCGCCACCATGCTGATCGCGCAGGCGATGAGCGAAACCGGGGCTGACCGCTGGCTGGCGGAGCAAGCGGTGCGGGCGTTGCCCGCGGCGATGCTGGCCAGCGGGCCGGGGGTCATGGTGGCGCTGTCGGTGATCGCGGTGTTGGCGCATCTGGTCATCGCGTCACGCTCGGCGCGCGCCGCAATCCTGATTCCGGCGGTGGCGCTTCCGCTGGCCGGGCTGGGCCATGACACCACGCTGATGATCCTGATTGCCGTCATGGGCACCGGGTTCTGCCAGACCCTGATGTTCAGCGCCAAGCCGGTTGCGATCTTTGGCCTGCACGACGCGGCGGGCTTTACCCAGGCCGATCTGTTGCGGCTGGCGGGGCCGCTGGGGGTAGCAAAGGTTGGGCTGGTGGTCGGATTTGCGAGCTTTGTCTGGCCGCAGCAAATGGCCCCCGCGCCCGCGACGCCTGTGGTGGCGCTTGCGTCCGAAATGCGCAGCGCGATTGCCGCGATGCCCGGCCAAACTGCGGCCGATCCGGCGACGATTCTCACCGCCAGCCCGCGCCCCCCGGCCCGCCCTGATGACTTGATGGCTGGCGCGTCCTCTCCATCAAAGACAACCGCACGTCCCGGCCAGACGCAGCCAGCAAACCGGTCACTCGCCGCGCAAATCAAGCGCGACCTTGGCCTTGCCCGGCAACAGATCCGCCGGGATCTGCGGCAGCTACTTCGCTAGTTTTTCATTATACAACAGAAATCTAAGCAGAAAGTAGTTCAGGGCGCGCGGGAATAACCGCGCGCCCGTCGCGTTTTCTTCACATGACCGACACACAAAGGAGACCGACATGACTCTCACGATCCTCGTCGCGCCCTCGGGCTTCAAGGAATCCCTTTCGGTGGATGATGTCACCCGCGCCATCGGCGACGGCATCCGTCGCGCCATGCCTGAGGCCCGTATCCTGAACGCGCCGATGGTGGACGGCGGCGAAGGCACCGTGCAGGCGCTGGTCCGCGCCACCGGCGGGCGCATCATCCCGGCCCGCGTCACGGGTCCGGTGGGCGCGCCTGTCGACAGCTTCTTCGGCCTCATGGGCGGCCCCGGCCCCCGCACCGCCGTGATCGAGATGGCCGCTGCCGCCGGTCTGTCGCTGGTGCCGCGCGATCAGCGCAACCCGATGCTGACCACGTCCTTCGGGGTCGGCGAGTTGATCCTTGCCGCCCTTGACATGAACGTCGAACGCATCCTGATCGGCTGCGGCGACAGCGGCATCAACGACGGCGGTGCCGGCCTCGCCCAGGCGCTTGGCGCGCGTTTGCTTGATTTTGACGAGGCCGAGATCGGCCAAGGCGGGGGTGAGCTGCTTTGGCTGCACCGGATCGACACCTCGCTGCTGGACCCGCGCCTGAAGCGGGTCCAGATCGACGCGGCCGTGAACTGGCACAACATGCTTTTGGGCCCGAAGGGTGTGGCCCGCGTCTTCGGTCCGCAAAAGGGCGCGACCCCGTCCCAGGTCGAGGATCTGGATGCCGCCATGCGCCGCTGGGCCGCCGCGATCCGTGCCAGCACCGGGCATGATGTCGGGCAAGCCCAAGGGGCAGGGGCCTCGGGCGGCCTCGGCGCTGGATTGATTGCCTTTGCCGGGGCGACGCTGCACCCGCGCTTTGACATCATCCAGCAGTATCTGGACTTTGACCGCCTGCTGGATCAGGCCGATCTTGTCATCACCGCCGAGGGCAGCCTTGACGGGCAAAGCCCCTACGGCAAGGTGCCCTGCGAAGTCGGCCGCCGCGCCGAAGCCCGGGGGGTGCCGACCATCGCGCTTGCGGGCACCATCGGGCGAGGTGTGGACCAGACCTTTGACCATGGCATCTCGGCCTTTGCCTCGATCCTCAAACGCCCGTGCACGCTCGAAGAGGCGATCCGCGACGGTGAAAAGTTGTTGCGCCGCGCGGCCGAGGATGCGCTTCGCATGATGTCGGTCGGTCTGCGCCTGTCGGGGCAAAAACGGGCGGCGTGATCGCCGTTCCGTACCATCACCGTGATGCATGCGGGCATGTCCAGCCTGCCTGCATCGTCATCATCCCCGGGGTAATCCTTTCGTTCTTGGCGGGGTGCGTCCGTAGAATTCATGCGGCCCTTTTCAGTTTCTGGGCGGGTGTGAGGCCGCCGATGCCGATGTTTGGTCGGTGGTTGTTGTGCGTCCAGAGCCACGGCGTGGCGAAGTCCTGTGCCTCCTTGATGGTTTCGATGATGTATTGGTCGAGCCATGCGTGCCGGAGTGAGCCATTGAAGGCGCCATTGGGTCGAGCCCAATGGCGAACGCGGTTGCAGCGCTCGATGTAGGCGTTCTGCTGGGGCTGTCCGGGTCGAATGTGCTGGATGGTGATCTTCCGCCTCTCGGCCCATTCCTTCAGCTTGCCGCTGCTGTATTCCGGGCCGTTGTCGACACGTACGGTGCCTGGCTTGCCGCGCCATTCGATGATCCGGTCAAGGCTGCGGATGACCCGTTCGGCAGGCAGCGAGAAGTCGACCTCGATGCCGAGGCCCGCCCGGTTGACGTCATCCAGCACGTTCAGCAACCGAAACGCAGGGCCATCGCCGAGCCGGTCAGCCGTGAACCGAAGGTCCGCGGCACGCGAATTCCATCGACCAGGTCATGTTGGGTGCCTCCGGCACGGCCAGCGCGTCGGGTTTGTCGCGCGTCAGCCGCTTGCGGGGTTTGATCCGCAGGTTCAGTTCCAGCGCGCAACAGATCCGGTAGACGCGCTTGTGGTTCCACGGGTGGCATTTGACGTTGCGCAGGTGCAGGAAACAGAGGCCAAACCCCCGGGTCTTGCGGGCATCGGTCAGCCCGACCAGCAGATCGGCAATCTCTTCAGTCTCGTCCTTCAGCTTCGGGCTGTCGCGATAACAGGTCTCGCTGACCCCGAAGGCCCGGCAGGCCGACGCCATGCGGACCCCGTGCCGCGCCACCGCCGTCTCGGTCATCTCGCGGCGTTGAGATGGCCGTATCACTTTTTTCCGAGAGCCTCCTTCAGCAAGTCGGCCTGCATGCTCAGGTCCGCATACATCCGCTGCAAGCGTCGGTTCTCGTCCGCGATGGCTTTCATCTGGCGGATCAAAGACGCATCCATGCCGCCAGACTTCGACCGCCATTTGCAGAAACGACGCGCCGGATCTGCGCCCGAGTTTATCTGCTTGTCTTCATTCGAAATCGCCTCGTTCCTCTTGCCAAGATAATTCTCCCTCTTCAGCCCCCTACTCTCGGGGAGGATTACCCTCCGACGCCCCGCCCATAGCCGTCGCCACCACCCCGAACTGTGGCTCCTCGCCTGCGTAAGCCTTCTCCCGTTCCCGGCAATGCGCCAGCGTCTTGGCCCCCGGATCACCCCGGCCAGCCGCGCATGCATGTCACTGCGCAAGTCGTCGTTGATCCGCGGCCCGTAGGCCTCGCCCATCAACTTGAAGAATCTCACCAAATCCGCCTCCGGCCCAAGGTTGACCTTCCCCTTCGCCGCGCGGGGCGTAGCCGTGGCGATCTGGTGCCACTCCTCGGGGATGCGCCCGGTCAACTCGATGGTGTTGTGCAGGTCCCATTCCAGACGCCGCATGACATCAAACATGGAGGTCATCTGGGCACGCAGCCGGGGGGTCTGTTTCTTCAGGTCAGGCATGAGCGGAGTCCTTTGCGGCCCCACCCTCG
>JALOSF010000011.1 GCA_025458525.1 Cypionkella sp. | reverse complement strand
GGCCAAGGAATTTGCGCATCAGGAAGCCCCTTTTTCACGGGTTCGGCGGATATACACGATCATGAACACCAGCAGGATCGCCATCATCGATACGGCCCATGCCGCCGCCATCCCCATCTGGTTCAGGGCAAAGGCCTGACGATAGACCACGATCGGCAAGGTTTCGGTCGAGGAGGACGGCCCGCCCCCGGTGAGCAACCAGATCAGGTCGAATTCCTTGAAGTCCCAGATGGCGCGCAACATGATGATCACGACCAGAACGTCGCGCAGCTGCGGCAGCGTCACGTCGAAAAACCGCGCGATCGGGCCGGCACCGTCGATGCGTGCGGCCTCATACAAGGGTTCGGGAATGGTTTGCAGGCGCGCCAGAACCGCGATGACGACGAAGGGAAAATATTTCCACGCCCCGACAAGGATGACCGAAATCATCGCATTGGGCATGCTGCCCAGATAGTCGATCGGCATGTTGATCAGACCGGCCTGCATCAGCAGATGGTTCAGGATGCCGTAAAGATCATTGAACACCCATTTCCAGACCAGAACCGCCACCACGGTCGAGATGAAATAGGGAAACAGGATCAAGGACCGCGCAAGCGACCGGAACCAGATGTTCTGGTGCAGCACCAATGCCATGCCGATGCCCAGCACGATTTGCAGCGTCAGCGTGCCCGCTGTCCAGATCAAGGTGTTGACTAGCGCCGACCAGAACACGCCATCAGCCAGAAGTGCCTTGTAGTTTGACAGGCCAACCCAGCTGCTTTCCAGCGTCGGGGTAAAAACCTTGAACAGCGACAGATACAGCGCAGAGACCAGCGGATAGACGATGACGGCGCAAAAGATCAGCACAGTCGGCGCAATCAGCAACAGGCCAAGCCGGGCGTAGCGGCGCTCCAGCGGGGATTGGGTTGGGGCGGGCATGGGGTTTCCTTCGTGATGCAGGCTGCCCGAAAAGCATCGGGCAGCCTGCCGTAGCCTCAGGCTTTCATGATCGCATCGATCGCCTTGGCGCAATCCCCGAGTGCGGCGTTCACATCATCGCCGTTCAGGACAACGCGCTGCACCAGATCGGCGATCGCGTTGGAGGCAATCACCTCGCCCGCACGGTCGTTGGACGCATGCGCACTGCTTTCAAAGCCAAGGTTGAACCCGCCGGCAGCCGCGGTTGACATCAGCTCTACCTCGGCAGGGTATTTCTGAATGATCTCGTTGTTCTGATAGGCCGGGTTTTCGTTGATGGACTTGAGCACAGGCAGCACATGGCCCGGCGCGGCATGCAATTGCTTGATGTAGCCCTCGGGATTGAACAGGAAGGCCGCAAATGCCTTGGCCGCGTCCTTGTTCTTGGACTGCGCCGGAATGAACACGCTTGGGAAGTCGTTGAACGTCCACGGCGCGACATCGGCCGAAATCGTGGGATAGGTGGTGCAGGTCACATGATCCGCGATGCCCGGGTTCTGGGCGACCACGTTGGCAAGAACGCGCCCGGCATAGATGCCGGTGGCGGTTGCGCCCGAAACAAAGGCTGTCAGGCTTTCGCCCCAGCTGTAGTTCGTCGCACCGGGCGGGCACAATTCACGCATGGACTTGTAGAATTCAAGCGCATTCCGGGTGGCATCGCTGTCGATTGCGATCTGCAGATCGGGCGTGAACACCTGACCGCCAGCCGCATGGATGAAACCGATGAAGATCAGCGACGTCATCGAGTTCTGACCATAGGGCAGCGGCGCGCCAAAGATGCCGTCCTTTTGCATCGCCTGGCAGGCGGCGCGCAATTCGTCCCAGGTTTTCGGCGCGGCAGCAACGCCAGACGCTTCCATCAGGTCGCGGCGCAGCCACAGCATGTTGGCGGCCGTGTTCCCGATGCCGGTGCCGCAGAATTTGCCATCCGCGGTTTTGAACACGTCATTTGCGCCGGCATAATAGTCATCCGCGCCAATCGCGTTGATCACATCGTCAAACGGTTCGACCAATCCGTTCGCGTAATAGGTCTGGACCGAGAAGGAGGGAAGATGGGTCACGATGTCCGGCACCTCGCCGCTGGCAAAGGCGGCGGCGAGTTGTGGCGCATAACCTTCGTCAGAGGTGGTTTCGAACACGACCTTGATGCCGGGGTTCAGCGCCTCGAAAGCGGCGATCTGAAACTTGTAGGCCTCGGCCTGTGCGGGCGCGCCCTGCGGCGACCACCAGCGCAGCGTGACCTCTTGCGCCATCGCGCGGCGCGGCAAGGCCGAAAGGGCGGTGCCGGCCGCCAACCCTGCAAGCATGGATCTTCTGGTCAGTCCGTTCGGAAAAGTGATGCTGTTCTTCATTTTTTCGATCTCCCTGGAGCGGTATTGTTCACATAACGCACTCTTGTGCGATATAACAATGAAACCGGGATAAAAAGCAAGGACTAAAGAGGCATATTTCGAAGTATAGGATGGGATTTGGCTGTGATAGAAAGTATGCCGCAAAGACAAGAGCCAGTTGCGACAACGGAGGCGGCCCATGGCCAAGGAAGTGATTGAAAAAGAAGAGACACCGGGGGATGTCCTGCCGCCGCGCAATCCGGCGCGCACTGGTTTGATGACCGCTTCACCCGACTGGAGCGATGATGAAAACGGTGGCCTGAACCCGCGGGATTATGTCTCCAGCCTTGCCCGCGGACTGGAGGTCTTGCGCGCCTTCAACCGCACCCGACGCAAGATGACCCTGTCAGAAGTCGCGGCCGAAACCGGAAACACCCGCGCCGGCGCCCGCCGCATTCTTCTGACACTCGTTCACGAAGGCTATGCCGTCGCCGATGGCAAGCTCTTTGATCTGACGCCGCAGGTGTTGGAACTGGGCTATTCGGTGCTGTCGTCCAAGGGCGCCTGGGATATCGCGCGGCCCTTCATCGACCACCTGTCAAGCGAGTTGCGCGAATCGGTTTCGGCGGCGGTGCTGGACAGGTTCGACGTAGTCTATGTCTCGGGCGCGCAATACCACCGGGTGATCAGCGTGGGCATCACGGTGGGCGCGCGCTTCCCGGCGCATTGCACGGCAACCGGGCGCGTCCTGCTTGCCGCGCAGCCGCCCGAAATGTGGCCGGGCATGTTGCAGCATATCCCGCTGACCCGCATGACAGAACATACCGTGACCGACCCTGTCGAGTTCCGTCGCGTGCTGGAACAGGTTCGCGATCAAGGGTGGTCTTTGGTGGATCAGGAGCTTGAGACAGGGCTTATGTCGATTGCTGTGCCGCTGCGCAATTCCGCCGGGGGTCTGGTCGGCGCGATCAACGTCGGTATCCCGACCGTGCGGATGGGACCGGCGGCTGCGATCGAATATGTCCTGCCCAAGTTGCAGGAAACCGTGCGCAACATCAGCGATTCGCTCAAACGCTAGCGCAGTCAGGCGGCAAAGCGGGCGGGTGCAAAGCGGCTGAGGTCTGCCTCGGCCGAACCGCCCGACACGACCGCCGCCGCCATGCGGGCGACCAATGGGCCAAGCGTGTAACCGGCATCGCCCGGCAGGGCCATGACAACCCTCGGGGCATCGGGCAAGCGCCCGATCGTGCTTGCCCCATCGGCTGTGGTGTTCATGCCGGCCCAAGTGCGGATCACGCGCAGCCCGCCGATCTGCGGCACCAACCGCGCGGCCAATGCGACATTGCCCAGAAGCGACGAGGCCAGCACTTCGGGCGGGCAATCCCGGCCGCGATCACGCGCAGGCCAACCGCCGCCGATCACGATCTGCCCCTGCCCCAGTTGCTTGAGCGTGATGGACCGCTCGGCATGCTGGATCAAATGACCGATGCTGACGGCGGCCGCCTCGGTGATGTTCATGTGCAAGGGCTCGGCCTTGGTGGGGATCGCAACTCCGAGGCCCCGCACCATCTCACCCGCGCCCCAAGCGGACGCGACGAGGATCTGATCGGCCTCATAGGTTGCGTGGCGCCCGATGGCCCGCGCATGCGTGCCCGACGCCTCGATGTCCACAATCCGGTCGCGCAGCACCGGAACGTCGCGCCGCGCCAACTCGGCCATGAGCCGGGCATTGGCGATGAGCGGGTTGAGCTTGCCTTCATCATGGCACAGCTCTGCCCCGACGATCTGCGGCCCAAGCCAAGGCGCGACACGGTTCAGCGCGCCGCGATCAAGCAGATCGACCGTCAGGCCACGCGCCTCCTCGCGCCGGGCCTTGGCCTCCAGAAAGGCAAGCTGCTCGGCGCTTTCGGCCAGCATCAGACCGCCTTTGCGCATCAACTCGAAAGGGCCATAAAGCCCGTCGAGGCGCACCCATTCCTCGGCCGCCGCCTTGTAAAGCGGCAAAGACGCCTCTACCGCGGGCACCTGATCGGGATAAAGCCGCATGAACCGGCTTTGCATCTGCACATGCAGGCTGCCTGCATTCGCCCAAGTGCCGGAGTTTTCCCCGGCATCCACGATGCGCACGCGCGCGCCCACCTCGGACAGGTGCAGCGCGGCCATCATCCCCGTGATGCCGCCCCCGATCACCAAGACATCAGAGCGCATCCTTCAACGCCTCTTCTGCGGCAAGGATCGCCGAAATCGCCACCGGCTTGATCGGAACGCGCGGCGCGAAATAGCTGCGATCGTCGATGGGCGTCCCGGTTTCGGCGGCAACCAGACGGGCCGCGACCGGGCCGCAATAGCGCCCCTGACAGCGCCCCATGCCAACCCGCGTGGCCCGCTTCAAGGTTCCGGCGTGACCGGGGCGCTCGTCCAATCCGCTGCGGATCTGGCCCGCGGTGATTTCCTCGCAGCGGCAGATCAGCGTGTCATCCGGCACCTTGGGCAGGCGCGGCTTCACGTCATGCAGCTTCCACAGCTGGCGCTGGAACCGGCGCGCCTTGGCCAGGCTGCGCTGATCGGCAAACACATCATGCGCATCGCCCAGCCCAAGCGCGGCAGCCGCCGCCCGGCCCGCAATCCGCCCTTCGGCCAAAGCCGCAGGCGCGCCGCCAAGACCCGCGCAATCCCCCACCGCATAAAGCCCCGGCACCGATGTGGCGCAGCTTTCGTCCCGCTCCACCCGCAGGTGGCCAAAGGCCGGGTCATAGGCAGATCGCGCCCCCAGCAGCCGCAGGATTTCATTCTGCGGCTCGAAGCCTGCGTTCATCAACACCGCGTCCGCGACCACCGAAGTGGCGCCGCCCGGACCATTCACCGTGACCCGAAGCGCCTCGCCGTCCTTGTCGATGCGGTCGAGCGATGTGGCGTAATGGATCGGCACCCCGCGCTTGCGCAAGGCCAGCATCGTGCGCAGGCCCGTCCACACCAGCCCCGGCCCGGCAAGGGCAAGCGCCGCACTGGCCAAGGGGCGCAGCCATGGGGCCGGGCCGCGCTCGGCAATCAGCACCACCTCTGCGCCGCCTTCGGCCAGCTCACGCCCGACCTGAAGGTTCAAGGGCCCGGACCCGACAATCGCGACCCGTCGCCCCGGCAGGGTGCGATAGCTGCGCCACAGGGTTTGCGCGGCCCCCGTGGTCATCACGCCCGGCAGCGTCCAGCCGGGGCGCAAATCGGGCCGTTCATAGGCCCCCGTCGCGATGATCGCCACCCGGGGCCGCGCCACCAGCGCCGCGCCCTTGTGCTCGGCCAGGAACAGCAGGCCGTCGAACGCCCCCCAGATTTCGACCTGGCCAAGGCGTTCGGCACCAGAAGCCTCGGCTTCGGCCAAAAGCGCAGCACCCGCCGCCTGCTGGGGGTCGAGCGGGGATGTGGCGGCGGATTGCTTGAAATACTGCCCGCCCCCCACTTTGCGCTCATCCAGAATGACAACGCTGGCCCCGGCCTTGCGGGCGGCAATCGCGGCAGACAGCCCGCCTGCCCCGCCACCAACGATCAGCACATCGGGCGTGATCACGCGCGCCGGCGCCGCCGGCGGCGGCACGGCAGCGGTTACAAGTTCGGGAAAGGCCACTTGCGTCTGCACCACCTGCCCGGCCGAGGCTGGCGTCATGCAGGCCCGGCGGTTGGGCACACCGTCGATCGTCACCAGACAATCCTGACAGACGCCCATGCCGCAAAAGATGCCCCGCGTCGCGCCCTTTGCCGTCTGGCGAAAGCTGCGCAGCCCCGCCTCGGTCAGCGCGGCGGCCAGCGACTGCCAGTCGCGCAGCGGAATGCTTTGCCCGTCAAAGGTGAAATGGCCCGTGGTCAGGGCCGGTTGACCGCTCATGGCCGTTCTCCCATCAATGCGTCCCGTGCGGCCACAAGCCGCGCCACCGCCCGCGCCCGCCAGGCCGCGCGGGCCGGAAGCTGTTCTGCTGCAATCTCAGCCCTGCGCTGCGCCTCGACCTGATCGATCAAAGCGGGATGCCAGTCAACGGTTTCGCCGCGCTCTGCCCCCATCCGGGCATAGGCTGGCCCCATGCGCGCGGCATGGGCACGGATGCCGCCGGGCGTGTTCAGCTCGGCCGTTTCGAATGGCCCCGACAGCGCCCAGCGCGGCCCAAGCCCAAGACGCATCACCGCCTCGACCCCGGCCACATCGGTCACTCCATCATCGACAAGCCGGTATGCCTCGCGCAGAACTGCGCCCTGAAGACGGTTCAACACGAAGCCTTCGATTTCCCGGCCAAGACGCACTGCGGTAAAACCGGCATCGGTAAACAGCTGCGCCGCACGGTCAACCGCTTGCGGCAGGGTGCCGGGCGCGGGGCAGATCTCGACCATCCGCAGCACGGCGGGCGGGTTGACCGGATGCACGACAAGGCATTGGCGCTGCTGCGCATCGTCCGGCAGGATGTGCGACATCTGGATCGCCGAAGACGCGGTGGCCAAGACGCAATCGGCCCGGCACCGTGCCAGAAGATCGGCAAAGATCGCCTGTTTGACGGACAGGTTTTCAGGGCCGCATTCGATCACCAGATCGGCGCGCGGCAGAACCTCGGCCCCATCGGCGGCAATCGCCACCCCGCCCGACAGCCCCTGCCGCAACCCGGCCAACGCGATGGCGTCGCGGTGCACGGCAAGCCCGTCGTCAACCGCCGCACGACGCGCCGGGTCTGGATCGCACAGGGTCACGCTGAACCCCGCATCAGAAAACACAGCCGCAAAGGAAAGCCCGATGGACCCCGCGCCAAGGATTGCTACCGTCAGATTGTTCCCCACGCCTTCGCCCCGCGCCAGATTCATCAATTGCCCTTGCGTTCGTTCACATATCGCACAAAAGTGCGGTTATTGATCCACAATAGTCTGATCGAAAGCGGCATGCAACATGAGCATCACACAAGACATGACCAATCGAACCGCCGTGATCACCGGCGCAGGCGGCGGGCTGGGCCGCGCCATCGGCGAGCGACTGGCAGCCTCTGGCGCGACCATCATCGCGATGGATTTGCCGCAAGCCCTCACCGATCTGCCAGAGGGCTGGGACGGCGTGGCGCTTGACCTTGCCGACAAGGCAGCAGGCGATCGGATGCGGGCACTTGCCGCAAAGCTCGGCCCTGTTTCGGTCGTGGTGGCCAATGCCGGGCTGGTGCCGCCATGGCGCGGGATCACCGACCTGGATGCCGCCGAATGGGATCGGGTGATGGCCGTCAATGTCTGGGGCGTGGCGCAAACGCTGGGCAGCTTTGCCGATGCGCTGGCGCAGTCGGGCCATGGCTCTGCCATCGTGATGGCCTCCATCAACGGGTTCAAGGCCCATCCAAAGCAGGTGCTTTACACCGCGTCGAAACATGCGGCGATTGGCGTGATGCGCGCGGCCGCGATGGATCTTGGCAGCCGTGGGGTGCGCGTCAATGCCCTGGCGCCTGGTCCGATCGCGACCGAGGCGCTGATCTCGCGCATCGATGCGCGTCATGCGGCGGGCGGTGTGCCCCGTGAGGCGGCCTTGGCGGCGCTTGCATCCGAAACCATGCTGGGGCGGCTGGCCACGGCGCAGGATGTGGCCAATCTCGCGCATTTCCTTGCCAGCGATGCCGCCGCAGGGCTGACCGGGCATGTTTACCCGGTCGAGGCGGGTTTGGCCTGACCCGCGCCAGCGGATCAGGCGACGGGGTTCTTAGCCCAGCGGCTTCCAGCCGTGGCTGACCAGAATGTCCTTGCTGGCCAGAATGTCGCCATCCGGGTCGGCATCGGGCAGCAAGGCGTCGGTGATGATTTCCAGAACCGTGGCTCCGGTATATCCGATGTCTTTCAGCGCGACGGCAACCGGCGCCGGATCGACCATGCCAGTGCCCAGACGCTCGTGTTTGAACTCGCCATAGCCCGAATCCGAGATGTGGACGTTCTTGACCAGATCGCCCAGCATGCGGATCGCGGCGGCCGGATCTTCCTTGATATAGGCGGAGTTGCAGATATCGAAATTGACGCCGACCTCTGGCCCGATCAGGCGGGCGGTGTCGGCCATATCCTGTGCGCTTGGCAAGAAGGTGAAGGGCACGTTTTCCAACAGGATCTGCACGCCGGTCCCCTTGGCATAGCGCACAAGCTCCTGCACCCCTTCGACGAACCAGTTCAGCATCCAGTCGCGCGGCGGGTTGATCAGCGAGCTGACCGGACCGGGGATCGCGACCACATAGGGGCAGCTCCATTCCGCCGCCAGATCGATCGCCTCGCGGTAGCGGTCGAGCGTATAGCCGCGCATCAGACGGTCAACGCTGTTGGGGTTGTTGTCCAGCAGCGGATAGCAGAAAGAGGTCAGGCGCGCGCCTTCGCCATGCAGCCATTCCCTGGTTTCCCGGCGCTGCTTCACGCTCATTTCACGCGGCCAGCAATGCGGCGGGAAGATCATCATCTCAAAGGCGTCAAAGCCCAGACCGCGCAGATGCTTGAGCGCATCAAGACCGTCGCGCGAATACAGGAACGGAAATGTGCTGGCAGCAACAGGAAGTGCAGTCATGTTACAGGTCCTTTTTGTTTGTAAGGGCTTCACAGGCAGAGCATAATGGCGCACATAAGTTCATATATCGCACGAACCATCGGTTCAATGACAAACTCAAAGGAGCGGTCATGGGAAGCAGGCTTTTTTCACCTATAGACATTCGGGGTTTGACAGTTCCGAACCGGATCGTTGTGGCCCCGATGTGCCAATACCGCGCTCATGATGGCGTGCCCTCGGCCTGGCACATGGTGCACCTTGGGCAGTTTGCCCTGGGGGGTGTCGGCCTTATCATCGCAGAAGCCACCGGGGTGGTGCCCGAGGGGCGGATCACGCCCGGATGCCCCGGCCTGTGGTCGGATGAGCAGGAGGAGGCTTTCGCCCGCATCGTGGATTTTGTCCATGCTGAGAGCCCGGCCAAGATCGGCATTCAGCTTGCCCATGCCGGGCGCAAGGCCAGCACCCTGCCGCCCTGGCAGGGCAGCGGCCCGGCGCAAGGTGATGAGGCATGGCAAACCGTCGGCCCCAGCGCTCTACCCTATCTGGAAACCTGGCCCACCCCTGTGGCGATGGATCAGGCCGCCATCGACACGGTCGTCGCCGCCTTTGCCGACAGCGCCAGGCGGGCGGTGCGGGCAGGCTTTGATCTGATCGAGATCCACGCCGCCCATGGCTATCTGTTGCACCAGTTCCTGTCGCCGCTGTCGAACCAGCGCACGGATGCCTATGGCGGCGCGCTCGAAGGCCGGATGCGCCTGACGCTGGAGGTGTTTCGCGCGGTTCGCGATGCGGTGCCAGCGGATTACCCCGTGATCCTGCGGCTTTCCGCGACCGATTGGGTCGAGGGCGGCTGGCACGCGGATGAGGCGGTCGCCCTGTCAAGCGCGCTGCGCGAGGCGGGCTGTGACATGATCGACGTCTCCTCGGGCGGGTTGGACCACCGGCAGAAGATCGTCACCGGGCCGGGCTATCAGGTGGGCTTTTCCGGCAAGATCCGCGCCGAAAGCCAGATCCCGACCATGGCCGTTGGCCAGATCACCGAAGGCACCCAGGCCGAAACCATCCTTGCCGCCGAACAGGCCGACATGATCGCGATTGCCCGCGGCATGTTGTGGGATCCGCATTGGCCATGGCGCGCGGCGCTGGCCTTGGGCGAGCAGATCGTGCTGCCCGCACCCTATGCCCGGTCCAACCCGGCCCTGCGCAACACCCCCTTCATCACAAGGAAGTAATGGATGACACAACTTGAAGGCCGCAAGGTTCTGGTCACAGGCGCCTCCAAAGGCATCGGGGCGGCCATCGCCTCGGCCATGCTTCAGGCCGGCGCGCAGGTCATCGCCCATTACGGGCACGACCGCGCGGGGGCAGAGGCTGCCGTGGCCGCCGCGCCAGAGCGGGCGCGGCTGATCTCGGCCGATTTCGCTGCCCCGGCAAACCTGCCCAAGTTCTGGGCAGAGGTGTGCAGCGATGGCCTGCCCGATGTCATCGTGAACAATGCCGCCGTCATGCGGCAAGCGGGCGGGATCGGCGATGACATCGGCCTTTGGGATGAAACCTGGGACGAGGCGTGGCGCATCAACGTGCTGTCGCCGGCGCAGCTGATGCGCCTTGCGGTGCGCGACTGGCTGGCCGCGGGCACGCCCGGCGGGATCATCGGCATCGGTTCATGGGTCACGACCCGCGGCACCACCAACCCCGGTGCGATTGCCTATGCCGCGACCAAGGCGGCGATTGCCGCAGCCACCAAGACGGTCGCCCGCACCCATGCCAAGGATGGTATTCTGGCCTATGTGATCGCGCCCGGCGTGGTGGACACCCAGATGAGCGTGGAAAGCGCCAAGCGCACGGGCGGCGTGGCCGCGGTGACGGCGCAATTGCCGATGGGCGAATGGGTTCCGCCGCAGGAAATCGCAGACCTCGCCGTCTTTCTTGCAAGTGGCCGCGCACGGCATCTGACCGGCGCGACCCTTGATATCAATGGGGCAGCTTACATCAGATGAGGTTATTCCGCGGCCTGTGCGCGCCCTTCAATCTGATCGACCAGCCGATCAAGCTCGGCCATCAGCGGCACCATCTGGGCCACGCGCGCGCGCCCTTCGTCACCAAGGCTGGCAAAGGTGGTGATCGGCGCGCGCACATCCCCCACCGGATAGCCGGCCGCCGCCGCCAGGGCCTTGGAATAGCACTGGTGGCCATAAAGCGGGTGGCCCTTGGTGATGATCGCGTCAAACTTCTGGATCACGCGCTGCACGGCCCAGACATCATCCCAGCGGCCTTGTTCGGCCCATTCGACGAATTTGACCGAGGCGCGGGGAATGTAGTTGCCATAAGGGTTCACATAGCCCTTGGCCCCCATCTTGTAGCTTTCCAGAACCTGCTGGCCCGCCCAGACGTTCATCAGCCCATCGGATTCGACAATGATCGCATGGATACGCTCGATCCGCTGGCTGGCTTCCTTGATGTAGCGGATCTGCTCGAAGCTCTTGGTCAGGCGGCCAACCAGCTTTGCGCTCATGTCCACGTTCGAGGTGAACGGGTTGTTGTAAAGCATGATCGGCAGGTTGCAGCCTTCGCAGATCGCCTTGTAATAATTAAAGATCTCGTCTTCCGTGGGCGTGTAGTAATAGGGCGGGATGATCATCAGGCCATCGGCGCCAAGGTCTTCGGCCTGTTTCGAATAGCGCACCGCATTCGGCGTATAGGCGTTCATCGTGCCAACCATCACCGGAATACGGCCCGCGATATGCTTGACCGTCGCCTCGACAAAGGCGCCGCGTTCGTCATCGGTCAGGGTCAGGAATTCCCCGGTCGTGCCGAGGATGATGATGCCCGGCACGCCCGACGCAAGCTGCCAATCGAGGAAACGCCGCCACGCAGCATAGTCGATCTGGCTGCCGTCTTCGGTGAACGGCGTGATGGTGACAGTATAACTGCCGGAAAAGGTTTTCATTTTCTGGTCCTTTCTGACGGCCGGCAGAGGCCGGCACTGGGGTTGTGATGCAAGAGAAAGCGGATGTGGTGGTGATCGGCGGCGGCATCGCGGGTCTTATGACGGCGATGTATCTGGCCGAGGATGGGGCGGATGTGGTGCTTCTTGAATCGGGCGAGCTTGGCGCGCAGGCGTCTGGCGCCAATGCCGGGTCGATCCACTTGCAGATCCAGTATCCGGAATTCGTCGCCTATGGCGAAGATTGGGCCCGCGCCTATGCGCCCTGCCTGCGGCTTCTGACCGACTCGCTGACGCTGTGGCAGGGCCTGTCCGACCGCGTGGGCGAAGATTTGCAGGTAAAGCTGGCGGGCGGTCTGGTCGTTGCCCGCACCGAGGCGCAGATGCAGGCCATCGCGGCAAAGGCGCGGATCGAGGCCGATGCGGGCGTGGAAACCGTGGTGCTGTCGAAATCCGACTTGCAGGCCATTGCGCCCTATCTGGCCGATGACGCCATCGGCGCGGGATTTTGCGCCCGCGAGGGCAAGGCAAACCCGCTGCGCGCCACCCCGGCCATTGCCGCTGCGGCAGAGCGCGCGGGCGCCAAGATCCAGCGCCACACGACCGTGACGGCAATCGAGGCAGGCCCGGGTGGTTACGCCGTCAGCACCGACAAGGGCCAGGTGCACGCGGCGCGCGTGGTGAATGCGGCGGGCGCTGCCGCCGGTCAGATCGCGGGCATGCTTGGGCTGACCCTCGGCATCGACGGCTTTCCGTTGCAGGTCACTGTCACCGAGCCGATGGCTGCGACCATCCCACACCTTATTTATTCTGCGGCGGGCAAGCTGTCGTTGAAACAGGTCGCCAATGGCGGGTTGGTGATCGGCGGCGGCTGGCCAGCGGCGCGGCGCGGCACCGGGCTTGTCACCGATCCGCGCAGCCTGACCGGCAATATGGGCATGGCCGCGGGCGTCGTGCCCGCAATGGCCGGGGTGCGGGCGCTGCGGTCGTGGACCGCTTGGGTCAATGGCACGCCAGACTGGCGCCCGATCCTGGGCGAAGCGCCCGGCTTGCCCGGCTTTTTCCTCGCGCTGTTCCCTTGGGTCGGGTTCAGCGCCGGGCCGATGACAGCACGGATCACGGCCGACCTTGTTCTGGGTCGGCCGCCATCCTTGTCGCTCAAGGGCATTTCGGTCCTGGCGGACTGACAGCGTCATAAGGTCAGGCCGCACCCTGTGCTGCGGCCTGATCGCGTTTGCGCACAAAGGCGCGCCACGTCATCGCCCATTGCGACGGGTCTTCAAAGGCATCGCCCTTGACCTGCGCGATCGGTTGATTGTGCGGCGCGGTGCGCACCAGTTCCGGGTTTTCGCGCGCCTCTTGCATGATCTTGGCCAGAACGTCGATCCACAGATCGATGTCTTCCTTCGACCACAACTCGCCCGCCTCGGGGGTAAAGGGCTGCGGCACGATCCATGGCTCATGGCTCATCCACCATGGGTCGATGCCGTAATCAGCCATCCGGTTCGCGATCTCGACCGTGCCGATCCCGGTTTCCTCGTGCAACGGGGCCAGCGACCAGCGCGTCATCTCCATCCGCCGCTTGGTCACATCCGGGTTCGACCGCGCGATGCCGGGCAATTGCGCCAGCCGATGATCCATATAGTTGTTCGCCACAACCGAAATGTCGCTCGCCATCTGGATGCCTTCGGCCCCCATGGCGCGCGCCCAAGCATAGGCCTTCACCACCTGCGGCACGTTGCCCCAGAATTCCCGGATCTTGCCGCAGGATTTCGGGCGATCCTCATCCAGCGCATATGTGTCGCCCTGCTTGACCACGATGGGCGCAGGCATATAGGGCGCAAGTTCGGCCGTGCAGCCAAAGGCGCCGACAGCGGGCCCGCCGCCCGCCTTTGGCGCGCCAAAGGTCTTGTGCAGCATGAACATGCAGGCATCAAAACCAAGCTCGCGCGCCGACAGCTTGCCCATCACGCCGTTGAAGTTGGCATGATCATAAAAGCACAGCGCGCCGACATCCTTGGCCGCCTTCACCCAGTCGCGGATCTCCGGGTTGTAGATCCCCATGTCATCGGGGTTGTTGAGCATGATCAGCGCCGTGCGCTCGCTCACCGCGGCCTTCAGCGCCTCAAGCGAGGGATAGCCGTTCTCCTCAAGCGGCAGGTTGATGACGGTAAAGCCCGCCGCGGCCGCCGTCGCCGGGTTGCAGGGGTGGGCCTGAATGCTTGTCACCATTTCGGTGCGCTGACCAAGCTGGCCACGGTCGGCCCAATAGGCGCGGGCAACGGCGGTCATGGTATAGGCCGCGTCGGCCCCGCCACCGGGCTGGAACACGAATTGATCCATGCCGGACAGCGATTGCAGGATGCCGCCGAAGTCATGCATGATTTCCAGCACGCCCTGAAGCGTATCGGGGTGCTGATAGGGATGCACTTCTGCGATCTCGGGCCGCCATGTCGCAAATTCCGACGTCTTGGAATTGTATTTCATGGTGCAGGTGCCAAACAGGCTGACCCCCATCATGCCCAGCGTCATCTGCGACAGATGCAGGTAATGGCGCTGCGCCTCGAATTCGGTGATCTCGGGCAGCACGGGGCGATCCTTGCGGCGCATCGCCTCTGGCACCGGGTTCGCGCCCACGGTTTCGGCCACCTCCGGCTCTGGCGCGGGGAACAGCTGGCCACGCCCGCCGGGCCGGCCCAGTTGCATCACGACAGGTTCGTCCCATTTCGCGGCGTGAAAATTGGGCAGACGGGTCATTTCAGCACCTCCGAAAGACTGTTGGTCGCATGGCGGATGTCGGCGGCGCTGTGCACTTCGGTCACGCACCACAGCGCGGATTGGCCAAGGCCCAGCCCTTCGCCCGACAGGTCCTTGCCGCCAAAGATGCCGCGCGCGCGCAGCCGGTCGTTGATCTCGGCCACGGTCAGGCCGGTCTCGTCAAAGTTCACCACGAATTCCTTGAACGTCGTGTCCGGCCAATGGATACGCACGCCCGGCACCTGCGAAAGCAACCGCGCGGCATAGCGCGCACGCGAGATGATGAGGGTGCCAACTTCACGAAAGCCCTCGGGGCCAAGCAGGCTCATGTAAACCGCGCCGGCAATCGCCCACAGATAGGTGGAGTTTCCGGTCCAGTCATTGCCATGCTCACGCTGGCCGTAAGAGTTCTGGTGCGGGCAGGCCAGACCAAAGCCGAACTGCCCCGGCTGCACGGTTTCCGCGATGGAAACAAGGAAGCCGTTGTATTGATGCACGTAATCCGGCTCATCGCGCGAGGCGATGAAGCCCCCCACCCCGCCGCCACAGTTCATATGCACGCCCAGCGGCTGCACCGGGCCGGTGACGATATCGGCGCCGTAATCGCCGGGGGCCGCCATCACGCCAAGGCTGATCGGGTCCACACCGACGATGGTTTCCGCCCCGGCCGCGCGCGCCATGCGCGCAATCTCTGCCGCACCCGTTTCGATGGTGCCCAGATAGGCCGGGTTTTCGAAGTAAACGGCGGCGACATCCGGCCCCAGCTTGGATTTCAGATCGGCCAGATCGAACCGACCGCTGCCTGCTTCGTGTTCGACAAAAACGATCTCGATCGCGCTTTCCATCTCTTGCGGCTGGCAATAGGTGCGGATCACCGACAGACGTTCCGGGTCCGACAGTCGGGCCAAGAGCACCTTCTTGCGCCCGGTCTTGCGCGCGGCCATTCGGATCGCGTGGCCGATGGCGCAGCCCCAGGAATAGACCGGCAGCTGCACCACATCGAGGTTCAGCAGCGCGCCCAGTTGCGACGAAAACTCGAACCACGCCTGATTGCGGCCATGGTCGGATTGATAGCTGCCCCAGACGTTGGTGGCAAACTCGGTGCGGCCAACGATTTCGTCAACGATCGCGGGCACATGGTGCTGCCAGACACCCGCGCCCAGAAAGCTCAGGTTGGTTTCGCAGGTCGCGTTCTTGCGCAGCTTGCTCAGCAGATCGCGCTTCAGTTCCATCTCGGACGACAACTGCGGCGGAAGCGACAGAGGCGTCTTGCGAAAGTGATCGGCGGGGATCTGTTCAAACACTTCGGCAACGCTGGAGGCGCCAATCTCGGCCAGCATCGCATCAATCATCCCCGGCGCGGAATTTGCCATCCAGGGATGGGCTCGGGTTGGTCCCGTCATCGCTCGCTCCTTTTCATCGAATCTACTTTGCCACAATTCTTGCACAAAAGTTCGTATTGCGCACAAGCCCTTTTATGCAGCTGCGCCAATCCGCATCATCCTGCGTTGCTTTGGCCCGGTGTGAACCTGCACAAACCCCGACAACTGCGCATCCAGACCCGGATCGCCGGTATCGACCCACAGCATCGGCTGCGCGAGGGCATTGAGCTTTTCCGGCGTGGCCAGCACGATCAGACCCGTTCGCCCGGCCCGCGCAATCAAGGCGGCGGAAAGGGTCTGATTTCCGCGACCAAGCAAGAACCCCTGCCGCCCCGTCACGCCCAGAATGATCTGCACCGGGCGTCCAGCGGCCAATCGTTCAAGGTCTTGCGACCGCGCATCGCGGGCCACGATCGCCCCGTTCAGATAGGCATCGGTGCCCAGCACGGTTGACCGCTGTCCAAGCGCCTGGAGCACCGCAGCCGCACTGGTGCCCGGACCGATCAGATACAGCGTGTCGCGCACCAGGGCCCGCGCGATTTCCGCACCGGCGCCGGCAAGGGCGGCGGCAGCGTCTTGCCGCGGCCCGCCCTTGGCCGCCTGCATCCGGCTGCGCAGCTGCGGCACGCGGGCATAGCCATAAAGCCGTGGCGCCAATCGGCCCGCGCGCAAGATATCTTCGTCGATATCCATGATCTCTGCCGCGTCATCCCAGCGCAGGGCGGCCGGATCGGCCAGAAGATCGGCCAAGGCCGACCCTGCCGCCTCCGGCGATACGGCAAACACGCCCGAATGCATTTTGACGCCGCAGGGAATACCCATCAGACCCACGCCTTGACCTGCGGCAGAGGCCACGTCGCGGGCGGTTCCGTCGCCGCCCGCAAACACCAGCAGATCGCAGGGCCGCAGCGCCTGCACGGCGGCGATGGTGTCCTGCGCGCTGCCCTGCGCCGCGGGCAATGCGGCGATGCGCACCCGCAACTCCAGCCCCGCCACCCAGTCGGCGCCCAGCGCGCCAGGGGCCACGATCACCTCGGCCCCGGGGTGGCGGACAGCCAGCCGCGCCATGGCGCGGCGCGCGCGCAAACCAGACTGCGCCACGGCACCGCGGCGAAGGGCTTCGGCAACGATCTCGGGCCCATCGGTGCCCTTCAGGCCGACAGCCCCGCCCAAACCCGCCACAGGGTTCACAATCAACCCAATCTTCATCGCACCCTCTTGCCTTAAAGTTTATTATGCGCACAGTTGTGCGAAAATTACAGAGGCAATCATGCAAAGACCCCCACAAACCTCGCTTGGCAAAACCCTGAAGATGCGGCGGCTTGTTCAGGGGCTTTGGCAGATGGCCGATCAGGAACGGGATGGCCGCTCGCTTGACCTTGACGCGGCGGCCGAGGCTTTGCTTGCCTATGCCCGCGACGGTTTTGATACCTTTGACATGGCCGATCACTATGGCAGCGCCGAAATCGTCGCAGGCATGGTGCACAAGGCCATGCGCGACGCGGGCGAGACGCCGCCCACGATCCTGACCAAATGGTGCCCGGCGCCGGGGCCGATGGAGGCAGGTACGGTGCGCGCCGGGGTGGAGCGCGCGCTGAACCGGCTGGGGGTCGATTGCATCGATCTGATGCAATTCCATTGGTGGCGCTATGAGGATCAGGCCTATCTGGAGGCGCTGTCCCATCTGGACGCCCTGCGCCAGGAGGGTCTGATCCGTGAAATCGGGCTGACCAATTTCGATGCGGCACATCTGCGCATGATCCTGCGCCATGGCATTCCCATCGCCTCCAATCAGGTGTGCTTCTCCATGCTCGACCGCCGCGCGCGCGGGGCCATGGCGCAAGTGGCGCAAGACCACGGCGTCGCGATCCTTGCCTTTGGCACCATGGCAGGCGGCTTTTTGTCGAACCGCAGCTTGGGTCAGCCAGAGCCTGCGCAGATCGACGACTGGAGCCGCATGAAATACAAGCGCTTCATCGACCGGGCGGGCGGCTGGTCGCAGTTTCAGGACCTGCTGGAGGTGCTGAACACGGTCGCGCGGCGGCATGAGGTGTCGATCTCGAACATCGTGACCGCATGGACCCTGACCCAACCCGGCATTTCGGCCTGTATCGTTGGCACAAGGTTGACCGAAGGTGATCACAGGGCCGACAACCTGCGCGGGCTGACTGTGGCATTGACCGCAGAGGATCAGGCGCAGATCGAACAAGCCCTGTCCGGGCTTGCGCCCATTCCGGGCGATTGCGGCGATGAATATCGCAAGCCCCCCTTCCTGACCGCCTCGGGCGATCTGAGCCACCATCTGTCGGCCCTGCCCTCGCCCTTGCCGGTTGTGACACGGCACGGACGGCAACAGGCGCAATCGGGCAGCATATGGGAAGAAAAGGCCGGGTTTTCCCGCGCCCTGCGCTGCGGGTCGCGCATTCTGGTCAGCGGCACAACCGCAACCGCGCCCGATGGCACCATGGTCTGCCCCGGCGATGTCGAAGGGCAGGCGGTCTTTGCCTTTGACAAGGTCAAGGCGGCCCTTCTGTCGCTGGGGGGCCGCGAAGAAGACGTGGTGCGCACCCGGATCTATCTGCGCCATGCGAAGGATTGGGAACCGGTCTCGGCCGCGCATGCGCGCGCCTTTGGCAGCGCGCGCCCGGCCAACACGCTGATTGGCGGCGTCGATCTGATCGGGGACTACCTGATCGAGGTCGAAGCCGAGGCCGAGCTGCACCAGATGGCTGAGCCGAAGGGCTAAGCCACCTCAGCCCGCCGAAAGCGCCGCCAGCTCCTCGGCCCTGTGGCAGGCAACCCGGACGCCCGCAACATCGCGCAACGCGGGGCGCTCTTGCCGGCACAGATCGACGGCGAACGGGCAGCGCGGGTTGAAGGCACAGCCCGGCGGGGGCGAGATCGGGTCTGGCACCTCGCCCTTCGGCAGATCGATGTCGCGGCTGCGGCCCTCCATCATCGGCGCGGCGGCAAGCAGCATCTGCGTATAGGGGTGACGCGGGCGTTCAAACAGCTGGTCCGGCGTCGCTTCTTCCATCAGGCGGCCAAGATAAAGCACGCCAATCCGGTCCGCCATGTGGCGCACGACGGTCAGATCATGGCTGATGAACATATAGGTCAGCCCAAGATCATCGCGCAGATCGCTCATCAGGTTCAGAACCTGCGCCTGCACCGACACATCCAGCGCCGAGGTCGGCTCATCGCAGATGATCAACCGCGGGCTCGCGGCAAGCGCGCGGGCGATGCAGATCCGCTGGCGCTGCCCGCCCGAAAACTCATGCGGGAACTTGTCGGCATCGGCAGCCGACAAGCCCACCTGTTCCAGCAAGCGCTCGGCCACGCCCTCGGTGGCCCCGCCTGCAACCACGACAGGTTCACAAATGATCCGCCGGACCCGCCAGCGTGGGTTCAGACTGGCATAGGGGTCTTGAAAGATCATCTGGATGCGCGCGGCCTTGCGCGCCGCGGGATCGGCATGCAGGTCGGCTCCCGCCACCTCGACCTTGCCTTCGCTAGGCGTCATCAGCCCGGCCAGCATCCGGCCGATGGTCGATTTGCCCGACCCGCTTTCGCCCACAAGCGCGTAAACCGCGCCTTCCTCGATCTGAAAGCTCACGTCAGACACGGCCACAAGCCGGCGCCGCGGCAAACGCTCGATCACGCGGTTGAGCCAGGGTTTTGACACATCAAAGCTGCGGCCAAGGTGGGAGACGGTCACAAAGGCGGTCATGCAGAATGCTCCATCGGGAACCAGCAGGCCGCACGGCCCTGCGGATCGTCGGCAAGCGAGGGGGCAGGATCAAGCCTGCACGTGTCGGCCGCGCGAGGGCAACGCGGCGCAAAGGCACAGCCGGGCGGTATGGCCGACGGACGCGGCATGGCGCCCGGGATCTGGCGCAAGCGGCGCTGCCCGATGGCAATCGACGGCATGGCCCCCATCAGCCCATCGGCATAGGGGTGGCGCGGCTGCGAAATTACCGATCGCACGGGGCCAAGCTCTGCCAGGCGCCCCGCATACATCACCGCCACACGATCTGCCGCTTCGGAAATCACGCCCATGTCATGGGTGACAAGCATCACCGCCGTGCCCCGGTCGCGGCACAGCCGCCGCAACAGCGCGATGATCTGCGCCTGCACCGACACATCAAGGGCGGTGGTCGGTTCGTCCGCGATCACCAGGCTTGGCTCGGCGCACAGGGCCAGCGCGATCACCACCCGCTGGCGCATCCCGCCCGAAAACTCGTGCGGATAGCTGTTCAGCCGTTCTGCCGCGGCGGGGATACCCACCTCCTCCAGGGCCGCAACCGCCCGGTCACGGGCCGCGGCGGCGGTCATCGGCAAATGCTCACGGATGGTTTCGATCAGTTGATCCCCGATCCGCAGCAACGGGTTGAGAGAGGTGAGCGGGTCTTGAAACACCATGCCCACCTGACGGCCCCGAATGCGGCGCAGGTCTTCGGGCAGCAGGGCGTCGATCCGCCGCCCGTTCAACCAGATCTCGCCCGAGGCGATGTGGGCAGGCCGGTCCAGCAGCCCGATCACCGCATTGCCGGTCATCGACTTGCCGGCCCCGCTTTCGCCCACCACGCCCAGAATCTCGCCCGGCGCGATGTCAAAGCTGATGTCGTTGACCGGGCGGCTTGTTCCGCTGCGGGATGGAATTGCAACCACAAGATTGCGGACGGACAACACAGGAGGTGGCGTCATTTGAGCCTCGGGTTCAGTGCATCACGAAGCCAGTCGCCAAGACTGTTGACCGACAGCGCAAGGGCCAGAAGGGTGGCCGCCGGGAACAGCAGGATCCACCACTCCCCTGAAAACAGGAAGGTCTGGCCGATACGGATCAGTGTGCCAAGCGACGGCTGTGTCGGCGGTGCCCCGACGCCAAGGAAACTGAGCGTGGCTTCCGCGATGATGGCCAGCGCCAGCGAAATCGTGGCGATGATCAGAATCGGGTTCAGGACATTGGGCAGGATATGCAACACCATGATCGCAACAGGCTTGCGCCCGATCAACCGCGCGGCCTGCACGTAATCGCGGTTTTTTTCCACCATCGTCGCCCCGCGCACCACGCGGGCAAAGGGCACCCAATCCGACAGGCCGATCGCGATGATCAGCACCCAGATCGCCATCTGGTCCCGGTATTGCGGCGCGATGATCCCCTTGGCGATGCCAAAGATCAGCATCGCCACCAGGATCGCGGGAAAGGTCAGCTGAATATCAGCGACGCGCATGATGAAGCCATCAACCCGCCCGCCGACATAGCCCGCGATCAGCCCCAGCGTGACCCCCAGAACCATGCCGAACAGGACGGCCAGCACGCCCACGAACAAAGAGACCCGCAAGCCGTAAAGGATCGTGGAAAACACATCCCGGCCCTGATCGTCGGTGCCAAGCAGGAACAACTCTCCGGTAAAGGCATTGGGCTGAAGCGGCGCCGAAAACCCGTTCATCAGGTTGAGGCTGGCGCTGTCGAAGGGATTGGTCGGCGCAATCAGCGGCGCCGCGATGGCGGCCATCACAAGGGCGACCGACACGACAAAGGACAAGACCGCGGTGGGCGAATGGCGGAACTTCCAACCGAAGTCAGACTGCCAGAACTCTGCAAACTGGCGGATCATGCCTTTGCCCTTTCGATACGAAGCCGAGGATCAATCGCGAAATACAAAAGATCGACCACAAGGTTGATGCTGACGAACAGCACCGAAATCAGCATCAGATAGGCGGCCATCACCGGGATATCGACGAACTGCACCGCATTGATGAACAACAGGCCCATGCCCGGCCATTGAAACACCGTTTCGGTGATGATCGAAAAGGCGATGATGCTGCCCATCTGCAACCCCGTCACCGTGATCACGGGCACCAGCGTGTTCTTCAGCGCGTGACGAAAATTGATCGACCGCTCGCGCAGGCCACGCGCACGGGCAAAGCGGATGTAATCCTGACGCAGAACCTCAAGCATTTCAGATCGCACGATCCGCATGATCAATGTCATCTGATAGAGGCCAAGCGTGATCGCCGGCAGGATCAGGGCGATGAGCCCCGATTGCGTCAGGAATCCGGTGCTCCACCCACCCACATCTACCGTTTCCCCGCGCCCAAAGCTGGGCAGCCATTCAAGCTGCACGGAAAACACATAAATCAGCAGGATGCCGATCAGAAAGGTCGGCAGCGACACCCCGACAAGCGACAGGGTCATGATGGCGCTGGAGGCCCAGCTGTTGCGATTGATCGCGGTCAGGACGCCAAGGCCGATCCCGAACACAAGGGCCATCACCCCGGAAACTGCCGCAAGCTCCAGCGTTGCGGGCGCGCGTTCGGCGATGATGTCGGCCACCGGCCGGCCCTGACGATAGCTGACGCCGAAATCGCCCTGCACCGCGTTGCGCAGAAACAGGGCGTATTGCACAAACACGGGGCGGTCCAGACCAAGGCGATCCCGCAGCTGTTCGATGTCTGCCTGCGTGCGTTCCTGCCCCAGCATGTTGTTCACCGGGTCGCCGATGAACCGGAACATGCCAAAAGACACCGCCCCGACGACCAGCAACACAACGACCGACTGGACCAGCCGGCGAATGAGGAATGCAAGCATGTGAGGGTTCTCGACTGAAAAGACAAAGAATCCGGCAGCCGAAACCGCCGGACCCTTGCGCTTGATATCAGGTTCAGTTCAGAGCGAAATACTTGACCCGCGCCTGATTGTCCGGATCCACGGTCACGGTCAGCGTATCCTTCATCGCCCAGTTCAGCATCTGGTGGTGAACCGGGATATAGGCCAGATCGTTCTTGGCGGCCTGCCACATCTCGGCAATCATCGCATCCCGCTTGGTCAGATCGATCTCGGCCGCGATGGCCTTGATCTTGGCATCCAGATCGGCGTTGGAATAGCGGGTGCTGTTCCAGCTGCCGTAGGATTCATCGCGCGTGTGATAGAGGAAGTTGAAGATGTATTCCGAATCGTAGCTCGGCACACCCCAGCCCAGCATGTAGAAGTCGGTTTCCATCGCATTGACCTGCGGGAAGAACAGGGCCTTGGATGTGGCGTTCAGACGCGCCTGAATGCCGATCTGACCCAGCATCCCGACAGCCGCCTGGCAGATCGCTTCGTCGTTGATATAGCGGTCATTGGGGCAATCCACGGTGATCGGAAAGCCGTTCGGATAGCCCGCTTCGGCCAGCAGCGCCTTGGCGGCCTCGGTGTCGGGCGCCGGATAGGCGTTGAGCTCTTCGGTCCAGCCGTTCACGAAGGGCGGCATGATGATGCCGGCCGGAACCGATTGACCGCGCATCACGACATCGCGGATCGCATCGCGGTTGATCGTCATGTTGATGGCCTGACGCACCTTCAGATCGGCGAGCGGGTTCTTTCCATCGATATTCCCGGCCACCAGCGTGTCGCTGACGTTCAACCCAAAGAAAACCGAACGGTTTTCGGGCGAGCTTTCAACCTTCAGCCCCGCAGTTGCCTTGACACGTTCGATGTCCTGCACGGGAACGTCCTGAATGAAGTCCAATTCCCCCGACAGCAGCGCGGCAACACGGGTCGATGCGTTCTGGATCGGTGTGAAGATCACCTCGTCAAACGCCAGCGGGAAGCTGTCCTTGCCCCAATAGCCATCATAGGCGCGCATCACGGTGCGGGCATCCGCCTCGCGCGAGACGAGGGTGTAGGGGCCAGTGCCGTTGACATTGGTCGAGGAGAACGTGACCTCGCCCGCCGCGACATTCTGCACGGTCACTGCGTTGTTGGCTTCGGTCCACCCCTTGTCCAGCATCATGATGCTGGTCAGCGCCGCGGGCAGGATCGGGTTGGGGCCGTTGGTGACGATTTCCACCTCATAGGGCCCCGTGGCGCGCACTTCGGCGACCGATGCGATGATACCCTTCATCTGGCTTTCTTCGGACCGCGCGCGGTTCATCGAAAAGACCACGTCTTCGCTGTCAAAGGTGGCGCCATCGTGGAAGGTCACGCCCTCGCGCAGCTTGAACACCCAGACCGTCGGATCATCCGCCTTGACCGCCCATTCCGTCGCAAGCGTGGGCTCCAGTTCGCCCGTGGGCGCGCGCGAGACGAGTGGCTCCATCATCTGCGATTGCAGCATGATGGTCACGCCTTCGTTCTGTGCATGCGGATCAAGCGTCAGCGCATCGCCAGCCAGAGCCCAGCGAAGCGTCTCGGCTTCGGCGGCGGCCCCGATCGACAGAACCGCAAGCGCGGTGGACAGAAACAGGCTTCTTTTCATCACAAAATCTCTCCCATTGGCGTCTTTGACATCCGCAAATCAAGTGCGATTAGCGAACATATGTGCGGATAAGGTGAAGGATTTCAGGCGCAACGCAAGCCCTATTTTTTGCGCCGGGCGCCCGATCCGCCGATTTCTGTCAGGGCGCGGCAAAGGCATGACGCGGCAGGCTGGACAGGATTTCAGGGCCATCCGCACGCAAGATGACGATTTCTTCCAGCCGGATACCAAAGCGCCCCGGAATGTAAATCCCGGGCTCGATCGAAAAGACCATCCCTTCTTGCAGGATCGTCTGTGACGTTGCGGTCAGATAGGGGGGTTCATGAACCTCAAGGCCAAGACCATGCCCGGTGCGATGCACGAAATACGCGCCATACCCTGCCTCGGCAATCACATCCCGGGCGGCCTTGTCCACGGCCTGTGCCATCACCCCCGGGCGCGCCGCGGCCATCGCAGCCTGCACCGCGCGTTCGACGATGGCGTGAACCTCGTCATAGCCTTCGGGGGCAACCCCGACCACGGCCATGCGCGTCATGTCGCTGGGAAAGCCGCCGGTGGTTCCGCCGATGTCGATCACCACGGCATCTCCGCGTTGCAGCACCCGGTCGCCGGTTGAATGATGTGGAAAAGCGCCATTCGGCCCGCTGGCGACCAGACAGAAGGCAGAGGGTGTCTGCTGGGCGGCAAAACCGGCCCGTATGGCATCTGCGACCGCGCGCTCTGTCACACCGGGGCGCAGGGCGGCAAAGCCTGCCTGCATCGCCTTGTCCGCCACAAGCGCGGCAGCCTTGAGCGCGGAAAACTCGCCCGCATCCTTGAGCATCCGCAGCGCGCCCACCGTTTCGGTGGCAAAGCACCGTTCGGCCGCCGCCAGATGATCCAGCAGCAACAGCGCGGCATCCGCCCGCATCGTTTCATCAAGCGAAACCTTGGCGCAGCCTTCGGGCACGACCGCCTGCAAGGCCTGCGCCAGCGCAGCCGCTGGACCGTCCTCGTCCGTCCAGACATGCAAGGGCAAGGCGACACGGGCGCCAATGTCTTGCGCATTCACCGAAGGCACCACCATGACGGCCGCGGTCTGACCGACCAGCAGGAAGGTGGCCCGCTCATCTGGGTGCGGATGATAGCCAAGCACCCAATGCATATGTGCCCCCGGCGCCAGCGCCGTCAGGGACGTGCCGGTCTGGCGCATGATGTCGCGCAGCGCGGCCAGACGTGTGTGGGTCAAAGACAAGGCGGTTTTCCTTTTTTCACGGCACATGCGGCTTTGCGTCAGGCGCAAGAGGCGGCACATAGGGATGGGCGGCAAGGCGTTTGGCATGATCCGCTTTTGCGGCGGCAAGGTGCTTTTGTTCAGTCAGAAGATCAAGCGCCGTTGACGCCAAAGCCTTGGCAACATTGACCATTGCCTTGTGCGCCGCCGGGGATTTGCCTTGCGCCGTGATCTGCCAGGTATGACCGGGCGTGCCCAACGCATGCGTGGCCTGCCCGGCCTGGGCAAAAGGCACGGCCCAGCTGACATCGCCAAGATCGGTCGACCCAAGCATCGGCACGCCTTGCGCATCAAGCGGCACCAGCCCCTCGTGAAGCGGGGCCGCATCGGGGGCGACCCCGGCCCCGGCAAACGCCGCCGCTATCGCATCGGGCAGCAAGGTTGCCTGAATCCTGCGCGCGTATTCCCGGTCCTGTTCATCAAAATCCGGCGGGCCAAGACGGGCGAGATTGTCATGCAGCAGACGATAAAGCGGCGGATTGTCCAGCATCTCGGACATGGCGGTCACCACCCTGAATGACATCTGGGTATCGGTCATCAGGGCGGCGCCTTCGGCGATCTTGCGCACACGCTCTACCAGATCACGCATGTCTGCCGCACGCAGCGCCCGCACCGAATAGCGCACCGTCGCCTGCGCCTGAACCACGTTCGGCGCCCGTCCGCCCGCATCAAGATAGGCATAATGGATCCGGCTGTCTTGTGGCACATGCTCGCGCAGGTAGTTGACCCCGACGCTCATCAACTCCACCGCGTCAAGCGCGGAGCGGCCCAGATGCGGCGCAACCGCAGCATGGGCAGCCCGCCCGGAGAAGGAAAAGTCAACCATGCTGACCGCAAGGGTCAGCGGGGGAATGATGCCGTTGAACGACATCGGGTGCCAGGACAAGGCGGCATCCACATCGGCAAAGAACCCGTCCCGCACCAGAAAGGTCTTTGCCGCACCACCTTCTTCTGCGGGGCATCCGTAATACCGCACCCGCCCCGGCAGATTGTGGCGCGCCAGATAATCCTTGACCGCGGTGGCCGCGGCAAGCGCGCCCGCACCCAGAAGATTGTGGCCGCAGCCATGGCCATTGCCGTCCTTGACCAAGGGCTCGTGCCGATCCACGCCCGCGCGCTGGCTTAGTCCCGGCAAGGCATCATATTCGCCAAGGATGGCAATCACCGGACCACCCTCGCCCGCCTCGCCCATCAGGGCTGTGGCAATACCCCCAAGGTTGCCTTGCACGCGAAAGCCCTCTGCCCGCAGCGCATCTTCGTGCAGGCGGGCGCTTTCATGTTCTTCGTAAAGCAGTTCAGGCACATCCCAAACCCGATCCGACAATGCGATAAAGCGGTCTTTCTTGACATCGACCAGCGTCCAGATTTCATCGGTGTTTTGCAAGAACCTGACCTTTTCCAAGCAGAAGTGTGCGCCGATTCATCAAAAATCGAACACTTGTTTTTATTGCGCACAATTTTTGCGACCCCTTCGACCGCAAGTCAAGAGCGCAGGCAGCCCGCGGCGCCCAAAAAGGCAAGCAAGACCGTCGCCCAAGTCCGGCGCGTGCCGGGCGGTCTGGCCGCGCCCAACCGCTCTTGCAGGGCCGGCGTGATGCGGCGCCGGGGTGGGGACAGGGGCCATCCGCCCCGCCCGTCCGCACGGCGATCAGGGGATCGCGGCGATGGTCAGGAAGGCAAAAAAGATCACCAGATGAATGCCGCCCTGCAACACGGTCGTGCGCCCCGAGGCAAGCGTGAGCGTCGCCATGAACAGCGACAGGATCAGCAGAACCATATGCTCTGCCTCAAGCCCGAGGATTAGGGTTTGTCCCATCGTGATGGACAGGATGGCAACCGTGGGAATGGTCAGGCACAGGCTTGCCAAGGCCGAGCCGAGCGCAAGGTTGAGGCTGGTTTGCAGCCGGTTTGCACGCGCCGCGCGAACCGAGGCAAGGCCCTCTGGCATCAGCACGACAAGGGCAATGACCACCCCGATCAACGCTTCGGGAAAGCCTTGACGGACGATGGCATCCTCGACCGGGTGGGCAAGCACTTCGGCCAGAAGGACGACAGACAGCAGCGAAAGCGGCAACAGCAGCAGAGCCAACACAAAGCTGCGCCGATCCGGCGGCATGGGCGGCTGTGCATCATCTTGCGCGTCGGCCTCCAGGAACGCATCCTTGTGCCGGATGGTCTGCACGTAAAGGAACAGCCCGTAGAGTGCCAAAGAAACAACGGCGACAAAGGCAAGCTGGGCCGTCGCATAGATCGGGCCGGGGGTCGTCGTGGTGTAATTCGGCAGCACCAGCCCAAGCACCGCAAGCGTGCCCAGCACGCCAAGCGCCTTCATCGCGCCACGGGCCTGAAAGCTCTGTTCATGAAACCGGAGGCTGCCCAGCAAAAGGGACAGCCCGACAATCCCGTTCAGCACGATCATGATCGCCGCGAAAACCGTATCGCGGGCAATGCTGCTTGCCGCTTCGGCCGAGGACAGAAGCATCGAGACGATCAAGGACACCTCGATCACCGTCACGGCAAGCGCAAGAAGGATCGACCCAAAGGGCTGGCCGATCCGATGGGCCACCGTTTCGGCATGATGAACGGCGGCAAACACCGCGGCGAACAAGGCAGGCACCGCAACCAGCGCCAGAAGGGCAGATGTGCCGCTGTGCGGTCCCATGGTCGCAAAGCCCACGGTTGCAAGTGCAACCATCGGTGCGGCCCAGGACCACCACGGGGTGGCAGATGCGGATGTCATTGGCTGTGTATCTTTCGCACGATAATTCTTGGTCGCGGGGGCCTGCGGGACTGTGTCTTGCACCTTACCACCAAAGCCCCACCAGTCCATGACAACCGTGGACGGCGCCGGCCGTCACCGGCACAAACACCCGCAGATAGGGACCAGATCGCAGGCGGCAGCGGGGCATGACATCCGACGCTGGATCAAATGTGATCAGGCCCTTTTGCGCGCAGTGCTATATCAGAGCGACAATATGGGCACACAAGCTGAAGGAAGGATGGTTCATGTCTGTTGCCATGGTCGCAAGACGCAAATTCCTGATTGCTGCCGGCGCGGCGCTGGCGCTTGGCCCGACCGGGCGTCTGGTTCAGGCGCAGGATTGGGCACCGACCGTCACGATGCGGGGCGGCGCCAACAATTATCGCCCCGGCGCGCCCATTGTGGAGCGCATCGGTGGCGGGGGATTCTGGATGTCGGGCACCGTGCGCCGCGCGGGCGACGGCGCCCCTCTGGCCGGGCAGCGCATCCAGATCTGGGCTCATACCACCGAGGGGCGCGAACAAGACCCGCAAAGCCATGGCGCCACCCTGACGGATGCCAATGGGGTCTTTCGGCTGGAAATGCCGCAGATCGTGCCGACCTTTGGTCAGCCACATGCGCATCTTGCCTATGACAGCGGCGAGTTTGAGACGGTGTTCCTGCGTCCGATCCTGACCGATCGCAACGCAACATCGCTCGAGGCGCACTTCGTCCTGCAACCCGCCTGACCGCCCACCGCATGACACCGCGTCTGCGCAGGAACCTGATCTGGTCGGGGGTGGCGGCAGCCCTTGTGCTGCCGATCGGCTTTACCATTGCCAGCCCCTACATGGCCTATCGTGATGCGGTCTATGTGGTGGGTGGTTTTTCCGGCGTCGTCGCCCTGGCCTTGCTGTTGCCTCAGGCGTTGTTGATCGCGGGGCTGTTGCCACTGTCGGCACCGCGCGCGCGCCATCTGCATCGCTGGACAGGCGGCGCGCTGGCCGCGTTGGTGGGCTTGCACATCCTCGGGCTATGGCTGACCAGCCCGCAAGACATGGCCGATGCCTTGCTGCTGCGGGCACCGACGCTGTTTTCGCTTTGGGGGGTGTTTGCCCTGTGGGCGCTTGTGGCGATCACGGGCCTTGCCCTGTTCCGCCGCCGTATCGCGCCGCGCCACTGGCGCCTGCTGCACGGGACGCTGGCGGCCGTGTTCGTTGCGGGAAGCCTTGCCCATGCACTGCCCATCATCGGCACAATGGAACCGATCACGAAAGCCATGCTTTGCCTGCTGGTCGCCCTCGCCACCACGCTGGCCTTGCTCCGACGCCTGCGCCCGGGGCCTTGGGGGTCGGTCACGGGGCAAGGCAAGGCCCGGCAAACCGACGGGTGACCCGGTTGCCAAGAAATCTGACGGCGGGCGCATTGCATCCGCACGATCGCTGACACATATCCCTGTGCAAGACGCAGCGCAGCGATCCCCGTGCCAAGGGCATGGACCATGCCACGCAACGCCGGGCCAACCCCTTGCAAGGGGCAGATGGCACGGCAGGCTTGCCGGCTTTGCTGACCAAGACGGCACTGGTGGCAGAGCAGTTTTGCCACCCGCGCGACTGGCGTCTTTGCATCCCCACAGGCGGGATGACCGAAACAAGAGAAAGAAGACCAATGACCGAGACCACCCTTTTCGAACCCTATGAGCTTGGGTCGCTCACCCTGGCAAACCGGGTCGTGATGGCCCCCCTGACCCGCAACCGCGCCGCCGCCGGTCTTGTGCCGGGGCCGCACGCGGCCGAGTATTACGCGCAACGCGCCAGCGCGGGGCTGATCATCGCCGAGGCGACGCAGGTTTCGCCTCAGGCACAGGGCTATCAGGATACGCCCGGCATCTATACGCCCGAGCAAATTGCAGGCTGGCGTGCCGTCACCGATGCGGTTCATGCAAAAGGCGGGCGGATTTTCTTGCAGATCTGGCATGTGGGCCGCGTCTCTCATGTCGATCTGCAACCGGGCGGGGCCGCGCCCGTGGCGCCTTCGGCCATCCCGGCGGGGACAAAGACCTTTGTCAACAACGGCTTCAACGACACGTCGATGCCGCGCGCCCTGAGGCTGGACGAAATCCCGGGCATCGTCGCCGACTTCCGCCAGGCGGCCGCAAATGCCATTGCGGCAGGCTTTGACGGGGTCGAGGTTCATGGCGCAAACGGCTATCTTTTGGACCAGTTCGCAAAAGACGGCGCGAACCACCGCACCGATGCCTATGGCGGGTCGGTCGAAAACCGCGCGCGCCTTATGGTCGAGGTTGCCAAAGCCGTCAGCGCCGAGATCGGCGCCGAGCGGACGGGCATCCGCATTTCGCCCGTCTCGCCCGCCAATGGCGTCTCCTCCAGCGATCCGCAGGCACAGTTCGACTATATCGTCGATCAGCTGAACGCGCTTGGCCTTGTGTATCTGCATGTGGTCGAAGGCGCGACAGGCGGACCGCGCGATGTGGCACCCTTTGACTTTGCCAGCTTGCGGAAGCGGTTTTCGGGCACCTACATCGCCAACAATGGCTATGATCTTGATCTGGCCAAGGCCCGTCTCAATGCCAATGCAGCCGATCTTGTCGCCTTTGGCCGCCCCTTCATCGCCAACCCCGATCTGGTCGAGCGTCTGAAATCAGGGGCCGCACTGGCCGAGATGAACCCCGCAACGCTTTATGGCGGCGGGGCCGAGGGCTATACCGACTATCCCGCACTCTCCGCGGCCTGACCCGCTGCATCGACCGGGGCGCCAGATCAGGCGCCCCGGATCAGACAAGACGGCAGCATCGTTCTGGTCATTCGGCAAAAAGATGCGTCATGGCCGGATCGAAGGTCAGGTTCACCACCGTGCCAAGGTCAAAGACCGCATCCCGTGTCAGGGCCGCGATAAGGCGTGTGCTGTCGGGCAATTGCAGCTCCAGCACCGTCTCGCTTCCCAGCCGTTCGGTCAGAATGACAGTGCCGCGCAACTGCCCTGCCTCGCCCGCTGGCGCAGGGGCAAGGTATTGCGGGCGGATACCAAGCTGTGCGCGCTGGCCCGGACGCGGGGTTCCCGCGCGCACGGGAACCGTCACCGCTTCGAGCGCGCCATTGCGCACCACCGCCGCGCCATTGCCGACGGAAAGCACCTCGACCTCCAGAAAGTTCATCGACGGCGCGCCCAGAAACCCCGCGACAAAGGCATTGGCCGGGTTGTGATAAAGCTCCATCGGGCTGCCGATCTGCTGCACCAGCCCGTCTTTCAGCACCACGATCTTGTCGGCCAAGGTCATCGCCTCGACCTGATCATGCGTCACATAAATCATGGTCGCGCCCAAAGATTTATGCAGCTTGCCGATCTCCATCCGCATGTCCATGCGCAGGGCCGCATCAAGGTTTGACAGCGGCTCGTCGAACAGGAACACCTCTGGCTTGCGCACGATGGCCCGGCCGATCGCGACCCGCTGACGCTGCCCGCCCGACAGCTGGCTGGGGCGGCGGTCCAGCAGATGTTCCATCTGAAGAATACGCGCCGCCTCGGCCACCTTTGCGTCCTTTGTCGCCTTGTCATCGCCGGCGATGGTCAAGCCGAAGGCCACGTTTTCCCGCACCGTCATATGCGGAAAGATGGCATAGGACTGAAACACCATCGCAACGCCGCGATCCTTGGGTGGCAGGTCGTTGACCACCCGCCCGCCAATGTCCAGCGTGCCACCGCTTATGTCCTCCAGCCCCGCGATCATGCGAAGCAGCGTGGATTTGCGACAGCCGGACGGGCCGACAAAGACGCAGAATTCGCCATCGGCAATGCTGATGTCCACGCCCTTTATGACATGCGCTTGGCCATAGCTTTTCTTGAGCCCTGTCAGGGTGATGGCGGCCATGGCCCTACTCCGCCGCTTGCGAGAGGGGAACCACCCGCAGCAGGCCGTCGGCGCCGACCTGCACGGGTTCGGGGTCCATCACATAGCCGCCGAACCTGTCCTTGCCGCCATCGGCAAAGCCAAGGATCTGCAAGCCGTGCCCTGTCTGCACGATGCGCGCGGCATAGCGGCGACAGGGCTCGTCGCCGTCCAGGAACGGGCCGGGGGCAACCCGCCAAGGCCCGCGCGGATGATCGGCGATCAGATAGTGCGTGCCGGTCACGGGGCGTTGCGGGTTTGAGGCCCGGTAAGCCTCGGACCAATGAAAGCCCGAGGTGCAGAACAGGCAATACCAGCGATCCCCCACCTGAAACACTTGCGGCACCTCAAGCTGACCAAAGCCCCCGACGAAAACAGGCGGCTGAAGCGTCCATGTCATGAGGTCGGGCGAGGTGGCAAAGCCGATCGCGCCGCCAGCATTCGGTTCGTCAATGCCCGGAGCTCGTGCGGTGAAATACATCAGCCAGCCGTCGCCATCAGGGTCGCGCATCACCCAAGGATCGCGCATCGCCCGGTCATGCCAATGGCCGACCATATGGTCCTTTTCGTAAAGGTCAGCGACAGGCCCGGTCAGATCAAGGCACAGCCCCCCGTTCACCCGCTGCCACATGTGCCCATCGGTCGAGATGGCGTGGCCGATCCTCTGATAAAGCCCCGCTTCGGCCCGCGTGGCGCCGGTGTAGAACAGATGCCAGCCGCCCGCGTCATCGCGCAGCACAGATCCCGTCCAGGTCGTGTAGTCATCCCAGGCGGGCGTCTGGGACGGGCGCAGCATGGTGCCAAGATGGGTCCAGTTCACCAGATCGCTGCTGACCGCATGGCCCTGGCTTACGTTGAAATGGCGCAGGTCGGGATCACCGAGGCTTTGATCCGCCTGAAGGAAATAGCCGTGCCATTTCTGTCCGTCGTTGAAATACCAGCTGTCCCAGATCCATTTGCCGTCGATTGCGATTACCATGAGTATCTCCGTTCAACCCTTCACACCGGTCGAGGCGATCGACGCGATGAAGGCGCGTTGCAGGTAAAGGTAGAAGGCCAGCACGGGGACGGTGATCATGGACAAATAGGCCATGACCTCGCCCCAGGCGACGTTCTGTTGGAAGAAGTATTGCAGCCCCACCATCACCGGGCGGTAGCCTTCCTCTTGCACCACCATGAGTGGCCAGAGGTATTGGTTATACATCGCCAGAAACTTGAGGATGGCGGCGGTCGCCAGCACCGGGCCGGCAAGCGGCATCACGATCCGGCGATAGATCTGCGGCCAGCTTGCGCCCTCGACCCTGGCTGCTTCGATCAACTCTGAAGGCAAGTCCTTGAAATATTGAACGAACAGAAAGACGGTCAGCCCATCGGCGATGAAGGGCACGATTTGGACATGATAGCTGTTGAGCCAGCCGGTGCTGAGCCCGTCCAGACCGATGGACGGCAGCTTGGAGGCAATCAGCAACAAGGGGATCGCGATCGTCTCGAACGGGACGATCAAGGTGGCAAGGATCACCGTAAGCAGGAACTCGCGCCCCCTCCAGCCGATAAAGACGAAGGCAAAGGCCGCCATCGAGCAGACCAGCAGCGACAGCACCACCGTGATGCCCGTCACCACAACCGAATTGAAGATGAACAGGGTCACGGGCGCCCGGTCAAAAGCCGCGCTGTAATTGGCCAGCGAGATATCCCCCACCGGCAGAAAGGCCCGCAGACTTGCCGTGTCTTGCAGCAATTGCTGGTCTGGCTTCAGGCTGGACATCAGCATGAACACCAACGGAAAGACAAAGATGATGGCGATCAGGATCAGAACGGCATAGCGCACCGCAAGGCGCAGGCCGTGGTTGTCGGCGGAAATGGCGGCCATTTACGTGCGCTCCCGTGTCAGCCAGCGTTGAATCAGGGAAATCGACAGCACGATCACGAACAGGATCACCGAAATGGCTGACCCGCCCGAGATATCCTGCTTGCCATAGCCGCGTTCGATGGCCTGAAAGACGATGGTCTGCGTGCTGTCGAGCGGGCCGCCATTCGTCATGACATCAATCTGCGCGAACAGGGCAAAGGCCTGCATGGTGATCACGATCAGCACCAACACGGCCGTATTGCGCAGCCCCGGCCAGGTGATGTAGCGAAAGGTCTGCCACTTGCTGGCGCCTTCGATGGCGCCCGCCTCGTAGAGCGTGGGGCTGATGGTTTGCAGGCCCGAGAGCCAGATTACCATGTGAAAGCCCACCGCCTGCCAGATCGACATCGCGATGATGGCGCCCAGCGCGGTGGAGGGATTTCCCAACCAATCAACCGGCGGGATGGCACCAAAGCTGATCGCGCCCAGAAGGTTGTTCAAAAGGCCCGAGTCGCCGTCATAGATGAACCGCCACAACAGCGACACGACCACGATCGACACGACAACCGGCATGAAATAGAACGCGCGGAAGATGTTGATGCCGCGCATCCGCTGATTGATCAGAAGGGCAAGGCCAAGCGCCAGCCCGGCTTGCACCGGCGCCACGATGATCACGAAGATGAACGTGTTGACGATGGCCGTCAGGAAAACCACATCGCGCGCCAGGATGTAAACTCGGGATTGGCCCCAGTCGAAACTGGACCATTCACGCATGCCTTGCAGATGCGGATAGTCCGGGTTGTTGCGCGTCAGGCTGCGCAGCGACGGGTATTCCGGGGCGCCGTCTTTCATCACCACCTGACCCGCGTCATCGGTCACGGGATCGACCGTCAGCACGGCCATGCCCAGAAGCTGTCGATAATTGGCAAGGCCGACAAATTCGGTCGGATTGGGCGAAATCAGCCGCTGGTTGGTAAAGGACAGGGCGATCGCAAAGAAGAATGGCAAGATCACGAAGCCCGCGATCAACACGGCGGCAGGGCCAGCCATCACCCAGCCGGCGCGGTTCGAGCGTTGGAATTTGGATGACATGCCTTACGTCCTTTTCAGGCAAGGAAGCGGTGTCCTGGGGGCACGACAGGCCGCCCCCAGGACCGGATCACGCGCAAAGGCGCGCGCCTAGTGCCCGTAACCGCCGTTCTTTTCGATGTCGGCGTTGATCTCGTCCACGGCGGCATCCAGCGTCGCCGCGACATCGGCGCCGTTGGCGATATCGGCAAGCGCCTTTTCAAAAACCTTGGCCTGCACCACATAGCCCGGCGTGACCGGCCGCACCAAGGCCTGCGCCTTGGTCAGGTCATAGAACACGGCCATCGGGCCGCCTTCCTTGTAATTGTCGGTCATCGCCGCCGCCGTCGCGGTTGGCGGGATCAGACCGATGCCATTCGAAAAGGCGGCAAGATACTTGTCCTGAAGCGCAAACTGGATGAAGGCCGAAGCACCTTCTGGATGCTGCGATGACGCGGAAACCCCGAACTGCCAGCTTGCGGCACCGATCTTCGGACCATTGCCAAAGTCGGGCGCCGGCAGAAAGACGGTATCCGGGAATTGCGACAGCGTGTTCATCGCCGCCCAGTTGCCATTCCATGAAAAGGCGTATTTGCCGGCGGCAAAGCCACTGTCCCGATCCGCCGGATCCTGCGCCGCCTGAGCATAGCCGTTGGCAAACAAGCCTTGCCACCATTCGCCAAAGGCAATCGCCGCGTCGCCATTCAGCACGCCTTCGGCGGTCTTGTAGGTGGTCCGATCCACGATATCGCCCCCGAAGGATTGCAGGAAGGGCGAGAAGGCATAGGGATACCATTCCCCGGTCCAGGCCATGCCCGGATCGAAGGCATATTCAAACTTGCCCGAGGCCTTGGCGGCCTCCAGCGCTGCCATGAATTCATCCTTGGTCCAGGGCTGGTCAAGCGTGGGCGTGCGCAGACCAAGCTCGTCCAGATAGGACTGGCGCGTCACCAATGCGACAGCGGCATCCCACAGCCCGATGGAATAAAGCTGTCCATTCCAATACCCTTTGGGACCGGGCAGGAAGTTGGCAATCGCGGCCTCGTCGATCTGAAGCGGCTGCATGTAGCCCGACCATGCCCAGTTCGGCATCACCGGGCCATCGACATCCAGAATATCGGGCAAGTTGCCGGCCAAGGCCCCGGCCACAACGCTGTCATTATAGGCGGCCTGCGGAAAGCTTTGCATTTCCACCTTCCAGTCGGTCTGGCTGGCGTTGAAATCGGCGATGATCTGATCGACGATCTTTGCCTCTACCTCGTTGCCAGCCCCATGATACCACATGGTCAACGTGGTCTGCGCCTGTGCCGCACCGCTCCAGGCGGCGGCGGCAAGTGCAGCTCCTGCAAGCCATTTCATCTGGGTCATTTGTTGTCCTCCCTGACTGGTTTCAGTTGCGTGATGTTTGTTGTGCGCCGCTCGGTCACGGAGTCGCGCCAATAGACCGGCCCCGTCACAAGGGTCGGCCCCGCCTCATGATCCTGTTGACCCGCGATCATCCCAAGCAGGCGCTGCGCCGTGCGCACGCCCATTGCCGCATAAGGCAGATCAACGGTTGTCAAAGGCGGATACAGGGTTTCTGCGATCACCCGGTAATTGTCACAGCCCGCGACCGAGATTTCTTCGGGCAGCTTCAACCCGCGCGACCGCAGAATGCCGTAAACCTTGAGCGCCATCTTGTCGTTGCCGCAACAAAAGGTGGTTGGCGGATCAGGCAAGCGCAGCATGCGGTCAATCGCATCCCACAAAAGCTGCGTCTCGCCTTCGGCATCCTCCAGATCGCAGTCCTGAACCAGGGCGGGGTCGAATCCGATCCCCGCCTCGGCCAGGGCCGCGCGATAACCGGCGATGCGCAGCGGGGTCGCCGCGATGCTGGCCCGCAGGGTCAGATAGCCGATACGGCGATGCCCGGCACTGATGATGCGGGCAACCAGATCATGCTGGCCGCGCTGGTCATCGGGCAAGATACTTGGCGTGCCTGCGCTGTCATAGCAATTGGCCAGAACCATCGGCGTGTCCTGCGGCAGCTTTGGCAGATCGACCTTTCGGTGATACTCGGCGATGTAGATCAACCCCTCGACCCGGTGGCGCAAAAAGGTCTGGACAAGCGGCGCGACCCTGTCGGGGCGGCTGTCGGTGTCGGCAATCATCAAGGTCATGCCACTTTGCGAAATGACCTGCTGGATGCCCTGAAGAATGAACAGATCCGGCAAGCCGGCGGGCCGCGTCGTCAGTTCCTTTGCCGTCGAAATGGCACCGGTGATCACGCCGATCAGGCCGGATTTGTGCGATCGCATCATGCGTGCCGCATTCGACGGCACATAGCCCAATTCGGCCATCGCCACCTCGACAGCGCGGCGCGTCTCGCTGCCGACCGGCCCATCGCCATTCAGAACCCGGCTGACCGTCTTGGCCGAAACCCCTGCCGCCTTTGCGACGTCATAAATCGTTGCCATCTGCCCCCCCTTCGCCCTGATCCGTGCCGCCGTCCGGCTGTCCGACTGCCTATGACATCGGTGTCATGACATCGGTGTCATAGCGCGGTTGCCGCTCGTCTGTCAATCCGCTCGTGCAAGTCGCTTGCCCAAAAACCGGATCGCCTGCATCGTCTGTCCCGGTTGTCAGCCGAGTGCCATCGGCACCCAAGGCAGGGAGAGGTCATCGGCTGTGGTGAAGGGCAGGCTGCAACTCTGGATCTGGGTCCTTGCCGCGGCAGCTGTCTTGCTGCTGCCCGTGGTCGATCGGATCGCCACGGGCAATGCCATGGCCGATGGGCAGGAACGCGCAGAAACGACCCTGCGGCAAACCGTGAATGCGCTCGACAGCTACCTTCGCCGATACGAGGCTTTGCCCACCCTTCTCGCGCAGGATGAGGATATCCTCGCCGTGCTGGCAGACCCCGGCAACAAGGCGCGGATCGCGGCTATGAACCGCTGGCTGGCGGAAACGAACACCTTGATCGAGGCGTCGGACCTTTATCTGATCGATCTTGACGGCACCACGCTGGCCGCGTCGAACCACGACCGCACGGACAGCTTCATCGGTCAGAATTTTTCGTATCGACCCTATTTCAGCCGTGCCCGCGACGGCGGCCTGGGCCGCTATTTCGCGCTTGGCACCACATCCGGGGTCCGTGGCTATTATTTCGCCTCGCCCATCCGGGATGAGGCTGGCATGGTGCGGGGGGTGCTCGCGCTGAAGATCGGGGTCAACGCCATCGAAGCCGGATGGCGCGCGCGCGATTACCGGATCCTTGTGACTGACCCCGAAGGCGTCGTCTTCATGTCCACCGACGCGGGCTGGCTCTATCGCGGGCTGTTGCCATTGACCGCGGAACGGCGCGAACGGTTGGCACAAACACGGCGCTATGCCGATGCCGATCTGACCGAATTGCAGGTGACGCCATCGGCAACAGCCGGGGTCAATCTGATGCGGCTGGCAGATGGCACCGGCGTGATGCGCGAATACATCGCGACCGAAACCCCGATGCCCCACGCAGGGTGGACCGTTCGGGTCTTGCTTGATACCGTTCCGATCCACGCTCAGGCGCGGCTCGTGGTGCTGGCGGTCGCGCTGTTCCTGACGGTGGCTCTGTTGCTGGCCTGGGTTCTTGCGCAGCGTCGCGCCAGGCTGGCGGAACGGCTGGCCCTACAGGCGGCGGCGCAGGCCAATCTGGAACGCGAGGTGGCCCAGCGCACCGCCGACCTGACGCAGGCCAATGACGACTTGCACCGCATGCAGGCCGATCTGGTGCAGGCGGGCAAACTGGCCGCGCTTGGCCGGATGTCTGCGGCGCTCAGCCACGAGATAAACCAGCCGCTGGCCGCGGCCCGCAACTATGCCGACAGCGCGGGCTTGCTGATCGACCGCGGGGATCTGCCGCGCGCCAAGGAAAACATCGGCCAGATCATCGCCCTGATCGACCGGATGGCCGCGATTGCGCGGCATCTGCGCAATGTCGCGCGCAAACCGAACGAGCCGTTGAAGGTGGTCGATATCGCGACCGCGGTGCGTGACGCGCTGGTGATAGCACAGGCGCGGTTGACGGCGGCAGGGGCCGAGGTCGCGCTTGACCTTGCCGGAAATCTGCCGCCGGTCATCGGCGGCCCGGTGCGTTTGCAACAGGTGATCGTGAATGTCTTGACCAATGCGGCCGATGCTGTCGAAGGCCGCGCCGACCGCCGCATTCACCTGTCGGCCACCTGCACGGATCACGAAGTGATCGTTGCGATACGCGACCGTGGCCCGGGCGTCGCCCCGGGAATCGCCGATCGCATCTTTGATCCGTTCTTCACAACCAAACAGGTGGGTTCGGGCTTGGGACTTGGCCTGTCGATCAGCTACAACATCATGAAGGATTTCGAAGGCGACCTTCGGGTTGCCAATCATCCGCAGGGCGGCGCGATCTTTAGCCTGATCCTGCGCCGTGCGACCACCGGGGCGCTTGCAGCCGAATGAAACAGACTGTCCTGCTGATCGACGATGACGAGGCGATGCGCCGATCCACCGAACAGGCGTTGGAACTGGCCGATTTCGACGTGCAATCCTTTGCTAGCGCCGAAGCCGCGCTGCCGCTGATCGGCCCCGGCTTTGGTGGGGCGGTCATCTCTGACATCCGCATGCCCGGCATGGATGGGATGACCCTTCTGGAACGGCTTATCCTTGCAGACCGCGACCTGCCGGTCATTCTGGTCACGGGTCATGCCGAAGTGTCTCTCGCGGTCGAGGCGATGCGACGCGGGGCCTATGACTTCATCGAAAAGCCGTTCTCGACCCAGCATCTTGCGGCGGTCTTGCGCCGGGCGCTGGACCGGCGGGCACTGGTGATCGAAAACCGCCGCTTGCGCGCCGTGGCGGGTCAGCGCGATGATCTGGAAGCGCGGCTTCCCGGGCGCAGCCCAGCCATGATCGACCTGCGCCGACTTGTGCGCACGGTGGGCCCATCCGAAGCCGATGCCCTGATCACCGGGCCGACAGGGGCGGGCAAGGAGGTGGTGGCGCAAGCCATGCACGACATCTCGCCCCGTGCGGGCCGGCCGCTGATTGCGATCAACTGCGCAGCCCTGCCCGCCCAGCTTATCGAAAGCGAATTGTTCGGCCACGAGGCGGGTGCCTTTCCCGGGGCGCTGCGCGCGCGCTATGGCCGCTTTGAACACGCGCGGGGCGGCACGATCCTGCTCGATGAAATCGGGTCGATGCCGCTTGAACTTCAGGGACGGTTGCTGCGGGTGCTGCAAGACCGCGTCATCATGCGCCTGGGGTCCAACGACCCGATCCCGCTCGACATCCGGTTTCTTGCGACATCGAAAGATGATCTTGCACAGGCCGCGGCGGCGGGAAGATTCCGGCAAGACCTGCTCTATCGACTGGCCGTGGCCACGATCCGGGTGCCGCCGCTTGCCGCGCGCCGCGAGGACATCCCCCTCTTGTTCCTGCAATTGACGCGCGAGGCCGCCGCGCGCCACAACGCGCCAGACCGCATTCCCGATCCCGAACTGCTGGCCGATCTGTCGGCCCGCGACTGGCCCGGCAATGCGCGCGAATTGCGCAACGCTGCCGATCGTTTTGTGCTGGGCCTCGACTGGATGGAAGGTGCAGGCCCCCAGGCACCGCGGCTGGCCGATCGTGTCGCAGGCTTTGAACGCAGCGTGATTGCCGGGGCCATCGCCGCCCATCGCGGTCATCTGCGCAAGGTTTACGAATCACTGGGGATCAGTCGCAAGACGCTTTACGAAAAGATGCAGAAGCATGGTCTTGACCGGCGCCTTGTGGTGGAGGGCGACGAGGGCGACGTCTGACGCGCGCGCTGTTGGGTGGAAATCCACCCAAGCCTTGCGGCGGGTTGGGGCCATTTCCACCCAATCGCCCCCTGCGCCGCGCCAAAATCGCCGCGCTGACCCCTGCTTTCCTTTGCACTTCTGCCCCAAACCGTCGCCCCGTGAAGCCAGCCCGCACGGGGGAGGAAGCCGCGCGGGACGCAAACGCCAAGTCTGGCACGCCAAGTCTGGGAGGACATCATGGCACTGACATCGAAACTCACCGGCATTGCGGCCGGTGCGGTCCTGACCGCAACCGCCACCTTCGCGCAGACATACCCCGAACGGCAGATCACCATGGTGGTTCCCTTTGCCGCCGGCGGCCCGACCGACACCGTGGGCCGGCTGATCGCCGAACGGATGTCGGCCGATCTGGGCCAGCAGATCATCGTCGAAAACGTCGGCGGCGCGGGCGGCACGCTGGGCGCAGGCAATGTTGCCGGGGCCGAGGCGGATGGCTACACCATCTTGCTGCACCACATCGGCATGGCAACCAGCGCCACGCTTTACCGCAACCTTGCCTACAACCCGACCGATGCATTCGAATACATCGGACTCGTGACCGAGGTTCCGATGACCATCGTGGCCCGCAAGGATCTTGAACCCGCCGATTTTGCGTCTTTCATCGCCTATGTGAAGGAAAATGCCGACACGATCACCATGGCGAATGCCGGGATCGGCGCCGCCTCGCATCTGTGCGGGATGCTGTTCATGCAAGCCGTCGAAGCGCCGATCGTGACCGTGCCCTACAAAGGCACCGGCCCCGCGATGACCGAGCTTCTGGGGGGCCAGATCGACATCATGTGCGACCAGACCACCAACACGGCCGAACAGATCAAGGGCGGCACGATCAAGGCCTATGCGGTGACGACGCCGGCACGGCTTGATATCTTCCCCGACCTGCCGACGGTGGGCGAAGGCGGCCTGCCCGGTCTGGAGGTGTCGGTCTGGCACGGGCTTTACGCACCCAAGGGCACCCCGGCCGAAGTGGTTGACCGGCTGAGCGCCTCGCTCCAGCTTGCCCTGGCCGATCCGGGAATTGCCGAAAAGCTTGCCGAACTGGGCACCGCGCCGTCGCCAGCCGCCGACGCGACCCCCGCGGCGCTCAAGGCCAAGCTGGAAGGTGAAATCGCGCGTTGGAAGCCGATCATCGAAGCTGCCGGTGTTTACGCCGACTGATCGACAAAAGGGGGGCGACGTGTGCGCCCCCCATTCCACCCGGCGGCGGGAGGCGCCAATCCCATGAAGACCACCACCACCATCGACTGGACAGACGCGCTTGCCGGCCTTGTCTTTATCCTGTTCGGCCTTTTGTTCGGCATCCAGTCGCTTGGACTGGACATCGGCACCGCCTTTCGCATGGGGCCGGGCTATTTCCCCCTTGTCCTCTCGGGGCTGCTCCTGCTGCTGGGGCTGCTCATCATCGCAAAATCGATCCGCAGTCCGGGCACTGACGGGATCGGCACCTTGGCGTTTCGGGGGGTGCTGTTCATCCTGCCGGCGCCAATCTTCTTTGGCCTTACCGTCCGCGGCCTTGGTTTCGTTCCGGCGATCTTTCTGACCACGCTGATCGCAGCCCTGGCCTCGTTCAAGATGCGGCTGCACTGGGCCGTGCTGCTCGCGGCCGGGGTCACGGCCTTTGCCACGGTGGTGTTTTCATACGGGCTTGGCTTGCCATTCCGCCGCTTTGGCCCTTGGCTGACGTTCTGAGGGGCCGCGCATGGATCTGATGACCAATCTGTCGCTTGGCTTTGCCACCGCAGCCTCACCCGAAAACCTGTTCTTCTGCCTTGTGGGCGTGATCCTTGGAACGCTGATCGGTGTCTTGCCCGGCATCGGTGCAACCGCGACAATCGCGATGCTGCTGCCCATCACGTTTCAGCTTGAACCTGTCTCGTCGCTTATCATGCTGGCCGGGATCTACTACGGCGCGCAATATGGCGGCTCGACCACGGCGATCCTGATCAACATGCCGGGCGAAAGCTCGTCGGCGGTCACGGCCATCGACGGCTATCAGATGGCGCGCCGTGGCAAGGCGGGCACGGCGCTTGCCATCGCGGCGCTGGGGTCGTTCTTTGCGGGCACGGTGGCCACACTGCTGGTTGCGCTGTTCGCCCCGCCCCTGACCACGATTGCGCTGAAATTCGGCGCGGCCGAATATTTCAGCCTGATGGTTCTTGGACTGGTGTCAGCCATCGCCCTCGCCCATGGCTCGATCCTGAAGGCGTTGGCCATGGTCGTGCTTGGGCTGATCCTTGGCCTTGTCGGCACCGATATCTATACCGGCACCCCGCGCTTTACCTTCGGGATCACCGAATATGCGGACGGCCTGTCCTTTGTCGCGCTTGCGGTCGGTGTGTTTGGCATCGCCGAAATCCTGCGCAACCTTGAAGGCGAGCAGGACCGCACCGTCCTGACCACCAGACTTGGCGGGCTTTTCCCCTCGCGCGGGGATCTGAAGCGCATGGTGGCGCCGATGCTACGGGGCACGGCGGTCGGGTCGGTGCTGGGCATCCTGCCGGGCGGCGGGGCGGTTCTTGCATCCTTTGCGTCCTATACCATCGAAAAGCGGCTGTCCGACACGCCGGAGGAATTTGGCAAAGGCGCCATTGCGGGGGTTGCAGGGCCGGAATCGGCCAACAACGCCGGGGCGCAAACCAGCTTCATCCCGCTTCTGACGCTGGGCATCCCGGCAAATCCGGTGATGGCGCTGATGGTCGGGGCGATGATCATCCAGGGCATCGTGCCGGGCCCCAATGTCGCCAGCGAACAGCCCGCGCTGTTCTGGGGCATCATCGCCAGCATGTGGATCGGCAACCTGATGCTGGTGATCCTGAACCTGCCGCTGATCGGGCTGTGGGTAAAGCTGCTGAAGGTGCCCTATCACGTCCTTTTCCCCGTCATCATGGCCTTCTGTTCGAT
>JALOSF010000156.1 GCA_025458525.1 Cypionkella sp. | reverse complement strand
TCGAGGAGATGGAGCTGATCGCCGAACGCGACGCGCTGACCCGCGAACGCGCCGGCCTTGCCGATCTGCTGGACAGCGACCGCCTGCAATGGAAACAGATCGGCGTGGAGCTGGAGGCGATCCGCAAGCAGTTCGGCAAGGGCACCCGGCTGGGCGACCGCCGCACCCAGCTGGCCGAGGCCGCCGCCGTCGAGGACGTGCCCTACGAGGCGATGATCGAACGCGAGCCGATCACCGTGATCTGTTCCAGGATGGGCTGGATCCGCGCGATGAAGGGCCACGTGGACCTGACGGCGGAACAGAAGTTCAAGGATGGCGACGGCCCGCGCTTTGCCTTTCACGCCGAAACCACCGACCGCATCCTGCTGGTCGCGGCAAACGGGCGGTTCTATACGCTGATCGGGGCGAACCTGCCGGGCGGGCGCGGCATGGGCGAACCCGTGCGGCTGATGATCGACCTGCCCAACGATGCCGAAATCGTCGATCTGACCGTGTTCCAGCCGGGGGTGAAACTGCTGGTTGCCTCTACCGCGGGCGACGGGTTCATCGTGCCGGCCGAGGAGGTGCTGGCCCAGACCAAGGCAGGCAAGCAGGTGCTGACCGTGCGCGATGGCGTGACCGTGGCGTTGGTGCGCCCGGTGCGTGGCGATCATGTCGCCGTGGTGGGCGAAAACCGCAAGGTGCTGGTGTTCGCCCTGTCTGAACTGCCGGAAATGGCCAAGGGCAAGGGCGTGCGCTTGCAGAAATACAAGGATGGTGGCTTGTCCGATGCCATCACCTTCACCCTGGCCGATGGGCTTTCATGGAAAGATCCCGCAGGCCGCACCCGCCACGAACCCGATCTGACCGAATGGCTCGGCCCTCGGGCAGGGGCGGGCAAGATGGCGCCGCGTGGCTTTCCGCGCGACAACAAATTCGCCTGAGCGTGGCTTTGCGCGCGACAACATGGTCGCCTGAGCCGCCCCCGGCTCAGGGCTGACTGCCCCCCGTCGCCTCCGTCACCTTGTCGGCCGCCGCCCTGACCAATCCGCCGATGCGCGGCGCGTCCTCCAGCGCGATGCGGAATGCCGGACCGGAAACCGACAGCCCGGCCACAGGCTCGCCATGGGTGTTGAAGATCGGGGCGGCGATGCAGCGCATGCCCGCCGCGCGCTCTTGATCGTCGATGGCAAAACCGCGGGCGCGGATCTGCGCCAGATCGGCCAGCAGCGCCTCGGGCGTCACATGGGTGGCGGGGGTGGACCGCTCCAACCCCTTGGCGCGCAAGATACGGTCCACCCGCGCCGGCGAATACCAGGCCAGCAGCGCCTTGCCGATGCCCGACACATGCATCGGGGCCTTGGTGCCGGGCGGGAAAAACGCGCGGATCGCCTCATGGGTTTCCACCTGGCTCAGGAACAGAACCTCATCCCCCGCTTCGATGCCAAGATTTGCCGTCTCGCCCGTGTCGCGCATCAGCGCATCCATCGGCTCGCGCGCGCGTTCCACCACCTTGGTCCGGCGCAGAAAGGTGGTGCCGACACGAAAGGCTCCGGGCCCCACATGCCACAATTGCCCGCCTTCCGCGGCCTCGACCATGTCATGGCCTTGCAATGTCACCAGCGCACGAAACACCGTCGCCACCGCCTCGCCGCTGGCCGCCGCCAGTTCGGACAGCGACAAGCCGGGGCGTGCCGCGACCAGTTCCAGCAGCGAAAGCCCGCGGTCCAGCGCCTGCACCGTGTTCTGGTCTGTCTTGTCGTGAAACGCCTTTGGCCGCCCACGTGGCCGCGGAGAATTTTCCATGCCCTGCATCCCTTGCGATAAGTGAAAAACGCTTAACCTCTGACTTTTCATGGAAATATCATGAAACCAATCAAATGAAAAACCTTTTCGAAAAAATTTGCCTCCGGGGTGGCATGGGGTAATGTCTTGGCATCAGAGCTTGGAGGAGCCGTCATGTATTCCCAGAACCCCGTCTTCATCCCGGGCCCCACCAATATCCCCGAGGTGATCCGCAAGGCGTGTGACATGCCCACCCTGGACCACCGCTCGCCCGCATTTGCCCGGATGTTCAAACCCGCGGTGGCCGGTGTGCGGCGGGTTCTGAAAATGGCCGAAGGCGAGGTGATCATTCTGCCGTCCACCGGGACAGGTGGCTGGGAAGCCGCGATCACCAACACGCTTTCGCCCGGCGATACGGTGCTGGCGGCGCGGTTTGGCATGTTCAGCCACCGCTGGATCGACATGTGCCAGCGCCATGGCCTGAACGTGCAGATCATCGAGACCCCCTGGGGCCAGGGCGCGCCGCTGGGCGCGATCGAGGCCGCGCTGCGCGCCGATACCGGCGGCACGATCAAGGCTGTGCTGGCCACCCATAACGAAACCGCCACGGGCGTGCGGTCCGACATTGCGGGCATCCGCCGCGCCATGGATGCGGCAGGGCATGGCGCGATGCTGATGGTGGACGGGGTGTCCTCGATCGGGTCGATGCCGTTCGACATGGCGGCCTGGCGTGTCGATATCGCGGTCGCGGGCAGTCAGAAGGGGTTCATGCTGCCGGCGGGCCTTGCCATCCTTGGCGTCAGCCCCAAGGCGTTGTCCGCGATGGAAACGGCGACGCTGCCACGCACCTTCTTTGACTTCCGCGACATGCTGCGCACCTATGCTGCCGGCGGCTATCCCTATACGCCTGCCGTGGGGCTGATTGCGGGCCTTGCCCGTGCCATCGAGGTGCTGGAGGACGAGGGGCTGGACGCCGTCTATGCCCGCCATCACCGCCTTGCCGAGGGCGTGCGCCGCGCCGTGGCCGCCTGGGGGATGAAGCCCTGCGCAGCGTCGCCCGAGCTTTATTCCGACACCGTGACCGCCGTGGTCGTGCCAGAGGGTTGCAACGGCACCGATCTGGTGAAACTGGCGGCCGAGAAATATGGCGTGGCCTTTGGCGTCGGCTTGGGCGAGGTGGCGGGCAAGGTGTTCCGCATCGGCCATCTGGGGATGCTGACCGATGTGATGGTGCTGTCGGGCCTTGCCACGGCCGAGATGTGCATGGCCGATCTGGGCTGGAACGTGCGTCTTGGGTCGGGTGTGGCAGCGGCGCAGGACTATTACCGCAGCTCGGCCGGGGCGATGGCCCTGGCAGCCGAGTAAGGCAGAGCGTCCGGGGGGGCTGTCTGCCCCCCGGACACCCGATGGTGTTTCCCGCAAGAGAAAGGGACGAGGATGAAGGATCTGGCCCAGATGTATATCCCGAATTTTGACGATGTGGTGGCCGCGCATGACCGCATCCGCCCGCATATCCACCGCACGCCCGTGCTGACCTCCAGCTATTTCAACGAGCTGATCGGGGCCGAACTGTTCTTCAAATGCGAGAATTTTCAAAAGGCGGGCGCGTTCAAGGTGCGTGGCGCGTGCAATGCCGTCTTTGGCCTGAGCGAGGAGCAGGCGCGCGCTGGCGTCTGCACCCATTCGAGCGGCAACCACGCGCTGAGCCTGTCCTATGCGGCGGGGCGGCGGGGCATTCCGTGCAATGTGGTGATGCCGCGCACCGCGCCGGAGGCCAAGAAGGATGCGGTGCGGGGCTATGGCGGGGTCATCACGGAATGCGAGCCTTCGACCAGCAGCCGCGAGGCGGTGTTTGCACAGGTGCAGGCCCGCACGGGGGGAGAGTTCGTGCACCCCTACAACGACCCGCGTGTCGTGGCAGGCCAGGCGACCTGCTCGCGCGAGTTGCTGGAGCAGGTGGACGGTCTTGACGCGGTGATCGCGCCGATTGGCGGCGGGGGCATGATCTCTGGCACCTGCCTGACGATGAGCGCGATTGCGCCCGGCGTCGATGTCTATGCCGCCGAGCCGAAGAA
>JALOSF010000076.1 GCA_025458525.1 Cypionkella sp. | reverse complement strand
CCCGCCGCGCCCATGTCCTGGATCGAGATCACCGCGCCCGAGGCCATCAGCTCAAGGCAAGCCTCCAGCAGGCGCTTTTCGGTGAAGGGGTCGCCCACCTGCACCGTGGGGCGCTTTTCCTCGATCGTGTCGTCGAATTCGGCAGAGGCCATGGTCGCCCCGCCGACGCCGTCACGCCCCGTTTTGGCGCCCAGATAGACCACCGGCATGCCGACGCCCGAGGCGACCGAGTAGAAAATCTTGTCCGCATCGGCAAGGCCGGCGGCAAAGGCGTTCACAAGGCAATTGCCGTTGTAGGATTTGTGGAACCGCACCTCGCCGCCCACGGTCGGCACGCCAAAGGCATTGCCATAGCTGCCGACGCCTTCGACCACGCCCTTGACCAGATGGGCGGTTTTCGGATGCGAGGGCAGACCGAAGGACAGCGCGTTCATCGCGGCGATGGGCCTAGCACCCATGGTGAACACGTCGCGCAGGATGCCGCCCACGCCGGTGGCCGCCCCCTGATGCGGTTCGATATAGGAGGGGTGGTTATGGCTCTCCATCTTGAAGATGACCGCCTGACCATCGCCGATATCGACCACGCCCGCATTCTCGCCAGGGCCACAGATCACTTGCGGGCCGGTGGTGGGCAGGGTGCGCAGCCATTTCTTCGACGATTTATAGGAACAATGCTCGTTCCACATGGCCGAAAAGATCCCGAGTTCGGTAAAATTCGGCTCGCGCCCGATGATCTCCAGGATCCGCGCATATTCATCGGGTTTGATCCCGTGCTTGGCGATCAGTTCGGGCGTGATTGCGGGTTCGGTCATCGCGGTTCCCTTTTGCCTTGGCCTTTGGCGCGGTCATAGGCCAAGCACGCTTGCGGGGAAAGGTGGCGGCAAGCCCACAAGCGCAAGAATTTCGAAGTTTTCAAAAAAATTTCACCCCCGATGTCGAAATCAAAGAGGCAGCATCGTCCTTGGGTCATGGAAACCCAAGAAAGGACGAGTTTTACCATGCTGTTCACTGTTACCCCTCTTTACGCTTTGCCACTGGCCGCTGTTTTTCTGGTGCTGTGGTTCCGGGTGTCGTCGATGCGCGCCGCCCTTGGCCAGTCCTTTGGCGATGGCGGGAACGAGCTGTTGCTGCAGCGCGTGCGCCAGCACGGCAATTTTGTCGAATGGACCTGCTTTGTTCTGATCCTGATGATCCTGGCCGAAGGCATGGGGGCGCCGGCGGTTTACTTGCACGTGTCGGGCGCCATGCTGCTGATCGGGCGGGTGGCGCATCCTTTTGGATTGCGGATCGGCAATGCCGGGCACCCGCTGCGTTATGTCGGCAACGGCACCAACATTCTGGCAACGCTGAACCTGATGGTCTGCCTTGCCGTCAATATCCTTGGCCTTTGATCTGCGAATTGGAGAGAAATCATGAAATACATGCTGTTGATCTATAATGACCCCGCGCTTGAGCCGCAGTATGGCACCCCGGCGTTTGCCGAGATGATGGCCGGGTTCTTTGCCCTGAACGAGAAGATGAAGGCCGATGGCACCTTGCGCGGCGGCGAAGGGTTGCAGGGTGTGGAAACCGCCACGTCGGTGCGCTTGCGTGCTGGCAAGGTGGAAACCATGGATGGACCCTTTGCCGAAACCAAAGAGCATTTGGGCGGTTACTACATCGTCGAGGTTGACAATCTGGACGCGGCGCTTGGCTATGCGGCCATGGTTCCGGCGGCGGGGTTTGGAACCATCGAGGTGCGGCCGCTGATGGATTACGACCCGATGGCACAGCAAGGGTGATCCATGTCCGCCACCCCGCAGGCGATCGCAGCAACCAAAGCGCTGGAGGCGGTGATGCGCCAAGACCGGGGGCGGCTGATGGCCGCCCTCGTTGCCCGTTTGGGCAGTTTTCAACGGGCAGAAGATGCGCTGCAAGAGGCGGCGATTTCGGCACTGTCACACTGGGGGCGGTCTGGTCTGCCCCATGCGCCGCAGGGATGGCTGCTCAGGGTCGCTTTGCGCAAGGCGATTGACCGGCTGCGCGGCGATGCCCGCGAGGGGCGCAAGGCGGCAGAACTTGCCAAGTTGTCGGTGGAGGAGGCCGCCGATCTGACGCCCGAGGAGATCGGGGATGAACGGCTGCGGCTGATTTTCACCTGCTGCCACCCGGCGCTGGAGCAAAAGTCGCAGGTGGCGCTGACGCTGCGCTGTCTGGGTGGGGTCAGCACCGCCGAGATTGCGCGCCTGTTTCTGGATGCCGAGCCGACCATGGGCCAACGCCTGTCGCGGGCAAAGGCCAAGATTGCGGCGGCGGGCATTCCCTTTGCCGTGCCGGGGCCAGAGGATTGGCCTGCCCGGTTGCAGGCGGTTCTGACGGTGATTTATCTGATTTTCACCACGGGTCATGGCATGGGCCCGGGACAGACGCGCGATCTGTGCGAGGAAGCGATCTTTCTGGCACGGATGCTGGATCAGTTGCGCCCGGGTGATCCCGAAATCGAGGGCGCGGTGGCGCTGCTGTTGGTGACGCATGCCCGGCGCGATGCGCGCCTGTCCGCCGATGGCACGGCTGTTGCGTTGGCCGCGCAGGACCGCAGGTTGTGGCGGGGGGATGAGATCGCCGAAGGGCTGCTTTTCCTCGACCGGGCCATGGCGCGCGGCGCGCCGGGGGCGTTTCAGATCAAGGCCGCGATCGCCGCCTGTCACGGGGCCGAAGGCGGCAGCGACTGGCGGCAGATCGAGGCGCTGTATCGCAGTTTGCTACGCCACGAGGCGACGCCCGTGGTGCGGCTGAACCACGCGGTTGCCTGCGCCGAGGCATGGGGGGTTGAGCATGGCTTGCCCCTGATCGAGGCGCTGGATGGCGCGTTGGCGGAGTATCAACCCTATCACGCGGCGCGCGCCGAATATCTGGCCCGCGCCGGGCGGACCGACGAATCGCGCAGCGCCTATCGCCGTGCCATTGCCCTTTGCCACAGTTCGGCAGACGCGGCTTTTTTGGCCAGGCGGTTGTCGATGTTGCCTTAACTTTACGCAGCATCGGCCTTTCGGCGTTTTGCGAAAAAAAAGGCCGAGCAAAAGCTCGGCCCAAGTCCAACAGGGAGGTATGAACCGAACGGGAAACGCATTTCAACCGCTCGCTTCGAGAGGGGAGATAGGCGTGGGATCGATTCGGGGCAAGGCGGAACATGCTGCTGTTGCAGCATTCCCGCTATGATCCCCGTGCATGGCTGCTTGTGCGATCAGTCCGGTTGTTGCCGTTTGCGATAGGCAAAGATTTCCTCGGTCACGAATTCGCGGAAGGCCGCCACGCGTTTCGAATGGCGCAATTCCTCGGGATAGGCGAGGAACACCGGGACTTCGGCGCTTTCGGTATCGGGCAGCACGCGCACCAGATGGGGGAAATCTTCGGTGATGTAATCGGGCAGCACCCCGATGCCGAGGTGGTTGAGCACCCCTTGCAGCACGCCGAAATAGTTGTTGACCGTCAGGGTGGACGGGATGTCATGGCTCATCAACTCATGCACCAGAGAGGCGCCGGCCGCGACCTGTGGCACGCCCGCATGCTGCGCGATCAGCCGGTGCTGGCTGAAATCGTCCATCGTGACCGGGGTTCCGTTTTCCGCCAGATATTCGGGCGAGGCATAGAGCCGCATCTTGATGTTCATCAACCGCTTGCGGATCAGATCGGCCTGGCTTGGTTCCTTCATGCGGATCGCGACATCGGCCTCGCGCATCGGCAGGTCCAGCACACGTTCTTCCAGCATCAGATCGATCTTGAGGCTGGGGTATTTCTTGTAGAGATTGGCCAGACGCGGGGCGAGCCAGAGCGTGCCAAAGCCGGTGGTGGTGGTCACGCGAAGTTCGCCAAACACCTCATCCTCGGAATCGCGGATGCGGGCGGCGGTCGCCTCCAGCCGTTTGACCATGGCGGTGGTGGCGTCAAACAAAAGCTCGCCCTGTTCGGTCAGGATCAGGCCGCGGGCATGGCGGTGAAACAACGTGACCGAGAGCGATTCTTCCAGCGCACGGATCTGCCGGCTGACCGCCGATTGAGACAGGTGCAACACGTCGCCTGCGTGCGTCAGGCTGCCCTTGTCGGCAACCGCGTGAAAAATGCGCAACTTGTCCCAGTCCATCGATCCGTCCTTTGATATGTCGCAGTTCTATCATGGTGCCCCGGCGATGGGGAGAATCATTCTGGGCAAAATGCTGCATCCGCATATTTTGCGTCCGGGGCGTGGCAATTTGGGCCATGTGCCCGGCATCGGATTGGCTTTCGTCATCGGGCTGTTACCAAAGGGCGCAAGATATTGGCCGGCAAGAGGATGGATGCACAGATGCAACAGGACGTGGCACGCGACATTTCCTATGCCTCCTCGGCCAATTCGCGCACGGGGGCCGCGGTGATCCGCATGATGGATAATGCCACCGGCCGGCTGGCGCTGATCCGGCGCGCGGCGGGGTATGAGGCCGAGATCGCGCGCGGGCGCAGTTTTTGGGATGTGCTGCCCGAACGCTATGGCCTGAGCCTTGATGTGATCGGCGGGCGGCTGGAGGATATACCGGCCAGCGGCCCTCTGGTTCTGATCGCGAACCATCCTTACGGGATTCTGGACGGGCTGATGATGGGGCATCTGCTTGACAGGGTGCGGGGTGATTTTCGCATTCTGGCCAATGCCGTGTTCTGCCGGGCCGAGGCGCTCAACCGCGTCGTGCTGCCGATTTCGTTCGACGAGACGAAGGCGGCTGTCACGCTCAACCTTGAAACGCGGGCCGAGGCTTTGCGCTATCTGGGGCAGGGCGGGGCGATTGGCGTGTTTCCGGGTGGGACCGTCTCGACCAGTGCGACCGCGTTTTCGCGCCCGATGGACCCGGGCTGGCGCAACTTTACCGCCAAGATGATCGCCAGATCGGGGGCGACGGTGGTGCCGGTGTTTTTCGACGGACATAACTCTCGCCTGTTCCAGATCGCGAGCCGGGTGCATTACACCTTGCGCCTTGGTTTGCTGATCAAGGAGTTTCGCGCCCGGGTGGATGAGCCGGTGCGCGTGGTGATCGGCAAGCCGATTGCCCCGCAGGATTTGGCGCCGCTTCGGGCCGATCCGACCCGGATGATGGAATTTCTGCGGCGGGCCACATACGATCTTTCACCGCATCCGTTACGCGCCTATGATCGCGGCTACGAGTTCGAGGCGAAATACAAGACGCGTTGACCGGGCGGATGCCCGCAACAGGCGCGGGCAGGGGGCGGGCATGGCGGTTGGGGTGTTTGACAGCGGGATTGGCGGGCTGACGGTGCTGGATGCGATCACGCGCCGGTTGCCGGATTTGCCCTTGGTCTATCTGGGCGACAATGCCCATGCGCCTTATGGCGTGCGCACGCATGACGACATCTTCAACCTGACCTGCGCCGCGGTGGAACGGCTGTGGGCCGAGGGCTGCGATCTGGTGATCCTGGCGTGCAACACCGCGTCCGCCGCCGCGCTGAAGCGGATGCAAGAGACGTGGATCCCGGCGGACAAGCGGGTGCTGGGGGTGTTCGTGCCGATGATCGAGGCGCTGACCGAACGGCAATGGGGCGACAATTCCCCCCCGCGTGAGGTGGCGGTCAAGCATGTGGCGCTGTTCGCGACCCCCGCCACCGTGGCCAGCCGCGCCTTCCAGCGCGAGCTTGCGTTCCGCGCGATCGGGGTGGATGTCGAGGCGCAGCCCTGTGGCGGCGTGGTCGATGCGATCGAGCAGGGCGACGAGATCCTGGCCGAGGCGCTGGTGCGGTCGCATGTCGAGGCACTCAAGCGCCGGATGCCGCATCCGCAGGCGGCGGTGCTGGGCTGCACGCATTACCCGCTGATGGAAAGCACCTTTCAGGATGCGCTGGGGGCGGGGGTGAAGGTGTTCAGCCAGGCCAATCTGGTCGCGGAATCGCTGGCCGATTATCTCGTGCGGCGGCCGGAGTTTCTGGGCAAGGGGCAGGAGTCGAAGTTCCTGACCACGGGCGATCCGAAGGCGGTCTCGAACAAGGCCACCCAATTCCTGCGCCGCCGGATCGAGTTTCAGGCGGCCTGACGCCGGATCGCGGCCGGTTCGGGGGGCGTTTCGCATCACATCTGCGGGTTGCGGCGTTACATCCTCTCGACAGGCGCGCGCTTTAGCCCCACATCAGGGCGCATCAGACGGAGGGAATGATGGCAGGGATGAAGGGGCTGAAAAAGCAGCGGCGGGTGCAGATCATCGTGCTGGCCTTTGCCGCCTTGGCGCTGTCCACCGGCCTGATCGGCTATGCGATGAAGGACGGCATCAACTTTTTCCGCAGCCCGACGCAGGTGGTGGAGGACCCGCCCCGCGCGGGTGAGGTGTTCCGCATCGGCGGGCTGGTCGAGGAAGGCAGCATCCAGCGCGGGCAGAGCGAAACGGTGAGCTTTCGCGTGACCGATACCAATCAGACCATCCCGGTGCGCTATACCGGCATCCTGCCCGATCTGTTCGCCGAAGGGCAGGGCATGGTCGGCACCGGGTCGATGCAGGGCGATACCTTTGTGGCCACCGAGATCCTGGCAAAGCATGATGAAACCTATATGCCTGCCGAGGTTGTCGATGCGCTGAAGGCGCAAGGGGTGTATCAGGAACCCGAAAGCTGAGCGCGCAGGGTTTCGTCAGCGTTAATCTGTCCTGCGTCAGTCTGCGCCCCGGGGGGAGTGTAAGAACTCCGGGGATAGCCCATGACATCTGTACGACAATTGGCCGAAGACATCGTCGCCCGTGAGGGCGGCTTTGTGAATGATCCTGACGATCCGGGCGGTGCGACCAAGCACGGGGTGACGATTGGCACCCTGCGGCGGCTGGGGATGGATGTGAACCGCGATGGCCGCATCACGGCTGCGGATGTGCGCAGCCTGACCCGGGCGCAAGCGGTGGAAATCTATCTTGAGCATTACTACAAGCGCCCCGGCATCGCGGCGCTGCCCGAGGCTTTGCAGGCCTCGGTCTTTGACATGTATGTCAATGCCGGATCGAACGCGATCAAGATCCTGCAACGGCTTGTGACCGATATGGGGTTTGTCTGCACGCCCGATGGCGCAATCGGGCCGCAGACCATCCGCGCGGTGCAACTGGCCTATGACGCGGCGCCCAATCACATCGCCGATGCCTATGGCATCGCGCGGCGCAATTACTACTACGCGCTGGCCGATGCGCGCCCGCAAAGCCGCAAGTTCGCGCGGCGACGTGACGGCGGCAAGGGGGGCTGGATCACGCGGGCCGAAGAATTCATCGCGCCCCGTTTTCATCTGACGGCACAGCAGCACAAGGAAAGGACAGCACGATGGGGCTGATGACAACTCTTGGTCTGGCGCGCGGGGCGGTTCCGGCGCTTGGCGGGGTCAGCCGTGATCTGGCGCAAAGTTTTGCCCCCGAAATCGCCAAGGGTCTGGCCGAAGCGATGGAGCGCATCCCGATGCCCGACACCAGCGCCTTGCCCGCGCCGCGGCCCGGTTCGGGTTATGATCGGTTGATCGATGCGTTGAATCGCTTGCCACGGCCGCTGATGGCCTTCGGCTCGCAGGCGCTGGTGCTTTATGCGCTGATCGACCCTGCCGGGTTTGCCGCGCGCATGGCGGGGCTGGATGCGATGCCAGAGGCGCTGTGGTGGTTGATTGGGGCGGTGATCACCGCCTATTTCGGCGCGCGCGAGGCGCATCACATGCGGCAAAGGTCGGGCAAGCCCCCCGTCGCTGCCCCCGTCGCCGCCCCTGCGGCCGCGCTGGGGGACGAGGCAAATCCGGCGCTGGACGAGTGGCGCATGAACGGCTGAACTTGACCTGACTTGCGCCCTCTGGCATGGCCTTGGGCGCAAGACAGGATTTGATCAGATGAACCTTTTCGCCGATATTCGCAGCGCCGTTCTGACCGCCTTGACCGAACTTCAGGCCGATGGCGTGCTGCCTGCCGGGCTTGATTTCGCCAATGTCGCGGTGGAGCCACCACGCGATGCGGCCCATGGCGATATGGCGACCAATGCGGCGATGGTTCTGGCCAAGCCCGCAGCGATGCCCCCGCGCGCCATTGCCGAGGCGCTGGCAGCCAAACTTCTGGCCGATCCGCGCATCCTTGTGGCCGAAGTGGCGGGGCCGGGGTTCTTGAACCTGCGGCTTGCGCCGGTGGTCTGGCAAGGCATCGTCAAGGCGGCCTTGACGCATGGCACCGATTTCGGCCGGGCCGAGATTGGTCGGGGCCAGAAGGTCAATGTCGAATTCGTCAGCGCCAACCCGACCGGGCCGATGCATGTGGGCCATGTGCGCGGCGCGGTTGTGGGCGACGCGCTGGCCAATCTGCTGGCCTTTGCCGGGTTCGAGGTGACGCGGGAATATTACATCAACGACGGCGGCGCGCAGGTCGATGTGCTGGCCCGCTCTGCCTATGAGCGCTACCGCGAGGCGCATGGGCTTGAACCCGAAATCCGTGAGGGCCTGTATCCGGGCGACTATCTGATCCCGGTCGGCGAGGCGCTGAAGGCCAAATATGGCGACAGTCTGCTGGACAAGGACGAGGCGGTCTGGCTGGCCGATGTGCGCGTCTTTGCGACCGAGATGATGATGCAGATGATCCACGACGACCTTGCCGCGCTTGGCGTGCGGATGGATCTTTATGCGTCGGAAAAGGCGCTTTACGGCACCGGCAAGATCGAGGCTGCGATTGCCACCTTGCGCGACATGGACCTGATCTACGAAGGCGTGCTGGAGCCGCCGAAGGGCAAGGAGCCCGAGGATTGGGAGCCACGGGTGCAAACCCTGTTCCGCAGCACCGCGCATGGCGATGACGTGGATCGCCCGGTGCAGAAATCCGACGGGTCCTGGACCTATTTCGCGCCCGATATCGCCTATCACTACGACAAGGTGCAGCGCGGCTATGATCAGCTGATCGATATTTTCGGGGCCGACCATGGCGGCTATGTCAAACGGATGAAGGCCGCCGTCAGCGCGCTGTCGAATGGCAAGGTGCCGCTGGACATCAAGCTGATCCAGCTGGTCAAGCTGTGGAAGAACGGCGAGCCGTTCAAGATGAGCAAGCGCGCCGGCACCTTTGTCACCCTGCGCGATGTGGTGGAAATGGCGGGCGCCGATGTGACGCGCTTCATCATGCTGACGCGCAAGAATGACGTGGCGCTGGATTTCGATTTCGACAAGGTGCTGGAACAATCGAAAGACAACCCGGTGTTCTATGTGCAATATGCCAATGCGCGGGTGAACAGCATCCTGCGCAAGGCCGCCGAGGCGGGGATCGATGTCTCGGATGCCGCGCTTGGCGCGGCCGATCTGTCGCGTCTGGACCATGCGGCCGAGATCGAGGTGGCCAAGAAGATCGCCGAATGGCCGCGCCTTGTGGAAATCGCGGCGCGCGGGAATGAACCGCATCGGGTGGCGTTCTATCTGTTTGAACTGGCGTCAGACCTGCATGGGCTGTGGAACCGGGGCAATGACGATGCGTCCTTGCGCTTTATCCAGGACGATGCCGCCACATCGCAGGCGAAAATCGCCCTTGCCCGTGCCGTGGGCGTTGTCATTTGCGCTGGCCTTGGTATCTTGGGTGTGACGCCGGTCGAGGAAATGCGCTGATCAACGGCGCCCCGCTGGCGGCACAGGCAAAAAAGCGGGCAAACCGCTTGATCGAGGCAGAGCATGGCGGACATCGACTATGACGATTACGGGGCTCCCCCCCGTTTCACGGGCGGGCAGGTGCAACGCATCCTCCATCTGGCGGGGGCGGTCTGTTCGATTGCGCTGATTGCCGGGGTGGCGATCTGGGGTTATCGGCTGGCGGTGCGCGATGTGACGGGCATCCCGGTGATCCGCGCCGCCGAAGGGCCGATGCGGGTTGCGCCGCAGAACCCGGGGGGCAGCATTGCCGACCATCAGGGCATGGCGATCAACATCGTGGCGGCAGCGGGTGCTGCCGGCGATTTGCCGGCCGAGATTGTTCTGGCGCCGCCGCCCGTCGATCTTGCCGCCGAGGATTTTCCCGGCCTGATGCCCTTGCCCGCGCCGACACAGACGGCCGAGGCCGCGCCGGTCTTGCCGCTGGGCGCCGAGGCGCGGGCGGAGCCGGAGGTGGGGGCGGGCTCGGTTGTGCCGCCACCTGCGGATGCGCCGATCGTGGCCCCGCTGGCCTTGGCAGAGCCGCCCGGCGCTGGTCTGCCCGACCCTGCCGCGCCAGGCGACACCGAAGATCCGGTGGCCCTTGCGCTTGCCGAGGCGCTTGGGCCCGAGGCGCTTGGACCCGAGGCGCTTGGCGCAGAGGCGCCGGCGTCCGATCCCTTGCCCGAGGCGCAGGACATGATCGCCACCAACCTTGACGTCGCCGGCATCGAGGAGGGCGGCCTGACCCGGTCGATCCGGCCGATGGCGCGGCCCGGCAGCAGGCTTTCGGCGGTTGAGGCGGCAGAGCCGGTCAGCGCAAGCCTGCCCGTCGCCAATGAAATCGATCCGGCCACGCTGGCGGCGGGCACCCGTCTGGTGCAGCTTGGCGCCTTTGACAGCCCCGAGATTGCGCGCGCCGAATGGGCCAAGGTGGCGGCGCGCTTTGGCGATCTGATGACCGGAAAATCGCTGGTCGTCCAATCGGCACAATCGGGGGGCCGCACCTTTTACCGTCTGCGCGCCCACGGGTTCGAGGGCGAGGACGAGGCGCGCCGGTTCTGTGCGGCGCTGCTTGCGGAAAATGCCGCCTGTATTCCGGTCAGCCACCGATGACCGGCCAGCTTTCCGTCATCTTTGGCTGTGCCGGGCCAGAACTGTCACCGCAGGAGGCCGCGTTTTTCCGCGAGGCCGATCCGTTCGGCTTTATCCTCTTTGCGCGCAATGTCGAAAACCCGGCACAGCTGCGCCGTCTGACGGGCGATTTGCGCGAGGCGGTCGGGCGCGATGCGCCGGTGCTGGTGGATCAGGAAGGCGGGCGGGTGCAGCGGCTGCGCGCGCCCCATTGGCGCGAATGGCTGCCGCCGCTGGACACGGCGTCGCTGGCGCGTGATCCGGCGCGGGCGATGTGGGTGCGGTCGCGCATCATCGCGCATGAATTGCGCGGGGTCGGGATCGATGCCAATTGCGCGCCCTGTGCCGATATCGCGGGCGAGGCGACCCATCCGTTCTTGCGCAACCGCTGCTATGGCAGCGATCCGGCCACGGTCACACAACTTTCGGCGGCGGTGGCCGAGGGCCATCTGGCGGGCGGCGTCTTGCCGGTGATCAAGCACATGCCGGGTCATGGCCGGGCAACGGCGGACACCCACCACGATCTGCCGCGCGTCACCACGCCGCGCGCAGAGCTGTCGCAGACGGATTTCGCCCCGTTCCGCGCCCTGAACCATCTGCCGATGGCGATGACCGCGCATATCGTCTTTGCCGCCCATGACGCGCGGCCCGCGACGCAAAGCCCCGAGATGATCCGCGTGATCCGCGAGGAGATCGGCTTTCAGGGCCTTCTGATGACAGATGATCTGAACATGCAGGCGCTGTCCGGCTCGCTGGCCGAACGCACGGCGGCCTCGCTTGCGGCGGGCTGCGACATTGCCTTGCATTGCAAGGGCGATCTGGCCGAGATGCAAGAGGTGGCCGCGGCCGCAACGCTGCAATCGCCCGCCACCCGCGCCCGCGCCGAGGCCGCATTGGCCCTGCGCCATGCCCCCGACCCGGTTGACATCCAAGCCCTTGAAGCCGAATTTCGGGGTTTGATGGCACACAGGGCGTCGGGGGATGTGCATGTCTGAGACCATCGCGGACGATTGGGGCGAAGATCGCCTTGCCCCTGCCGACCGGATGGCGGCAGAGGCCTTGATCGTCGATGTCGATGGCTATGAAGGGCCGCTTGATCTTTTGCTGACGCTCAGCCGGACGCAAAAGGTGGATCTGCGCCGGATTTCGGTGCTGCAACTGGCCGAGCAATACCTTGGCTTCGTGCAAAAGGCGCAGGCGTTGCGCATTGAACTGGCCGCCGATTATCTGGTGATGGCGGCCTGGCTTGCCTTCTTGAAATCGCGCCTGCTGTTGCCGCCCGAGCCGGGGGAGGCGGGGCCAAGCGCCGAGGATCTGGCAGCCCATCTTGCCTATCAGCTGGAACGGCTGGCCGCGATGCGCGAGGCGGCGGCGCGGCTTATGGCGCGCGATCAGCTGGGGCGCGATTTCTTTGCCCGCGGTGCGCCCGAAACCGTGGCCCATACCCGCGCCGTGACCTATGAGGCGACGCTGCTGGATCTGATGCGCGCCTATGCCCGGATCCGCACCAAGGATGATTTCCGTCCCTTCGTCATGGATCGTGACCATGTGTTCACAATGGAACAGGCGCTGGAGCGGATGCGCGGCCTGATCGGCTATGTCGGCGATTGGGCGGACCTGACCAGCTTTCTGCCCGAAGGCTGGGAGGTGAACCCGATGCGGCGCCGGTCCTCGACCGCGGCGCATTTCGCCGCCATCCTCGAAATGGCCAAGCGCGGTCAGGTCGAGGTGCGTCAGGGCGAGGTCTTTGCCCCGATCCAGATCAGGCGGAAGCCGGAATGAGCGAACCGATCGAAAAAAGCCTGTTCGAGGCCCCCCCGATGGGCGAGCAGGAGCGCATGGTCGAGGCGATCCTGTTTGCCGCGACCGAGCCGGTGACGGTGGCCGAGCTTGCCGCGCGGATGCCGCATGGCTGCGATCCGGCCGAGGCTTTGGCCTATCTGCGCAAACGCTATGAAGGGCGCGGCGTGCATCTGGTGCGGGTGGGCGACGCCTGGGCCATGCGCACGGCGGCCGATCTTGGCCATCTGATGCGCAAGGAATCGGTCGAAAGCCGCAAACTTTCGCGCGCGGCGATTGAGACTTTGGCGATTGTCGCCTATCATCAACCCGTGACACGCGCCGAGATCGAGGAAATCCGCGGGGTGGCCGTGTCGCGCGGAACCATCGATCAGTTGATGGAACTTGACTGGATCAGGCTTGGCCGCAGGCGGATGACACCGGGCCGCCCGGTGACGTTCGTGGTGACAGAGCATTTTCTGGATCACTTCGGGCTTGAATCGGCCCGTGATCTGCCGGGGATCAAGGAATTGCGCGCCGCCGGTCTGCTGGACAACCGGCCCTTGCCGGGGTCGATGCAGAAACCCGATGATGACGAAGACGAGGCCACCAGCGGCCAAAGCGAATTGTTCGAGGATTGAGATGAACCTGAACCAGATCGTCAACATGGTGATGCGCACCCTGATGCGCAAAGGCATCAATTGGGGCATCAACAAGGGCACGCAAGTCCTGAGCAGACGCGGCACGACCGCGCCACCCCCCACGGCCGCCGATCACGCCCATTCCGCCCAGGCGCGCGAGGCGGCAAAGCGGGCGCGCAAGGCCGCCGCGATCACCCGTCGGCTGGGCCGCTAGGGTTCACCGCAGTGTCACTTTGCTGTGCGATCCCTGCGGCGACGGGGCGCAGGGGCCACCCACTTGGGCTTGGGGACTTGCCAGACGCGTTCCGCCAGATATAGTTCGGCTGAACGGGGCAGGGCCTCCTGCCTCGCGGCCTGAAACGGCAACGGACATGGGCGGAGCAACGCATCGAATGGACGGCGATTTCAGAACTCAGTTTGTGCGCGACCCGGCGGCGCTCAAGCATTATCCGGCACTGGTGCTGAACGCGGATTACCGCCCGCTCAGCTATTACCCCCTCAGCCTCTGGCCCTGGCAAGAGGCCATCAAGGCCGCGTTTCTGGACCGGGTGCAGATCGTCGCCGAATACGATCATGTGGTGCGAAGCCAAAGGGCCGAATTCCGCATACCTTCGGTCGTTGTGTTGAAAGATTTCGTAAAACCCCAAAAGCGCGTGGCCTTCACGCGCTTTAATCTTTTTCTGAGGGACGAATTCTGTTGCCAGTATTGTGGCGCCAAGGGGGAATTGACCTTTGACCATGTGGTGCCGCGGTCGCGTGGCGGTGTGACCAGTTGGGAAAACGTGGTCGCGGCATGCAGCCCGTGCAA
>JALOSF010000155.1 GCA_025458525.1 Cypionkella sp. | reverse complement strand
AGCGGCTTTTCGTTGGCCATGTCGATCGGGATGCCAAGCGCCTCGGCATAGGCGCGCAGGGGTTCCAGCCGCCGCCAATCGCGGGCGATCACGGCGCAGCGCCGCCAGGACCAATCCGGGTCCAGCCGTGACAGGCGCAGCAGTTCATCCAGCGCCGCCACCGCTTGCGCAGCATCGCCGCCCGCATCCAGCAAGGTGACGCGCCCCTGCGCCACCGGGTCCAGCGCCGCCCAGTCGCCCCCCGGCGCGGCCTTGGCGCGGGCGCGGTTCACGGTGATGTCGTGACCCGCCTTCATGCGCTGGGCGGCGGGTGCAATCACCGCGTTGGCCGCCGTGATGATATGGGGCGTGGAGCGATAATTCTCGATCAGCCAGACCGGCTTGGCGGCATAATCCCCCTCGAACCGGCGGATGAAGTCGATGCTGGCCCCGGCGAAAGCGTAGATGTTCTGGTCGTCATCGCCAACGGCAAACAGGCTGATGCGCAGGTCATCTTCCAGCGACCGGCCCGCCACCGCGCCGATCAGGGCGTATTCTTCGGGGCCGATATCCTGATATTCGTCAACCAGCAGCCAGCGATAACCTTGGATCAGGGTTTCGCGCAGCGCCTCTGCCTCGGCCTTGCTCAGGCCGTCGCCGCGCAGCAGGGCCACGGCTTGCATGACGATCCCGTCAAAGTCGCGCGGCCCCTCGTGGTCACCGGCAAAACTTGCCCCCATCAGCCGCATCGCCAACGCATGGCAGGTGGAGACCGTCACCCCCGCCGCGTCATCGCCGATCAGGCGGCGCAAGCGTTCGCGGATTTCGGCGGCGGCATGGCGGTTATAGGTCAGCACCAGAATACCGCGCGGATCCTCGCGTTTCACACGGATCAGGTAGGCGATGCGATGCACCAACACCCGCGTCTTGCCCGACCCCGGCCCCGCCAACACCAGCACGTTGGTCTGTTCGCGGTCATCGCGGACAATCTCGGCCTGCGCGGGGTTCTCCAGCGCATCGACGATTGTCCGCCACGATGTGCCTGTGGTTTGCCGCCGGATTTCCGTGCCACGCCCCTGCAGCCATCGCCGCAAAAAGGCATCGCGGTCCAGCACGAAGTAATCCTCGGACAGGCGCTGTGCCTGATCCATCGCCTCCAGCCCCTTTTCGGCATAGGCGGCCATGACATGGGTCTGGATCGTCGTCTCGCTGTAATGTTCCTCCAGTGGGGCGAAGTGCTGGACAGTGAACGGCCCGCCCTTGGGGTTCAGATGCACTGTGATCGCCGGGCGGAATACCGTCAGGCCACGGCCCAATGTGGCTACCTGCTGTTCATGCAGCCACAAAAGCGCGCGGTCCATCAGGCGGGTCATATCCTTGACATCTGCCCGCAGAAGCGCGTCGCCGTTCAACGCATCCAGCATCGCGCCAAGGGTGGTTTCCACCTGAATGTCCTTGCCGCGTGTGCCCTTGGTGACCTTTCCTGTCAGATGGGTCAGCAACGCCTGCGCCCCCTGCCGCCGCAGGTCGGCGGTGCGGGCGACCACGGGCCACGATCGTTCCAGCAGCACGAAAATCGTGTTGCGGCTGACCTTGCGCAGGGTCAGGTTACCCCGCCCGCCATCCTGATCGCGCCCATCCTGCGCCATGCCGCGCAGGATCGTTTCCACCAGATCGGGGCGCACCTGTGCATGCCCCCGTTCGCGCAAGGCCTGACACGTTTCCGTCAGGTTCAGAGGCTGCGCTTCCGCCCCGTCGGCATCCGGCACGACTTCTTGCATCAGGGCGATCATGTCGGCTTCCATCCGCGCCGCATAATCCAGACGGCGGGCCGAGGAATCTTCGATCGCTAAATGAACATACACGGTGATGGCCGTGTCGTTGCTCGCGATGCCCATAACCTCCAGATCGGCAAAGGCCCGGTGCAATTCGCGCCCGGACAGGCTGCAGGCCCCGGTCAGATCGTCGGTCGAAACCCCGGCATCGGCGGGCGCGTTCATCACATGGCGCACAAGGTCCATGAGCTGCGCCCGCCGGACCCCCGTAATGTTCGCCCGTTGCAGAATGGCCGAAACCTCCTCCACCGAGCGGATGCGCAGGGATGACGGGAACACCTGCACGCGGTTTTCCTCGCGGGAAAGCAGCGTCGCCTCCTCCAGCCAGGCCACGGCGGTTTTCACGCGGGTGTCGTCGGTGGTCTTGTCGCGCTCGAACTCCTGATCCTTTTCTTCGCGCACGATCTCGCCCGGCGTGGCGACCACCTCGCCAGATTTGTGCTTTTCCATGCGCCGCAGCGCCTTCAGGATCGCGCCGATTTCATGCCTTGCCAGCCGCGACCGGGCAGAGAGTGAGAATTGCCGTTCCACATCCTCGGGGCTGAACAGCAGCACGCAGTTTGCGGGGCCGCGATCCCGCCCAGCGCGGCCCGCTTCCTGCAGGTAGTTTTCCAACGATCCCGGAATATCGCCATGCACGACCAGCCGGATATCGGGCTTGTCGATGCCCATGCCAAAGGCGTTGGTCGCGGCGATCACCCGCAACTGGCCGGTGCGAAACGCCTCTTGCACATCACGCTTGCGGTCGGGGGGCAGGCCTGCGTGGAAGTAATCTGCCGCCAGCCCCTGCCCTTTCAGGAACTCCGCCACCTTTTCCGTCGCGCCGCGTGTTGCACAATAGACCACAGCCCCCGAGGCACCTTCGGGCGGCAGGTTCGCCTCGATCGCTGACAGGATATGGGTCAGCTTGGTCGCCTTCTGCGTGGGCAGCACTGCGAAGGACAGGTTGGTGCGCACCGCCCCGCCATCCAGCAGCATCAGGTCCACCCCAAGGCGTGTTTGGAAATGGTCGCGGATATCGCGCACCACTTCCGGCTTGGCGGTTGCGGTCAAGCACAGCACCGGCGCAGGCGCATCGCCCGAGAATTCCTTGATGAAGCGGCTGACATAGCGGTAATCGGGCCGGAAATCGTGGCCCCATTTGCTGATGCAATGCGCCTCGTCCAGCACCCAAAGGCCGACCTCGCGCTGTTGCAGCACCGTGCGGATTGACGGCGAGCGTAGCTGTTCGGGCGAGATCAGCAGCATCGCCGCATCGCCCATCCGCACCTTTTCCAGCGCGTCATGGCGCTCGGGCAGCGACAGCATGCCGTTCACTGTGACCGCCGCTGATATCCCCGCCCGCGCCAACCCCTGCACCTGATCGGCCATCAGCGCGACCAAGGGCGAGATCACCACTGTCAGCGCCCCGGTCTTGTCGAACCGCGACAACGCGGGGATCTGGTAGCAAACCGATTTACCCGTGCCGGTGGGCAGGATGCCCAGCACGGATTTGCCCGCCATCGCCTCGGCCACAATCCGCTCCTGCAAAGGGCGTCCCATGTCATCAACCGGCTGCGGGCGAAATGACGGAAAGCCGAACCAGCGTTCCAGCGCGGCGTTTGGATTGTTCTTTTCAACACACCAGCCGCAGCTTGGGTCGCCACAATTGGTGTCGCGCAGGTGCCGCACGATCCGCCCGGCCTGCGGAAACTGCAACCGGACCCAAGGCGGCATGACCGAATCCCCGCCCGCCACCGATATCCATGACAGCGCATAGGCCATCGGCCAGCCGTTGCGTGGATCAGACAGGCGGCCCAGCGTCTGGTCCAACCTATGATCACAGGCGCGGCCATCCAGCAGGCGGCGAATGGCGGCATGGCCCGTGGCTTCACTGGGCGCTGCGCCGCACAAGGCTTGGAACAGCGCATCGAACCCCGCCGAGGCTTCGCCGCGTGTCGTCAAATGGTGATAGGCCAGCAGGGCATCTGGCACCTCCTGCCGCAACCGGGTGAATGCCGCGATCTGATCCGCCAGAACCTGCAGCGCCAGCCGCGCATCCTGTTCGGGGTCATTCACATGGCCAACCTGCAGCCGCCCGTC
>JALOSF010000154.1 GCA_025458525.1 Cypionkella sp. | reverse complement strand
ACGCCTGCCAGATGAGCAAAGGCCGCCATGTGATCAGCGGTCGCGGCAATTTCGGCGGCACCGCGATAGCCGTGGCGCATCATCCCGTCAGCCCAGGCTGGATCAGCGGCACGGGCACGTACCACGCGAGCGATTTCCTCTGTCAGGGTGCGGGCACGGGGGCGGTCGACTTGGGTGGCATCCAGATGATAAAGTGCGGGCTGCGCCGCCCCCAGCCGGGCAAGCGCGGCAGCAAACCCTGCCTCATGCGCCGCGTAATCGGCCGCCAGCAGCACATCGCTTTCGGGCAGATCCTGAGCATGTACAAAGCTGTCCGCGCTGCGCAAGCGGGCCTCCAGCCCGGCGCGGTCATTGTGCGATTGCCCGTCCGCGCCGATCGCCCAAGCGGAGGCCGCGATCCACGCCTCGCCCGCTGCGGCGCGCGCCTCGGCGGTGAATGCGTCCATGGCGGTGCCCATGCCCAGCCCATACATGCCCGGTTTCGGGCCGTATACCCGTGCGGCAGCGGCGCGGTAGGGGTTATCCGCGGGGGCCTCGTCACGCTCGGCCAGCATCTTGGCGCCGGTTTCAAACAGTGTCGCCAGCCCGGGAAACACATCCCGGAACAAGCCAGATACCCGCAACGTCACGTCAATGCGCGGACGTCCCAGCAGGGCCAGCGGCACGACCTCGACCCCCGACACACGCGCCGACCCTGCGTCCCAGACCGGGGCCAGCCCGGCCAGATGCAGCGCCATGGCGAATTCCTCGCCGGCGGTGCGCATGGTGGCGCTGCCCCACAGATCGACCACAAGCCCGCGTGGCCAGTCGCCGTGATCCTGCAAATGCCGGCGCAACAGTTCCTCGGCCAGCTTGACGCCCTGCGTCTGGGCCACGCGACTGGGCACGGTGCGCGGATCGACCGCGAACAGGTTGCGCCCAGTTGGCAGCACATCAGACCGCCCCCGCGCGGGTGATCCGGATGGCCCCGGCGCAACCCGCAGCCCCGCCAGTGCACGCATCAGCCCGTCGCGTTCCGCCACACCGCAAGCGCCGCGCCCCAGCACATGCAACCCATCGCCATACTGGCTTTCCTTGATGTCGCAGACAAAGCGGTCGATTCGGGTGATCGCCTCGGCAGGGCTGGCGCCTTCCGGGATGCCAAGATCGGTCTCAACGCCGGATGCCTGCGCTTCAATGCGGATCTCGGCGATCAGGCGGTCACGGCGACCGGGGTCCAGCCCGTCAGCGGTGGAATATTCGTCGAGGAGCCGTTCCAGACGGTGCATCGCTTCGGGCACCACCGCGGCGCGCAGGGGCGGCGGCAGGTGGCCAACGGTCAGCGCGCCGATGCGCCGCTTGGCCTGTGCGGCCTCGCCCGGATCGTTGACGATAAAGGGATAGATCACCGGCAGATTGCCCGCAAGCGCCTCGGGCCAGCAGGCAGCGGACAGCGCCACCGATTTGCCCGGCAGCCATTCCAGCGTGCCATGCGCGCCCATGTGCAGCATCGCGTGCAAGCCCTGCGCCCGCAGCCATAGATAGAACGCCACATAGCCATGCCGGGGCACGCGTGACAGGTCGTGGTATTCGCCGTCGCGCAGGGCGACCTCGCCGCGTTCGGGTTGCAGCGCCACCAGCACGTCCCCGGCCCTGGTCGCGGCAAAATGGAACGCGCCCTCGCGGCAGGCGGGGTCATCTTCCGGCGCCCCCCACGCATCTTGCAGCGCGCCGCGCAACGGGTCGGGCAGACCCGTCAGCGCGGCCAGATAGTCTTGCAGGGGCCAAGCCAGCGTATCCCTTTGCAAGGCTGGGGCCAGCGCGCAGGACCGCGCGCCATAGCCCGCCGCGCCCAGATCGGCCAGCAAGCCTTCGGTCGAGGCCAGCGCATCCAACCCTACCGCATGCGCCATTTGATGCGGGCGACCAGGATAGGTGGACAGGATCACCGCCAGACGGCGCTGGTCAACCGGTGTTTGCGCCAGCCTCAGCCAGCCCATTACACGCGCCACCACGGCAGCCACCCGTTCCAGGTCCGCCCGATGGGCAAAGCGCGAGAATTGCAGGTCGGGGTCGCGTTTGGCCACGGTCTTGAACGACACGAGGCCCGCAAACAGCCGCCCGTCCACCTCGGGCAGCACGACATGCATCGCAAGGTCTGCCGGTGACAGGCCACGATCCGACCCAGCCCAGTCGCGGCGGCGTGCCGTAGACAGTGCCACCTGAAACACCGGGCAGCCCGCCGCATCAAACGGCGTGGCCCCATCATCGCCGCGCGCCGAAAAGGCGGTTGCGTTGATGATCGCAGGCGGACAGGCCTGCGCCAGCACGGGGCGCAGCCATTCGGCAAAACCCGATGCCTTGAGCGAGGGCGCAAAGATGCCCACCGCGGATACGCCCTGCGCACGCAATCCCAGGATCAGCGCGTCGATGGGGTCGGTATCGGCCGCCGTAAGATAACTGCGGTAGAAACTGACCAGCACGACCCGCCCCGGCGGCAGGGCCGCGATCACGCCCTGATCGGGGTCATAGATCCCCATGTCGGGCATCCGCTTGTCGCCCGGCACCGGCCCGGCATACAGCCCCGCTGCCAGCGCCAGTTGCGCCAGCGCCGCCTGCGCTGCTACCGCGCCGCCCGCGTCACACAGATCCTGCAACCGCCGCAGCGTCGAGACTGGCAGCGTCGAGGCTGTATCCAGCGCCGGGTCCACCCGCCCGTCCGCAGGCAGCACCGCCAGCGCGATCCCCCGCCTGCGCGCCATGTCCTGCACCGACGCGATGCCGTAAGGCCAATAGGCTTCGCCGCCGATCAGGCGGATCAGGATGGCCTTTGCCCCCGACAGCGTCCGCTCGACATAGGTATCGACCGAGACGGGATGTTTCAGCGCAACAATATTTTGCAGCCGCAGGGACGGCAGCCCGCCGCCAGCCCGTTGCCAGCCCGCCGCAAACGCGCCAAGGTCGCTGTCGGAAAACGACAGGACCACCAGATCGGCAGGGTCCTGCGCCGGATCAAAGGGCGCTTCGGCCGTGTCCAACCCCTGACTGTCGCGAAAGACGACGTGCATCGCGGGTCCTTATGCCTTGAGCACGGCGCGGATCGCGGCAGGGTCGATGTGATGATGTTCTGCGATCACCACCAGTCGCGACTGGCGTGGCCCATCACCCCAGGGTCGGTCATATTGGTGACGCACCCGCTCTCCCACGGCCTGCACCAGCAGACGCATCGGCTTGCCCGTCACAGCGACATGACCTTTGACGCGCAGAATGTGCTGATCGCGCGCCAGACGCTGGATGCGCAGGGCCAGATCCTCGGGGTCGGTGATTTCGGGCAGATCGATCACCACGCTGTCGAAATCCTCGTGCTCGTGGTCATCCTCGCCTTCGTGATGGCTGGGACGCGCGGCGATGTCGTCCTCGGCGGCGGCGTTCAGGCCCAGGATGAGGCGCGGGTCGATCCGGCCATCCGTCATCGGCAGGATCGCCACCTTGCGCGACATTTCGGCCTCGATCACGCCGCGGGCGGCGGTCAGCCCCACCTCGCCTGCCAGATCGGCCTTGGTCAGCAGGATCAGGTCGGCGCACAGAATCTGATCCTCGAAAACCTCGGACAGCGGGGTTTCGTGGTCGATGCTGTCATCCGCAGCACGTTGCGCATCCACCGCCGCCACATCGGGGGCGAAGCGCCCGGCTGCCACCGCCTCGGCATCGGCCAGGGCAATCACGCCGTCAACGGTGATCCTTGACCGGATCGCGGGCCAGTCGAACGCCTTGAGAAGCGGTTTCGGCAGTGCAAGGCCCGAGGTTTCGATGAGGATGTGATCGGGGCGCACAGGCATTGCCATCAGCGCCTCGATCGTGGGGATGAAATCATCGGCCACGGTGCAGCAGATACAGCCATTGGCCAGCTCGACGATGTTTTCCACCGGGCAGTTTTCATCGGCGCAGGATTTCAGGATATCGCCATCCACCCCGACCGTCCCGAATTCGTT
>JALOSF010000153.1 GCA_025458525.1 Cypionkella sp. | reverse complement strand
CCTGCAAGGCCCGGCTGACCGCGCCCTGCGTGAGCGACAGTTCCGCCGCCGCCGCCGACACGGTGCCAAGCCGCTCCACCGCCTCCAGCGCCAGAAGCGCAGGCAAGGGCGGCAACATTCGGCGCGGCAAGATCATGCGTGCAGCTCATGAAGTGGTGACAAGTTTTCGATAGCAGTCCGGGGCAGATCGCGCAATAACCACGACAACCGACCAAGGGTCAAGCCTTGATCTGGCAGCTTTCACGCCTGTTCCGTGGGCCATCGCCCCAAGGGTCAGACCGCCCCCGGATCATGCGCCTTGTCAATACCTTTCGCCCCTGCCCGCGCCGTGGCACAGTATGAAAAACCGGAGGACGCCATGAGCCTTGATGCGCCGAAACTCAAAGCCAAAGACATCCCCGATCTGGGCCGGTTCGACTGGCAGGATCCGTTCCGCCTGAACGACCAGTTGACCGAGGAGGAGCGGATGCTGCGCGATGCCGCCCGGGCCTATGCGCAGGAACGGCTTCAGCCCCGCGTGATCGCCGCCTATCGTGAGGAAACCACCGATCCCGCGATCTTTCGCGAAATGGGGGACATGGGCCTTCTGGGTGTGACCATCCCCGAGGAATATGGCGGGTTGGGCGCGTCTTACGTCGCCTACGGTCTGGTCGCGCGCGAGGTGGAGCGGGTGGACAGCGGCTATCGCAGCATGATGAGCGTGCAGTCGAGCCTGGTGATGTATCCGATCTATGCCTATGGCACCGAGGCGCAGCGGCAGAAGTATCTGCCGAAACTGGCCTCGGGCGCGTGGATCGGCTGTTTCGGGCTGACCGAACCCGACGCAGGCTCTGACCCCGCGGGCATGAAGACCGTCGCCCGCAAGACCGCGAACGGCTATGTGCTGAACGGCGCAAAGATGTGGATTTCCAACGCCCCGATCGCGGATGTCTTTGTGGTCTGGGCGAAATCCGAGGCGCATGGCGGCAAGATCAAGGGCTTTGTGCTCGACAAGGGCACCAAGGGCTTGTCGGCGCCAAAGGTCGGCGGCAAGCTGAGTTTGCGCGCCTCGATCACCGGCGAGATCGTGCTGAAGGATGTCGAGGTCGGCGAGGACGCGCTTTTGCCCAATGTCGAGGGGCTGAAGGGGCCGTTTGGCTGCCTCAACCGGGCGCGCTATGGCATTGCCTGGGGGGTGATGGGGTCGGCCGAGTTCTGCCTGCACGCCGCGCGCCAATACGGGCTGGACCGCAAGCAGTTCGGCAAACCGCTGGCGCAGACCCAGCTGTTCCAGCTCAAACTCGCCAACATGATGACCGAGATCAGCCTTGGCTTGCAGGGCTGCCTTCAGGTCGGCCGTCTGATGGATGCGGCCAATGCCGCGCCCGAGATGATCTCGATCATCAAGCGCAACAATTGCGGCAAGGCGCTGGAGGCGGCGCGGATGGCGCGCGACATGCACGGCGGCAACGGCATTCAGGAAGACTATCAGATCATGCGCCACATGGTGAACCTTGAAACGGTCAACACCTACGAAGGCACGCATGATGTGCATGCGCTGATCCTTGGCCGCGCCATCACCGGCTTGCAGGCGTTTTTCTGAGGCGCGTTCCCCGCCGATCCGCGCCACAAGGACAGACCATGGACCGCGCCGATATCGTTCACGACACCTTTCTGCGCCGGGTCGCGGCGGCAGACTTGCCGGCGGGCGCGCGCCCCTGCCCGGGCCTGTCGCCCGATCAGGCGCGCATGGCCTTTCGCGCCGCCTGCCTCAGCCGGGCGTTGGACCGGCAGGCGCGGGTGATGCAGCGCGCGGGCCAGGGGTTCTACACCATCGGCTCGTCCGGTCACGAAGGCATGGCCGCGGTGGCGCTGGCCTTGCGCACGGGCGACATGGCGATGCTGCATTACCGCGATGCCGCCTTTCAGATTGCCCGCGCGCTTGGCGTGCCGGGGCAAGACCCGGTTTGGGACATGCTGTTGTCCTTTGCCGCGTCGAGCGAAGACCCGATTTCCGGCGGGCGGCACAAGGTGCTGGGCAGCCGTGCGTTGATGATCCCGCCGCAAACCTCGACCATCGCCAGCCATCTGCCAAAGGCTGTGGGCGCTGCTTATTCGCTGGGCCTGATGCGCAAGCACCGGCCCGAACATGCGATCATGGACCCCGACTCGGTGGTGATGTGCAGCTTTGGCGACGCGTCGCTGAACCATTCCACGGCGCAAGGCGCGCTGAACGCCGCCGGCTGGGCCGCATGGCAAGGCGCGCCAATGCCGCTGCTGTTTGTCTGCGAAGACAATGGCATCGGCATTTCCACCAAATCGCCGCCGGGCTGGGTCGAGGCGGTGTTGCGCGCCCGCCCCGGGCTTGACTATCACGCCGCCGACGGGCTGGACCTTTACGCCACCTTCGCCGCCGCCAGGACCGCGATCGATGCGATCCGCCGCAGCAAACGGCCCGCGATCCTGCACCTGCGCACCGTGCGCCTTTACGGCCATGCGGGGGCAGATGTGCCGACCACCTATCTCTCGCGCGCCGAGGTCGAGGCGGATGAGGCGCAAGACCCGCTGCTGCATGCCGTGCGCCTGCTGCGCGATGCGGGCGTGATGACCCCGGCCGAGGCGCTGGCGCAGTATCTTGCCGCCGCCGACGAGGTCGCCCGCCGGGCCGAGGCGGCGGTCAAACGCCCCCGGCTGCAAACGGCGGCCGATGTGATGGCCTCGATCCTGCCGCCGCCCCGCCCGACAGCGGCACGCAACGGACCCGGCGTCGAGGCGCGCGCCGAAGCCTTCGGCCCCGATCTCAAGGCGATGGCCGACCCGCAACCGATGAGCCGCCTGATCAACTGGGCGCTGACCGATCTGATGCTGGAACGCCCCGAGGCGGTCGTGATGGGCGAAGACGTGGGTCGCAAGGGCGGGGTTTACGGGGTCACGCAAAAGCTGCTGGCGCGTTTTGGCGCCGCCCGCGTGATCGACACGCTGCTGGACGAACAATCCATTCTGGGCCTTGCCATCGGGCTGGGCCAGAACGGCTTTCTGCCGATCCCCGAGATCCAGTTCCTCGCCTATCTGCACAATGCAGAAGACCAGATCCGGGGCGAGGCCGCGACGCTGCCGTTCTTTTCGGACGGTCAATTCACCAACCCGATGCTGGTGCGCATCGCGGGGCTTGGCTATCAAAAGGGCTTTGGCGGCCATTTCCACAATGACAACTCGCTCGCGGTCTTGCGCGACATTCCGGGCCTGATCGTCGCGGTCCCGTCCCGCGGCGACGAGGCGGTGCGGATGCTGCGCACCTGCGCCCGGCTTGCGGCCGAGGAAAACCGCGTGGTGGTGATGGTGGAACCGATTGCGCTTTACCCCGGGCGCGATCTGCACAAGCCCGGCGACGGGCTGTGGATGCAGCCATATCCCGCACCCGATCAGGTGATGGATTTTGGCAGCGTCGGGATCGATGGCGATGGCACGGATCTGGCGATCGTAACCTATGGCAACGGCGTCATGCTGGCCCATCAGGCGCGCGCCGCACTGGCCGCGGCAGGGCTTGCCACCCGCATCATCGATCTGCGCTGGATCGCCCCCCTGCCCGAAGCGGCCCTGCGAAAGGCGGTGCAAGGCGTGCGCAACATCCTGATCGTCGATGAATGCCGCCGGTCCGGCAATGTCTCCGAGGCGCTGATGACGCTGCTTCAGCCGCATCCACGGCTGGCGCGCCTGACGGCCGAGGACAGTTTCATCGCCACCGGCCCCGCCTATGCCGCGACCCTGCCGTCGGCCGCAGGGATCGAGGCCGCCGCGCGGGCGCTGTGCCAGGGCGATAATCTTTCAAACTTTAACCGTTAGGGGAAGTTTAGCACAGCGCTCGCACTCTGCGATCACGGGTCCGCGCCTTGGCTGCCGCGGATGAATGTTGATCGGGATGATGGTATGAAGCGCACGAGTTTGACTGTTCTTTTGCCCGCCGCCTTTTTGATCTGCGTCCTGCTGTTGTTGGGCG
>JALOSF010000152.1 GCA_025458525.1 Cypionkella sp. | reverse complement strand
CGCGTGACCGGTGATGCGCGTGCGGCATGATCCTTCTGCGCAGCACACCTACAAGTACGAAAGTTTCGTGACTGCGGAATAAGGCGTCTTGATGCCCGTTTTCCAAGCAGACCGACCTTGAGGAGGCAGGTATGCTCCAACTGGATTTCAAGACCATGATCACATCTCACGTCGTCGGATCGCCGGCGGGAAATCTGCCCGCGCGTGTCATCAGACCCGCTGGCCTCTCTGGCCTTCCGCCGCTGGTGGTCCTGCATGGCATCTCGCGCAACGCAGATGAACTGCTGGACCTGTTCCGGCCCGAGGCCGAGCGCAGCGGCCGCATCGTGATCGTGCCGCATTTCGCGCAATCAACTTGGCCGCATTTCCAGCGTCCCTGCCGCGCGGCACGGCCCGATCAGGCGCTTCTAGCGCTATTGTCGCATCTGGCGGCGATCGACCCCATGCTGGCGGGTCAGGTGGACCTGTTCGGTCATTCGGGGGGCGCGCAGCTCGCCCACCGGTTCGCCATGCTCTTTCCGCAAAAACTCGGGCGGCTGCATCTGGCGGCGGCGGGCTGGTACTGCCTCCCCGACACCGGCATGGCCCATCCCTATGGTCTGGGCGTGGATGCGGCCCCCGGCAGCCTGACCTGGGTCCGCCGCCATCGACAGGCCTTGCCCGCCTACCTGCGCCTGCCCGTGCAGGTCTACGTCGGCAGCGCCGACTATCAACGCGACGTCGCCCTGCGGCAAAGCCCGCAGCTTGATCGCGGGCAGGGGCGGACACGGATCGCCCGGGCGGAAACCTATGTTGCGCGGTTTCGTGCGGCGGCGAAAGCTTGCGGAGTCGTGCCAGACATTACCCTGACCCGCCTACCAGGCGTGGCCCATGACGTGGTTCAGGCCATCCGGCATGGCGACCTTGCCGCTCTTGTGACGCGGGACCCCGCCCGGTGGTTTTCCCCAGCGATCTGACCCTCCCCCTTTTCCCCAACAGGACAATAATCATGCAAACCATCCAACTTGCCGCAACGGCTGATGCGAAATGGACTTTTTCAACCCGCCGCGTGGACCGGGCCCTTGTTGCCGGAAGCGACCGGGACTTCACCGCCGCCCGGGCGGGCGATCTAATCCTCGCGCAGGTTGAAAGCCTCGGGCAGCACGCCCGGGTGCAACTCGCCTCAGGACGGCCGTCGAACATCTATCCCGGCGATCTGATCGTGCTGGCCTGCGGCGCACGCTATGCCCCGGACCAGTTCGAGGGTCTGGCCGAGATCGACCCCGAGGGTGCCGACCTTCTGGCAGGCGGCGGGTGCATCGGCAGAATGGTCGCCCGCAACGAACGGATCAAGCCCGCGACGCGCCTCTTGCCGATGGCGCGCCTGCTGGACGCCGAGGGGCGCGCTGTGAATCTTGATCGGTTCGCCCTCCCGCCGGTGGCCCAAGCGGTCGGAATCCCGGTCATCTTCGTGCTGGGCACAGCCATGAACTCGGGCAAGACGCTGGCCACGGCACAACTGTCGCTCGGTCTGCGGCGCGCAGGCTACAAAGTGGCGGCGATCAAGGGCACCGGCACCGGCGCCTTCGGCGATGTCAACGAATATGCCGACACCGGCGCGCATTGGGTGGCCGATTTTACCGATGCAGGCATGGTCACCACCTACCGCGAGCCGCTGGACCGGGTGAAGGCGGGGATCGACCTGTTGTTGGCCCATGCTGCCGATCGCGGCTGCGAGATCGTGGTGATGGAAATCGCCGACGGCATCTTCCAGCGCGAAACCGGTGCTTTGGTCGCCGATCCCTGGCTGAAGGACCGCATGGCCGGGCTCGTCTTTGCCTGCGGTGATGCGGTGGCGGCGTCGGGCGGTGTGGCGGAACTGGCGCGTCATGGGCTGCGCCCCGATGCGCTGACCGGCATTCTCAGCTGTTCGCCCATGGCGGCGGCCGAGGCAGAGGCCGCGACCGGTGTGACCGTTCTGCGCAAAAGCGATCTTGCGGACCCGGCCGAGGCGAATGTCTTTGCCCTGCGTGCGTTTGCAGGGCGGGTGCAGGCTGCGTGATGGCCCTGCCGGACCTGCTCGGCAACCGGCGCGGGCGCAGGCTTGCTGCCGTAGCGGCGGTGACGCTGATCCAGGCCGGGGCGGCGGGGATCGCCGCCTTTGCCACCCGCACCCTCTTCGAAGCGATGCATGGCGGCACGAACCTGCCTTTGCCGATCCTGCCACTGGCACTGCTGGTGGGCGCGGGCGTTGTCATCGCCGCCACACGCATCGCCTCGCGAGTCATGGGTGAACGCCTGGGGCAGGATTACGCGCGCGAAATCCGCGCAGCGCTGTTCGACCATGCCGCACGGATGCCCGCGCGGGACGTGGCGAACCGCCGGGCGGGCTATATGTCGCTGCGGTTTGTCGGCGACATGACCGCCTTTCGCAACTGGGTGGGCCTTGGCCTGCCCCGTCTGGTTACAGGCGCGGTCCTGATTCCGGCCATGCTGGGCGTATTATGGGTTCTGGACCCGGTGTTCGCCTTGGTCGTAGCTCCGGTCATTGCCCTGACCTTGAGCGCGGTTGCTGCAGGCGGGCTGAAATTGGTTCCGTTGCAGCGCCGCCTGCGGCTCCGCCGGGCCCGGATCGCCGCCGAGATGGCCGAAAGGATGCCGCTTGCACCTTGGCTCGACCGGCTCGGGCGGCGGGACACCGAGCTGGCACAGTTACAAAAGCGGACCGATGCGATGATCGGGGCTGCTTTGCGCCACCGTCGCGTGGCCGAGGCATTGCGCGCGCTGCCTGACCTTGCCGCCGGGGTCGCAGCGGCGCTGGTAATCTACTTCGGGCACAGGGACGGACTGACGCCCGGCACCATCGCGGCGGGGCTGGCCGTGCTGGGGCTGTTGCTTGCGCCCTTGCGGGACCTTGGCGGCGTCTGGAACCATCACGCCGCGTTCCTTGCCGCACGGGTCAAGGCCAGCGCGGCGCTGTCGCGCGGGCAGCGCGACTTGTACCGGGGGCGGCAAAGCCTGCCCAAAGGGCCGGTCGCGGTGTCATTCGAAGACGTCCTGCTACCCTCGGGCAAGGCGTTCACCTTTCAGGTCGCGGCAGGGGAAACGGTCAGCCTGCCGCTGGATGAACTGGACGCCGAAGCCGTGATCGAGATGCTCCTCGGCCTCAATACCCCGCCGTCGGGCCGCATCCTGATGTCCGGCATCGACCTGCGCGACCTCAGCCGGGGCAGTCTGCGCCGCGGAGTCGCCCTCGTCGGAACATCGCCGGAAATGCTGCAAGGTTCGGTCCGGCGCGCCCTGACGCTCGGTTGTTCGGACAGACCGGCAGATGACGCCCTCGATGATTTAGCCCGACAAGAGGGGCTTGGGCCGATGCTCGATCGGCTGGGCGGGCTGAACGCCGCGGTGCGAGAAGGTGGGCGCAACCTGACGCCTGGGGAACGGCAGGCAATCAGCTTTGTGCGGGTCCGGCTTGCCGGGTCGCGGCTCATCCTGCTCGGCGCGGGTTGCGACGCGGACATCCTGCGCCGCGTGGCGCGCCTGCAAAAGCGGCGCGCGGCGACAGTTATCAGCCAACGGCCGCTTCCAGGCACCGTCAATACGGCGGCGTGACAACGGATAGCAGAAGGTCGTCAGAGGCAGAAAGGTTCGTCCCGATAGCACGCGAGTGGTTAATCTGGACTAGCGATGGGGGGGCCCGAGTCGATGCATCGAGCAACGCACCATCGCCGCACTGCCTAATGCCATCCAGATCAAATGGATGACCTCAGAAAGTAGATCGGCTAAGCCGTTGATCATAATATATTTAGCCTTACAATTTACCTCGGTAACAATCCACCGGATGGCCGTGCCTTCAAAGCCCCGCGGCCTTGGTCAGGTTCACCCGGAACCTGTCGCGGCGTCGCTGGTATCGGCGGGTCATCTCTGCGCTGGCATGACCGAGCTGCTTTTGAACATAGCGCTCATCAACTTCCGCGCTGCTGGCAAGGCCTGCACGCAGGGAATGGCCC
>JALOSF010000075.1 GCA_025458525.1 Cypionkella sp. | reverse complement strand
CTGGATCGTCATGTAGCGGAAATTGCCGTCCGGCCGCAGCCGCCCCTGACCCACCAGATCGGGCACCTGCATCACCTCGCATCCCAGCCCCACCAGCAGGATGCCCCCGAAATTGGCATTGCGGGCATAGCCCTTCAGCGTCCGCATCAGCGTCTGATAGCCTTCATTCGTGCCCGACATGCCGCAGCCCGTCTGATGCACGATGGGAACTAAGCCATCGACATTGGGCAGCGCGCTCAGCACCGGGTCCTTCTCGGCCGCCTCGGCGATGAAGCGTGCCACCGATCCGGAACAGTTCACCGATGTCAGCACGCCCAGATAGTTGCGGGTTCCGGCCTTGCCGTCGGGGCGGCGAAAGCCCATGAAACTGCGCGCCTCGGTTGCGGGGGGCAAGGGCCGCGCCTCGGAGGCAAAGGCATAGTCCTGCGCGTGATCCGACATGGCGATGTTGTGCACATGCACATGCGCGCCTGCGGGAATATCTTGGGTGGCTGCGCCGATGATCTGGCCATAACGGCGAATGTTTTCGCCCCGCAGGATGGCGCGGTTGGCCAATTTGTGCCCGCGCGCAACCCGCTCGGTCAGGGTCACACCCAAAGCCTCGGCTCCCGGCAAAAGGTCTGTCAGGGCGATATCGACATTGTCATCGGCGTGGAGTCGGATGCTGGTGGGCATGGGGCCTCAGGACTGGGGGGCAAGGGTGGAAAGGGCGCGGTCCAGGTGCGTATAGCCGCCATCGACGAACAACCATTGGCCCGTGGTATGGCCCGACTTGGGCGACAGGGCAAAGACCACCGTCGCCGCCATCTCGGTATCAAGCGTCATGCGCCCTTCCAGCGGGATACGGGCCGTGATCTCGGCCAGTTTCGCCTCGGCGTCCTCCATGCTGTCGAGCCAGCGGCGGTAAAGCGGGGTCATCACCTCGGCCGGGATGACGGCGTTGACCCGCACCCCATCGGCGGCCAACGCCGCCGCCCATTCGCGCGTCAGGCCAAGCTGCGCGGCCTTTGCCGCGACATAGGCCGATGTGCCACCCTGCCCGGTGACGGCCGTTTTCGAACTGATGTTGACCACAGCGCCCTTGGCGGCCTTCAGATCCGCCAGCAGCAGATGAACCAGCGTGTAATAATGGATCAGGTTCTGGTCGAGCGAGGCGCGAAACGCCTCTGGCCCGGCATCAAGGCCCACGCCATCATTGGCGCCGGCATTGTTCACCAAAGCATCGACGCGGCCCCAACGACGGTGGGTCTCCTCGACCGCGCGGCGGCACTCGTCGTCGCGTGACAGGTCGGCTTTCACCCATCCCGCGCGCGGCGATCTGGCGACAAGCCCGGCCAGAAACCCGTCTTCGGGCGGGCGGCGGGCATAGATGACGGGCACTGCCCCCTCATCCGCGAGGGCCGTCGAGATGGCGGCCCCGATGCCGGACCCGCCCCCTGTTACCACCACAATCTTGTCCTTCAGCCCCAGATCCATCGTCTTGTCCTTGAAATGGTGGGCGGCCCCGCAACGGCGCGGGACCACCCTGTTACCCCTTGGGAGGGATCAGTCGTACAGCACCGCGGCGATTTCCGGGGCATCCATATTGGAGGCATCATACCAGGCAAAGCCCGAGTCGATGGTCTTTGGCAAGGCTTCGCCCTTGGTGGCGGCAATGGCGGCCTTCACGGTTTCATAGCCCATCCCGACGGGGCTTTGTGTGATCGCGCCCGCCATCAGCCCGTCGCGGATCGCCTGTTTCTGGGCGGCGCCAGAGTCATAGCCGATCACCGTCACGCCTTGGGTGTTCGTTTCGCGGATCGCGTTGATGACGCCAAGGGCCGAGCCCTCGTTTGCGCCAAAGATGCCCTTGATATCGGGATGCGCGGTCAGGATCGCCTTGGTAATCTCGGTCGATTGCAGCTGGTCGCCCGCGCCATACTGGATATCGACGATCTCGATGTTCGGGTAGGCCTCTTTCACGCGGTTCACAAAGCCGTCGCGGCGGTCGATCCCGGTGCGCGAGGTCTGGTCATGCACCACAAGCGCAACCTTGCCCGCCCCGCCGATCAGCTCGGCCATCTTGTCGGCCGCCATGCCTGCGGCGGCGATGTTGTTGGTCGTCACGGTCGTGGCCGGGATGTCGCTGTCCACGCCCGAGTCAAAGGCGATGACGGGGATGCCCGCTTCTTGCGCCTGCCGCAGCAGCGGGGTCGCAGCCTGGCTGTCCAGCGCGGCAAAGCCAAGTGCAGCGGGCTTCTTGGCAAGGGCCGCGGCAAGCATGTCCATCTGCTTGTCCACCTGCGCTTCGGTGTCTGGCCCCTCGAAGGTGACTTCCACCCCGAATTCGGCGGCGGCCTGATCTGCCCCCGCCTTCACGGCCTGCCAGAACTGATGCTGGAAGCCCTTGGAAACAAGCGGGATATAAATCTTGTCCTGCGCCGAGGCGAGGCTGGCAGACAGCAAAAGCGCGGTTGCGGATGCTGCGGCAAGCAGGCTGCGTCTGGTAAACATCGGGTATCCTCCCATGGTGACGATGTTGGCTGTTGCGGGGCGTTCGTCGCCCTCTGTTCTTTGTCTGTCAGCTGGCGGCGCGGCGGCGCCGCAGCATATCGGCATAGACGGCGGCGATGATGATCCCCCCCGTGACCACGGTCTGCCATTCCTGCGCGACCGACATGATCCGCAATCCGTTGAGCAGAACCGCCATGATCAACGCGCCGATCATGGTGCCAAGGATCGACCCCCGCCCCCCGGCAAGCGAGGTGCCCCCGATCACCACGGCGGCAATCGCGTCAAGCTCATACCCAAGGCCAAGCGCAGGCTGCGCCGAATTCAGCCGCGAGGCGATGATAAGCCCCGCAATGCCGCAAATCCCGCCCGCCAGCGCATAGATCGCGATCTTCCACGCATCGGTGTTGACGCCGGACAGGCGCACCGCCTCCTCGTTCGACCCAAGCGCAAAGCAATAGCGGCCCAGAACCGTGCGGTTCAGCACATAGCCGATCACCAGCGCCAGGACGAACAGGATCAGCACACCATTGGGCACCGGAACGGATGGAAAGACCTGCCCGATCAGCGAGCCGGTCGAAATCTCGGAAAAGCCGGGCGTATCGTTGAAATAGATCGGCTTCGTGCCCGAAATCACAAGGCTTAGCCCCTTGAGGATCAGCATCATGCCCAGTGTGGCGATGAAGGGCGGGATTTTCATCTTGGCGATCAGCACGCCCGAAATCGTGCCGCAGATCACGCCGATGGCGATGGCCCCGATCACCCCCAGCGGCAAGGGCATGCCGGCATTGGTCAGGATCACCCCGGCCATGACCGCGCAGAATGTCATCAACGTGCCAACCGACAGATCGATGCCGCCCGTGATGATGACCAGAGTTGCCGCAATCGCCAGCACGCCATTGACGGATGTGGCCTGCAAGATCGCAAGAATGTTGGATGTTTGCAGGAAATTCGGGGAGGCCACCGAAAAGAAGATCAGCAGCACGATCAGGCTGGCAAAGGCCAGCAGCTTTTGCTGTGCGCCCGAAGTGGCCTTTCTGGCCGGGGCTGCGGCGGGAAGTGTGGTCATGCGATGGCCTCCTCGACCGCGCCTTGCCGAACAGTGGCAAGGCGCATGATTTCTTCCTGGCTGGTGCCCGGCCCGCCGGGCAGGATGCCGGTCAGACGCCCTTCGCACATCACGGCGATGCGGTGCGACAGGCGCAGCACCTCGGGCAATTCGGAACTGATGACGATGATCGCCTTGCCCTCGGCGGCAAGCCCCTGCATCAGGCGATAGATTTCCGCCTTGGCCCCCACGTCGATGCCCCGCGTCGGTTCGTCAAAGATCAGGATGTCGCAATCGCGCAGCAACCATTTGGCGATGACGATCTTTTGCTGGTTTCCGCCCGACAACAGCCGCACCTCCTGACGATCAGAAGGCGTGCGGATCGCCAGTTGCGCGATGTACCTGCGCGCGGTCGCCTCCAGCGCCGCTTCGTTCAGCACGCCAATGGCATTGCGAAACCGCGCGAGGCTGGTCATCGCCACATTGGCACGCACGTCAAGCCCAAGCGCCAGCCCGAAATGCTTGCGGTCCTCGGACAGATAGCCGATGCCCGCCGCCACGGCATCCCGCGGGCTGCGCACCATCACCGGCCTGCCATGGACGATGATGTCGCCGCCCTCGCGCGGATCGGCGCCAAAAATGGCCCGGGCAACTTCGGTGCGCCCTGCGCCCATCAGCCCGGCAAACCCCAGAATCTCGCCCCGCTTGACCGCGAATGACACATCGCGGATGGCCCGGCCCCGGCGCAGGCCCCGCACCTCCAACGCGACAGGCGCGGCCCCAAGATCGGGAATCTCGACAGGCAGGGTTTCCAGATCGCGGCCCACCATCATGCTGATGATGGTTTCGATCGGGGTATCGGCCGCCTGCACCGTGCCGACATAGGCCCCATCGCGCATCACCGTCACCCGGTCCGAGATGCGGCGGATTTCATCCATCTTGTGGCTGATATAGACGACGCCCACCCCTTCGGACTTCAGGCGGCGGATGATGGCGAACAGCTCATTCGTCTCGGCCTCGTTCAAGGCGGCGGTCGGTTCGTCCATGATCAGGATGCGTGAATTGAACGACAGCGCCTTGGCAATTTCCACCATCTGCTGCTTGGCAACCGACAGGCTATGCACCTCGGCGCGCGGGTCGATGGTGACCTTCATCTGCGCAAAGATCGCGGCGGCATCGGCGTTCAGGCGCGCCTCGTCCAGCCGACCAAAGCTGCGGCGTGGCTCGCGCCCGATGAAAATATTCTGCGCCACGGTCAGATCATTCATCAAGGCCAGTTCCTGATGGATGATCCCGATCCCAAGCGTCTGGGCCGCACGGGGCCCCGGAACCGTCACGGTCTGCCCCGACACCTCGATACGACCGCCGTCAGGCTGATAGATGCCGGACAGAACCTTCATCAAGGTGGATTTTCCGGCACCGTTTTCGCCCATCAAGGCGTGCACTTCGCCCGCACGCAGATCAAACTGCGCCTGTCGGAGCGCGTGGACCCCCGGGAACCGCTTTTCTATCCCGGTCAGGCGGACAAGGTCTGTCATCCCTGCCCCCCGATCTGCACGACCACCTTGATCAAGGTCTCGCGGTTGGCGACCAGCGCGGGCAAGCGTGCGGGCAGGTCGGCAAGGGGCAACACTTCGGAAACGATCTGGCCCGCGTCGATCTGGCCATCGGACAGCGCCTGCATCACGGTTGCAAAATCTTCGGCTGTGGCGTTGCGGCTGCCCATCAGCGTCATTTCCCGCTTGTGGAACTCGGGGTCGGAAAAGGTGATGTCCTCCTTGACGACCGAGACCAGGACATAGCAGCCGCCATGGGCGACATGGGCAAAGCCGTCCTGAATGGCACGGGCATTGCCGGTCGCGTCAAACACCACGTCAAACCCGTCTGCCGGCAAGGGATCGGCCACGCCATGCAGATCGGCAAAGCCGAACCGGGCTGCCGCCGACAGCCGCGCGGCGCTGGCATCGCGCAGATGCACCTGCGCCCCGCGCAACCGTGCAAACAGCGCGACCCCAAGGCCGATGGGCCCAGCCCCGGTGACAAGCACCGTATCACCGGGCTGTGGCTTCGCGCGGCGCACGGCATGTGCCCCGATCGCCAGAAACTCGGTCAGCACCGCCGCCCCCGGGGGCAGCGCGCTTGCATCGTAAAGGTTGCCCGCCGGCACCGCGATGCGCGCGCACATGCCGCCGTCCCGATGCACGCCCAGCACCGCAATCCGGGTGCAGCAATTGGGTTTCCCCTTGCGGCAGGCGATACAGCTGCCACAGGACAGATAGGGGTTGATCGTGACCGCCTGCCCTTGCGTCCAGCCATGGGCCGTGCTTGCGATGTGGCCTGACAGTTCATGCCCGATCACACGCGGATATTCCAGAAACGGGTGCTTGCCATCAAAGATGTGAAAATCGGTGCCGCACAGGCCGACCGCATCGATATCGACCAGCACCCAGCCATCAGGCGCGGTCAACGGCAACGGGCTCTCGGTCAGCGCGAAATGACCGGGCGCCACACATGTGCCATTCAGCATGGTCCTGGCGACCGAGCCATCCATTGGTGCAACCCCTCCCAAGGCCACCGACTCAAGCGGTGATTTTTATCATTAAAAGCACAATGGCGGGCTGATTCCGGCTTGCCAACTGTTTTTAATTTTTTAATGCATAGAAACAGGCAGAGGGCGCAACAGGGGCAAGGTCCGATGGCACGCACCGACACGCGCTTTCGTCAGGCACATAATCAGATGCTGGATCACCTGCGCACCCTGCCCCACGATGCGCCGCTGGCGTCCGAGGTGCAATTTGCCACCCGTCTTGGGGTTTCGCGCACCGTGGTGCGGGCGGTCATGCAGAAACTCGCGGCAGATGGCATCTTGCGGCAAGACGGGCGCGGCAAACGGCTGGTCCGGGCGCCGCGCGACAAGGATCGCCTGCCCCTGCGCGACGACTACATCGGGCGCGACGAGCTGGAGGCGCGGTTCCTCGATTGGGTGCTGCGCTTTGACGTGCCCGCCGGAACCGCGTTGAACATCACGCAACTGGCGCGACAGTTCAACGTGCCGACCCATGCGCTTCAGGAATTTCTGGCCAGCCTTGGCCAGTCCGGCCTGATCGAGCGGCGCCCGCGCGGGGGCTGGCGGCTGCTGGGGTTCACGGCCGACTATGCGGTGGAACTTTCCGAGTTCCGGCAAGTTCTGGAACTGAACGCGGTGCGCAGCTTTGCCGCCCTTCCCGCAGATCATCCGGCTTGGGCCGATCTTGCACGGGTGCGGGACGAACACCTTGACCTGCTGTCCCGGATCGAACGGGATTACCACGATTTCTCGCGGCTTGACGGGCGGTTCCACGCCTTGATCAATTCGGTGGTGCAGAACCGTTTTGTGGCGGAATTTCAAAAGGTCATCTCGCTCATTTTCCATTATCACTATCAATGGGACAAGACGATGGAACGCTTTCGCAACGAAGCCGCGATTGGCGAGCATCTGAGGATCATGACCGCGCTTGAAGCGCGCGACGGCCCGGCCGCCGAGGCCGCCGCACGCACGCATCTGGCGACATCCAAGGAAACGCTTCTGTCGTCGATGCGCGGCCATCATCTGGCGTGAGCCGCCGCGCCGGAGTATAGCACCCCATGGCCCGCCGCCCCACCCTTCACGATGTTGCCCGCGAGGCAGGGTTGTCCCCCGCCACGGTGGACCGCGTTCTGAACGCCCGCGAAAAGGTGCGCGAGGAAACCGCGCGCCGGGTCTATGACGCAGCCCGCAAGATCGGCTATCACGCCGCCCCGCTGATCGCGCAGCGCGTCGCGGATGCCCGCCCCCGGCTGCGGCTTGGCGTGGTTCTGAACAAGGAACGGCAGTCCTTTTATCAACAGTTTCGCGCAGAAATCGAAAAGGCCGTTGCCTCTGCCACGGGCGTGCGCGCGTCGGTTCAGGTGGCGTTCTGCCCGACGCAGGCGCCCGCCGATTTTGCCGCCCTGATGGAATCGATGCTGGGCAAGGTCGATGCAGTTGCCGCCACCGCCGTCGCCCACCCCGAGGTGACAGAGGCGGTCAAGCGGATCAATGCGGCAGGCGTGCCCTGCCTTGCCCTTCTCAACGACTTCGCCCAAGGGGTGCGGCAACACTATATCGGGCTGAACAACATGCAGGTGGGGCGGATCGCGGCGCAAATGATCGCGCTTGCGACGCATCGACCGGGCAAGATCGCGGTGTTCATCGGCGGCACGCGCTGGCACGGGCATCACCTGCGCGAAACGGGCTTTCGGGCCTATTTTCGGGAATATGCACCCGAATTCCACATTCTTGACACCCTGGTCAATCTGGAAACCCGGCAATTGACCTATGAGGCGACGCTGGATCTGCTGGGCAGACACGATGATCTGCGCGGCCTCTATTGCGCGGGCGGCGGAATGGAAGGCGCGATCGCCGCGCTGCGCGAAACACGCGCCCCCGGCGAGATCGCGCTGGTGGTCAACGAATTGACACAGGAAAGCCGGGCCGCCCTGATCTCGCGCCATGTCACGATGGTGATTTCAACGCCGCTGGCGCAGGTTTGTGCCGATCTGGTCGCCATCGCCTCGGAATCGGTTCGCAACGGCCTGGGGCAGGTCGGGGGACAGCATTTCCTGACGCCAAACCTGTTCCTGCCCGAGTCAGTTTAGCGCCTATCCGTCTGGCGTTTACGGATAGCCGCGCGCCACGCCGCCATTCTCGGCGATCCAGGTTCTGGCGGCTATGGTCACGGCCTCGCGCACAGCTTTGCCAAGCGCCTCGCCCACCGCGGTATGGGTGCCGGCATAGGCCAGATCACCGACATCGGCCGCGAGCGCGATGCAATCCGTGCCGGTTCCCGTGGCGCGGCGGCCATCGGGCAGGGTCAGGCCGCAGTCCATCACCGCGGCCGTGCGCGCCTCGGCGGCAATGGTCAGCGCCTCGATCAGGGCGGCCTCGGTCAGGCCCGCATCGATCAGGGCGCAGATGTTGATGGTGCCATAGCCGGTGGACCAGCCGACACCGTTTACCGCCCTGCGACTGCCGACACTTTCAGCGTTCCCAAGGCCAAGTGTCACCAAAGCCGCGACGCGGACCCCGTCCACCTCGGCCTTGACCTGCACGAAACTGCCGACATCGCGAGAGGTCAGCAGGCCAACAGCGGCCGCATGGCCCTGACGCGCGAATTCCTGCGGCAGCCAGGACAGAACGTCAAACTCGGGCGAAAGATCGGCGTCCCGAACCTCGCGCCAGACGACATGGCGCGCGCTGACACATCCGGGCCGATGCGGCGCAAAGGACAAGATGCGCCGCTCGCGCCCCAGATCGGCCACCAGCCACGGGCGGTTCAGATGGACGCCGATCATGGGCCGACCGTCGCCATCGGCTGCACCACGGGGCCATCGGCGGTATCGGCGCGGAACAGCGACACGCCGAACACCTCGGCCATGCGCGCATCGGTCAAGACCTGCGCCGGTGGCCCATCCGCGGCGACACCGCCTTGATGCAGCATGATGATCCGCGTGCAATGCCGCGCCGCGAGGCCCAGATCATGCAGCGACACCACGACCGACCGGCCCTCGGCGGCAAGGGCACGAAAGACGCGCATCGTCCGGATCTGTTGCGCCGGATCAAGCCCCGCCACCGGCTCGTCCGCCAATAGAAGGGGGGTGTCCTGCGCAAGGGCGCGGGCGATCAGAACACGCGCCTGCTCGCCCCCCGACAGCCCATTGGCCGCGCGGGACCGAAACGGGCCAAGCGCCATGCGATCGATGGCGTGCTGCACCGACGGATGCCCTGCCGGACGCCCCCGCGCCATCGCTCCCAGCGCCACCAGATGCTCGACTGTCACGGGCCAGGCGATTTCGGGCGATTGCGGCAACCAAGCTGCCTGGCCCGCACGGGCGTGGACCGGCAGATCGGCAAGCGAGGACCGCCCCTCGCTTGGCATCAGCCCGAGGGCAGCGCGCATCAAGGTGGTCTTGCCCGCGCCATTCGGCCCGATCAGGCCGATACACTCCCCCGCAGCCACAGATAGCGAAACCTGCGAAAGCACCGCGCAAGGCCCGCGCCTGACCGTCAGGTTTTCCAGCGACAGCACCGTCATGTCTGCCCCCGCATCCGCCAGATCAGGTGCAGAAAGACCGGCGCGCCAACCAGCGCCATCAGGACGCCCAGCTTCAGATCGCGCCCCGGCAGGACCAGACGCACCGCGATATCGGCCGCCAGCACCAGCGCCGCCCCGCCGAGCGCCGAGGCAGGCAAGAGGCGCGACGGGCTGCCCCCGACCAAGGGACGCAGCACATGGGGCACCACCAACCCGACAAAGCCGATGGCCCCCGCAACGGCGGTGGCCGCCCCGACCGAACCCGCAACCCCCCCCACCAGCACGAGCCTGAGCCGGGCCAGATCGAACCCCATGGAGGCTGCCGCATCTTCGCCCAGCGTCAGCGCCTCCAGCGCGCGGCCGCAGCGGGCAAGCGCGATCCAGCCCAGCACCATCACGGGCAGCGCCATCCAGACATGGTCAAAGGATCGATCCGCCAGCGAACCCATCATCCAGAACACGATCTCATTGGCGGCGAACGGGTTTGGCGACAGGTTGAGCACGAGCGAGGTCAAGGCCGCCGTCAGCGCCGAGAGCGCGATCCCCGCCAGAATAAGGGTAAAGGCGCCTCCGCCCGGCCCGGCAAGAAACAGGATCAAGCCGACGCCGGCGGTGGCCCCGATCAGGGCGGAAAGCGGCAAAGCCAGCGCAAAAGCCGCGGCAAAACCGGTCTGTAGCGCCAGCACAGCGCCCAGCGCCGCCGAGGACGACACGCCGATCAGACCGGGTTCTGCCAGCGGATTGCGCAAGAACCCCTGCATGGCGGCCCCGGACAGGCCAAGGCTGATCCCGATCATCACCGCCAGAAGGGCGCGCGGCAGACGGATTTCACGCATGACCATGGTCAGCGGCCCGCCGTCATCCTGCACAAGCGCTGCAAGGCTTTCGCCAGCGCCGACCGGCGCCACACCCGTCACCAGCGACAGGGTGAACAACCCCGCCACCAAGCCGCACAGTCCAGCCATGAGCCTTGCAAAGCTCATGGCGCGCCCCCGATCGCATCGCGCGCCAGGCGCATGCGCGCCACCGCATTGACCACCACCGGCAGACCACAGACCCAGTCACGATCTTCAAGTTTCTGGCGCCCGCCCGGCAATGCGGTCAGCGCGGGATGCGACAGGATCTCCTCGGCGCGGGAATTGCCCGGATAGGTATCGCCCAGGACCACCAGATCGGGCGCCGCAAGAATTAGTGCCTCGAGCGGCACGAAACCACCCTGCGTCAGGCCCAGAGCGCGCGCCAGATGCTCAAAGCCCGCCGCTTCGATGATGTCCGCCGACAAACTGTTTGCGCCGGGGGTATAGCCATTGGCCGCATAGGTGGCGGCTGTCGGCCGAGGCGCGGCAGGTGCTTGCCCAAGCCGTGCCAGATCGGCATCAAAGCGGGCCACCATCGCGGCGGCCGCGGCTTCCCGGTGCAGCACGGCCCCCATGTCGAGCATCCCCTGCCGCACATCGGCCAGCGAGGACGTGGGCGGAAACGACACCACCGGTATGCCCAGCCGCTCCAGCATCGACACGGTTGCCCGGGCGGTAAAGGTGCCAGCCAGCACCAGATCGGGCTTCAGAAGAAAGACTTCCTCCGCCAGGGCCTGATTGGACGGATAGGCCCGGGCCTCCTCGACCATGACCGAGGACCGTGGGTCCTGGGCAAGATTGGACACCGACACCAACTGCCCCGGCGCGGCCAGCAGCATGGCCAGCTGATCGGTGCACAGGTTGATCGACACCACCCGCTGCGGCGCCTGTGCGATGGCCTGACCAAGGGACAGGCCCGTGACCAGACCTGCGCACAGCAGACGAAACGACACAAGAAGGGCACGACAGGGCATGAGCCGCCTTTCAAATGGGCCGGGAGACATGCCCCCGGCCCGCTGCAATCAGAACTTTGCTGCCAGACCGACAAAGACGGAACGGCCCGGCTGTCCGTAATCCTTCACGGTCTGATACTCCTCGTCAAAAAGGTTCTCCACCCGAAGATAAGCAGATGTCTTGTCGTTGATTTCATAAGCGAAGTTCACATTGGCGATGGTGTAATCGCCAAGATCCACCCGCCGGGTCGCACCAAAGGGCGGGATGGACAGATCGTAGTAATCATCCTGAAGCCCGGCGACATGCTGCACCATGAACTGCCCGGTCAGGCGATCGGCAAGCCTTGCCTCGACCCCCAGCACCAGATCATGTTTCGGCACCCGGATCGCACTGCCCTCTACCCCGGTGCGCGACACAAAGGAGGCGTCGGTGTAGGTATAATTGCCAAAGACTTCCCAACCGTCGGCAATGGTCGCGCGCCCGATCAGCTCGACACCACGGGTCTGGGTCGTGCCCGGGCTCTGACGATAGCGGCCGCTGAAAAAGTCGATCTTGTCCTCGATATCCGTATCAAACAGGGTCGCCTGCACCGATCCACCGCCCGGCAACAGATATTCGGCCCCGATCTCGAAGCTGCGGCTCTGCTCGGGCTGCAAGTCAAGCGTGCCATATGGCCCATAAAGCTCATAGAGCGACGGGGCGCGGAACCCTGTGCCGGCGACGGCGCGGATCACCCAGTCGCCAGAGGGACGCCACGCCATGGCAACACGTCCCGACAACTGGCCGCCAAAGGCGCTGTGATCATCATGGCGCAGCGCAAGCGACAGATCGAGCGCGTCATTGGGCGCATAGAGCAATTCGGTCAGCGCCGAGGTGGTGCGGCTGTTGCCGGCATCGGTATCCGCGCCAAAGGATTCATCTGTCCGGTCAAGGCCCCAGTTTACCGAAAGACGGCTCGAAGCATCCCACCGCCCCTTGTAGGCCAGTTGATCCCGCTCGCCGGTGTAAAGCCGCACAAAGCCAAGCGGATAGTCGCGTTCGGTCTTGGTGCGGGCAAAGGACAGCTCATGCGTGGTGCTGCCCAATTCCAGCGTTGCAAAGGCCCGCAACGCGCGCAGCTTGCCCGACTCGCTTTCGTCGGAGTCGCCATATTGGCTGTCAAACTCGGAATAGCTGTCACGCGCAAAGCCATTGAGGCCCAGCGTAAGCGTTTCCGTCGCACGGTAGCTGCCGTAGAACGACAGGGTTGACGCGCGGAACGCGTCGTCCTCTGGACCGTAGGCATAGGCCGAAATGCCGTCCGTCACCGTGCGGCCCACCGAAAATGCAAGCTCGGCACGCTCTGATTTCATCGCGACCGAAGCCGTGCCGCTTGCCGAGCCGTTGCTGCCCGCCTCGACCGTGATCTGGCTTTCGGTGCCTTCTTCAGTGGCCCGGAATGTGGTGATGTCCACCACCCCGCCAATGGCTTCGGATCCGAACAGCGCCGATTGCGACCCGCGCAGCACCTCGATCCGCGACAGCCCGCCCGATGTGGTGGAACCGAAATCATAGGCGCATTGCGTGCCAGACGGGTCTGCAACATCGATGCCATCGATCCGCACCCCGATATAGGGGCCCGAAAGCCCGCGAATGCGCAGGGCTGTGGATGTGCCAAGCCCGCCGTTGCGGGTCATGCTGACCCCCGGCAAGCGCGACAGCAGCGTCGCCGCCGACTGGTTGCCAGACCGTTCCAGATCCTCGGTGCCCAGCACGTTGACCGTGGCCCCGGTCCGGCCCAGCGGAACAGGCTCGGTTGACGCGATGACCGAGATTTCGTCCAGCAGGATTTCATCCGAAGTTTGCGCCAGAAGCGGGGTCGCAGCCCCGCCTGCCGCCAATGCCGCAACAAATGCGATCCGAGAGATGCCTTGCATCTTCATGTTCCTTTTCCCACACCGGCCTTGCGACCGGCAATGCAAATTGGCCTGGGAAGGAACCCTTCCGCAGACGACGAAGTATCGTCACCGCTGCGGAAAACCGCTCCCGTGGCGCGCCCCGCGCCCGGAAAGGGTGAACATTCAAGCAGGTCTCCTGGCTCACGGGTCTACGCTCGGTCGACCTTCCCGGCTTGCGCCAGTGGTATATGCGACGTCGCTCACCGCTCACAGTTGCGGGGGCAGCCACGGCTTGGGGCTGGCCCCTTCCGTGTTCCCTATTACTCCAGCTCATCGCCGGAACTTGAATGTCCGTTTCTATGGACGGGATCACGACAAAGTCAAGGCCGGGAGTGGCATGAGCCTGTGACAGGCCCCGATGTCTTCGCTTTGTGCCGCGACCTCGGGCAAAAGCCGTTCTGATCGCTTCAGCCGGTCGGGTTGTGAAAAAATTGTCACAAGCCGACGCTAGATGGGCTTGTCTGACCCGTGCGTGCAGCTTTAACCTTCGCGGAGAACCCGCGCCTCTGCCCCGCCCTGCGCGGCGAGGATCGAAGATGACAAGCGGGACGGAAAACAGATCAACCGGGAGAGACTCCATGATGACGAAAAAACTGCTTGGGCTGACGACCGGCCTGGCGCTGGTGCTGACTGCACCGCTGGCACAGGCACAATCGATGGCCGAGATCGAGGCCGCGGCCAAGGCCGAGGGCATGCTGACCACGATCGCGCTGCCGCATGACTGGTGCGGCTATGGCGACATCATTGCATCGTTCAAGGCAAAATATCCCGAAATCACCGTGAACGAGCTGAACCCGGACGCAGGGTCGGCCGATGAGATCGAGGCCGTGAAGGCCAACAAGGACAACAAGGGCCCGCAAGCCCCCGACGTTCTGGACGTGGGCCTGGCCTTTGGCCCCTCGGCCCAGGCTGAGGGCTTGCTGCAGCCGCACAAGGTTGCAGTCTGGGACAGCATTCCAGACGGTATCAAAGACGCTGATGGCCATTGGTATGGTGCTTACTACGGCGTGATGTCGTTCCTTGTGAACAAGGATCTCGTCACGAATGTTCCAACGGATTGGGCAG
>JALOSF010000010.1 GCA_025458525.1 Cypionkella sp. | reverse complement strand
GCGGATCTCATGGCTCATGGTGGCCAGGAAGGTCGATTTCGACCGGCTCGCCTCCTGCGCAAGGGTCAGGGCCTGTTCAAGCCGGCTGGCCTTGTTCAGCTCTTCGGTGATGTCAACGAATGACGCGATGATCAGACTGTCCGAAGGCGCCCCCGTTACCTTGTGATGGGGCACCGCGTTCACCGACAGGATGCGCCGGGCGCCACCGGGCCATTCGATGGCCATCCGCATGTCGCGCACCATTTCATCTTGTGCGATCGCGCGATGAAAGGGCAGGTCTTCGGGCGCAATCGGGCTGCCGTCGGGCGCGCTGATGTTCCATCTGGGGTCGTTGTAGCGACGGCCCTCGATCTGGCTGCGGTCAAGGCCGAGGATGCGCTCCGCCTCGGCATTGGCATAGGTGATGACGCCAGCGCGGTCCATCACCACGATGGCCGAGACGGAACTGTCCATCACCTGATTGAGAAAGACCTCATTGCTTTGGATCCGGTCTTCCAGCTCTTTGCGCTCGGTCACGTCAAGATGGATGCCGACCACCGATTTGTGCTTTCCGTTGGGGAAGCGCGCCGTCACGGCCGAGCGGGACAGGATCCAGGCCCAGCTTCCGTCCTTGCGGCGCATGCGCAACTGATGTTCGCGCACCGGCTCCCGCCCGTCGGGCAGGGGAGAGAAATCGGCATCCTCGCTTGCATCGAGCCGCAGCAGATCTTCGGGGTGCACCAGCGCGCGGAACATGGCATCCGAAGGCTCGCCCAATTCCTCGGGGGTATAGCCCAGCATCTGGGCATAGCGCCCACCGATGCGCAGCGCGCCGGTATCGACATGCCAGTCCCAAGTGCCGACATCCGCGCTTTCGATGATCTGGGCCAGAGAATCGCGCGCCTCGGCCAGCGATTGATGCGCGGTGGCCAAGGCCTCAAGCTGTTTGTGCCGTTCGGTGGTGTCGATGCGCACGGCGATGCGCCCCCCGTCAGGGGTGCGCAGGTCAAGCCGCCGGATGAAGCGGTCATCCTTGCGCTTGATCTCGTCCACGCTGGGGTTGCGATACCGCTCGCGCTGCTCGGCCAGCCAGTCTTGCTCGCGCCCGATGGCATCGGGAAAGGCCTTCAGCTCCAGGCCGATCTGCATGATGGCTTCTTGCGTCACACCCGTCACCAGCGCATCGGCGACTTCGGGATACATCCGCTTGTAGGCCGAATTGGCAAACACCAGCCGGTCGTCCGCATCCCAGATGATGACCCCGTCGGGCAAGGTCTCGATGGCATTGTAAAGCTGCATGCGCATCCGGCTGGCTTCATCCGCCATCCGCGCGGCCTGCGCCTCACCCTGGCGTTGCTGGGTGACATCGGTTTCGATCGAGACATAGCCGGTGATGTTCTGGTCGAAATCATGCAGCGGCAGGATGTTGAAATCGACCCAATAGGCTGTGCCGTTGCGGTCGAAATTCACCGTCTCGCCGTGGTAGGGTTCCCCCCTTTCGATGGCTTGGGTCACGCGGGCTTCGTTGACGGGGTCGTGTTGCCGGCCCCGCACCATATCCGAAAGCAGCCGACCCTGCGCTTCGGCCAAGCTCCATCCGGTCCGACGTTCCCACGCTTGATTGACCCAGGTGATGCGTTGATCCGTGTCCACGATCGCCACCAGATTGGACATGTTTGCCACCACGCGGCCCATGCGGCGCAGATCTTCGGCCTGCTGCATGTCGTCGGTCACGTCGCGCACCACGAAGATGACCGTGGGCGCCTCGCCCGGGGCATTGGCCAGTTTGCGCGCGCCGACCCGTTCATACCAGCGCATCCCCAGCGGCGAGGCGAGGCGGTAGCGCGCTGGCGGGCTGCGCCCGGTTTCCAGCGTTTGCGCAAGCGCGATCCGGGTGTCGGCGGCCAGATCGGGGGGCAGCACCTCCTCCAGCAGCCGGCCGGGCAGATCCTTGTAGGCCTCGCCCATCAGATCGGCGGGCCCGGCCAGAAAATCGGTATAGCGCCCCTCGCTGGTCAGTTCGAACACCAGATCGGGCAGCACATCAAGGATCGCCGTCAGCCGGTCAAAGGCCGCAACCGCCCCCCTTTCGCTGTGGGGATAGGCGGGCCCCGTGGGGGCAGGGGCGGCGCCCTCCGCCGCCCTTCGCAGCACGTCATGTTCCAGCATCAGGCGCAACAGCGGTGCCAGCTCGGCCAGCACGGCAGCTGTGTCGGCATCAAGCGACCTGCCCCCCAGATCAAGCAGCAGGCTGGCCGGGTCATCGCATACAAGGCCGAGCGGGATGTGAACCATGCCCCCCGCCGCCGGCGCAGCGCCGGGCAAGCCCTGAGCAAAGGCCGCGCGCAGCCCTTCGGCCCCCGGCGTGCCAAGGCAAAGCGTCGCCTCCCCCTCCGGCCGTCCGACAAGGAACATCCCCGCCGCAGCATCGCAGCGCCCGACCAGCCAGGACAGCACGTTGCCAAGCGGCACCGGGCCCGTGCCGTGCCCTAGCAGATCAAGGCACTCTGCCAGCATCGACATCCTGTGCATCATCGGTTCGACATTCAGTGTGTCCCTCAGCCCCATCCTGCCCCTTAAGCGCCTTTGCGGAGGTAAACCATGCACTTTTCAACCTAAGGTTACAATCTGTTCGAATTTGGGCAAAGTTGCCAAAGCCCTGACGCACTTGATCCGGCAATGCTTGCTGAACCATGAAGCCCTCATCAAAAATGCCAAAGCATCGTCCGTGCAACAAAAAAACAGTCCGGGGCGCTGCCCCCGGACTGTCTTGGCCCGTGATCCTGGATCCGGGTCAGTGCTGGCGTGCGGCCGCGACCGAGGCTTCGAGAATATCCATGGCTTCGGCAAAATGCGCATCGGGAATCGTGATCGGGGCAAGGAAGCGCACCACATTGCCGTAAACCCCGCAGGTCAGCAGGATCAGCCCGCGCTTTTGCGCCTCCATCCGCACACGGGCGGTGAAGCCTGCGTCGGGTTCATGCGTCTGCGGGTTGGCGAATTCGCAAGCCACCATGAAACCGGGGCCGCGGATGTCGATGATCTCGGGCGCGGTGGACCGGATCGCTTCCAGCCGCTGTTTCAGGCGGCTGCCAAGTTCGTTGGCGCGGGCGCACAGGTCTTCGTCCTCGATGACGTCCAGCACGGCGTTGGCGGCGGCGATGCCCAGCGGGTTGCCGGCATAGGTGCCGCCAAGGCCGCCGGGATTGGAGGCATCCATCAACTCGGCCCGCCCCGTGACGGCTGCCAGCGGCAGGCCCCCCGCGAGCCCTTTGGCCATCGTGGTCAGGTCGGCGGCCACGCCGTAAGCCTCCATCGCGAACAGGTTGCCGGTGCGGGCAAAGCCGGTCTGCACCTCATCGGCGATCATCACGATGCCATGCTGGTCGCACAGGGCGCGAATCGCGCGCACAAGCTCTGTCGGCGCGGGGTAAAAGCCGCCCTCGCCCTGCACGGGTTCGAACACGATCGCAGCCACCCGCGCTGGGTCGAGATCGGCCTTGAACAGCTTTTCAAGACCCTTCATCGCGTCAGCGGTGGAAATGCCATGCGGCTCCATCGGGAAAGGCACGTGGAACACATCCGGCATCATCGCGCCAAAGCCCTTCTTGTAGGGCTCGACCTTGCCGGTCAGCGACATGCCCATGAAGGTGCGCCCGTGAAAGCCGCCGCCAAAGGCGATGACGGCGTTGCGGCCGGTGGCGATGCGGGCGATCTTGACCGCGTTCTCGCAGGCCTCGGCCCCCGTAGTCACGAAGATCGTCTTTTTCTTGAAATCGCCCGGAACCTTGTCGTTCAGACGCTCGGCAAGGCGGATGTAATTCTCGTAAGGCATCACCTGATGGCAGGTGTGGGTGAAGCGCCCCATCTGTTCGGTGACAGCCGCCATCACGCGCGGGTGGCAATGGCCGGTGTTCACCACCGCGATGCCGGCGGCAAAGTCGATATAGCGGTTGCCTTCGATATCCCAGACCTCGGCATTCAGGGCGCGGTCGGCGTAGATCTGGGTCATCATCCCGACCCCACGGGAAATCGCGTCATTGCGGCGCAGGGCGACGTCGGCGTTTTTCATCTCATGGCTCCGTATCCGGCCCGGCCTTGGGCCTGCCTCATCATTTGATCAAACTTTTCGGTCGGCGTCCATCATCATACCGACCTGTCCTGATCTGTTTTCGCCCGCCCTCAAAGATTTTTTCCACGGCCCCGGATTGATTCACCACCTGTTAACCTTGCGCAGGCCAGGGTGACCTTGCGAATGAGGCGAGGCGGACATGGGCCAAACATCCAAACCCACACCCCACCCCACACCCCTGGACGATGACCCGGTGGCTTGCCTGCGCCTCATTCGTTCCCGCAGGGTTGGCCCGGTGACATGGCACCGGCTGATGGCGGAACACGGCTCGGCGGGGGCGGCGTTGCAGGCCTTGCCCGCCGTGGCGCAGGCGGCGGGTGTTGAAAATTACTCCGTCTGCCCGGTCGAGGTGGCGCGGCACGAACTGGCCCAAGGGCGGGCTGCGGGGGCGCGGCTGCTGCTGTGGGGCGGGCACGATTACCCGCTCTGCCTGATGGATCTGCCCGATGCCCCGCCGCTGCTTTGGGTCAGGGGCGATGTCTCGCTTTTGCACCGCGCTATGGTGGCCATGGTCGGGGCGCGCAACGCGTCATCGCTTGGCCTGCGCATGGCGCGCCGCTTGGCTGAAGGCGTGGGGCAGGCGGGGTTTGTCACCGTATCGGGCCTTGCGCGCGGCATTGATACCGTTGTTCACGAAGCCACCCTTGCCACCGGCACCGTGGCGGTGCAGGCCGGGGGCGTCGATGTCGCCTATCCCGAAGAAAACGCCCGCTTGATGGCGCAGATTGCAGAGCAGGGTTGCCTTGTGTCGGAACAGCCGATGGGCTTGCAGCCGCAGGCGCGCCATTTTCCGCTGCGCAATCGCATCGTCTCGGGTCTTGCGCGCGCCGTCGTGGTGGTCGAGGCTGCGGCCCGTTCGGGCAGTCTGATCACCGCGCGCACCGCGCTTGATCAGGGGCGTGACGTGCTGGCCGTGCCGGGCCATCCCTTCGACGCGCGCGCCGCCGGCTGCAATCACCTGTTGCGCGATGGCGCCACGCTGGTGCGCGGCCCCGCCGACGTGCTTGAGGCGATTGGCGCCGAGGTCGTGCCCTTTGCCCCGCCGACCGGGCAGGACGCCCCGAGCGCGGCGCCGCTGCCCGGCCCCGTGCCCGAACGGCGCCCCCTGACCGATATCGCCGCGGTCCACAGCCAGATCCTGGCCCGGCTTGGCCCCAGCCCGCTGGCCGAGGATCAGCTGATCCGGGACCTGTCGATGCCGCCGGCCACGGTGGCGCAGCACTTGCTGACGCTGGAACTGGATGGCCGCGTCCACCGCGCGCCGGGCGGCCTTCTCAGCCGGCTTGACTGATCCGATGCGCGGCCCGGGCAGGCCGGGCCGTTTGGTGCATTGACATTGGCCGCACTTCGCCCACATCTTGCCGCGCCTCTCGGGGCTTTCGCGCAAAAAGGGTATTTCATGGCCGTCGTCGTTGTAGAGTCTCCTGCCAAGGCCAAGACAATCAACAAATATCTGGGCTCTGACTTCACCGTTCTTGCCTCTTACGGCCATGTGCGCGATCTGCCGCCAAAGGATGGTTCGGTCGATACCGAACACGATTTCGCCATGACATGGGAGGTGGCGGCGGAGTCGAAAAAGCACATTCGCGCCATCACCGAGGCGCTCAAGACCGATGACACCCTGATCCTTGCCACCGACCCCGACCGGGAGGGCGAGGCGATCAGCTGGCACTTGCGCGAGGCGCTGGCGGGCAGCCTGAAGAAAGGCAAGACGGTCGCCCGCGTGACCTTCAACGCCATCACCAAGGATGCGGTGACGCAGGCGATGAAGAACCCGCGCGAGATCGACACCCCGCTGGTCGAGGCTTATCTTGCCCGCCGCGCGCTGGACTATCTGGTCGGCTTTACCCTGTCGCCTGTCCTGTGGCGCAAGCTGCCGGGGTCGAAATCGGCGGGCCGGGTGCAATCGGTCTGCCTGCGCCTGATCGTTGAGCGCGAGATGGAGATCGAGGCGTTTCGCGCCCGCGAATACTGGACGGTCGGGGCAGTTCTGACCACCCCGCGCGGGCAAGACTATGAGACGCGGCTGACGGTCCTTGGCGGCAAGAAACTGGACAAATTCGACATTCCGACGGCAGAAGCCGCCGAATTGGCGGTGCAGGCTGTCACTTCGCGCACCTTGACCGTGCTGTCGGTGGAGGCGAAGCCCGCCACCCGCAACCCCTATCCGCCCTTCATGACCTCGACCCTGCAACAAGAGGCCAGCCGCAAGTTCGGCATGGGCGCCAAGCAGTGCATGAACGCGGCGCAGCGCCTGTATGAGGCGGGGCATATCACCTATATGCGGACCGATGGCATCGACATGGCGCCCGAGGCCGTGGCGCAGGCGCGCGATGCGATCAAGGACCGCTTCGGCGCGGCTTATGTGCCCGACCAGCCCCGCATCTACAAGAACAAGGCCAAGAATGCGCAAGAGGCGCATGAATGTATCCGCCCGACCGATATGGCCGCGGCCCCCGAAAAGCTGCGTCTTGCGGAAAAGGATCAGGCCAATCTCTATGACCTGATCTGGAAGCGCACGATCGCAAGCCAGATGGCCGCCGCGCGGCTGGAACGCACCACGGTCGATGTGGGCAGCGCCGATGGCCAGATCGTGCTGCGCGCGACGGGGCAGGTCGTGCAGTTCGACGGCTTTCTGAAGGTCTATGACGAAGGCCGCGACGACGAGGATGAGGAAGGCGGCCGCCTGCCGCAGATCATGCAGGGCGAACCGGCGGAAAAGCGTCGCGTCGCGCCCGAGCAGCATTTCACCCAGCCCCCCCCGCGCTATACCGAGGCGACCCTTGTCAAGCGGATGGAGGAGCTTGGCATCGGCCGCCCGTCCACCTATGCCTCGGTCCTGTCCACCATTCAGGACCGCGAATATGTGCGCAAGGACAAGAACCGCCTGATCCCCGAGGACAAGGGGCGGCTGGTGACGGCTTTCCTGACCAATTATTTCCGCAAATATGTGGAATATGACTTCACCGCCGATCTGGAAAACGAACTGGACGACGTGTCAGCCGGGACGCGCGATTACAAGGATGTGCTGGCGCGATTCTGGCGCGACTTTTCCGCCGCCGTGGCAGAGACCGCCGATCTGCGCATCGGTGAGGTGCTGGAACGGATCGATGAGTTCCTGGCGCCGCATCTTTACCCGCTGCGCGCCGATGGGTCGGATCCGCGGTCCTGCCCCACCTGCGGCACCGGCCGGCTGCATCTGAAGACGGCGCGTTCGGGGTCGGCCTTCATCGGCTGCGGCAATTATCCCGAATGTCGCTATACCCGTCCGATTTCGGGCGGCGAGGATGCAAGCGGGGCAGACGGCCGTATTCTGGGCGAGGATGCCGATGGCCAGCCGATCAGCCTGCGCGCCGGGCGCTTTGGCCCCTATGTGCAGCGCGGGGAGGCGACCGAGGACCAGCCAAAGCCCGACCGCGCCAGCCTGCCAAAGGGCTGGTCTGCCGACAGCCTGACATTGGAACGCGCGTTGGATTTGCTGTCGCTGCCGCGCATCATCGGGGCCCACCCCGAGGATGGCCAGCCGGTCGAGGCCGCGATCGGCCGCTATGGCCCCTATGTCAGGCACAACACCACCTATGCCAATATCCCGGATGTGGACGAGGTGTTCACCATCGGCATGAACCGCGCGATGGAGGTGTTGGCGCAAAAGGCCAGCCGTGGCCGTGGCGCGACAGCCCCGGCAGAGCCGATCAAGGCCTTGGGCGATCATCCCGAAGGCGGGGCAATCACGGTGATGCCGGGGCGCTATGGCCCCTATATCAAATGGGAAAAGGTCAATGCGACTATTCCCAAGGAAATCCGCCCCGAGGAGATCAACATCGATCAGGCGCTGGAACTGATCGCAGAAAAGCTGGCAAAATCGCCGGGCAAGAAAAAGCCCGCTGCGAAAAAAGCCAAACCTGCGGCAGAGAAGGCGGCCAAGCCCGCGCCCAAGACGGCCAAGGCCAAGGATGCGGTGGCCAAAAAGCCCGCGGCCAAGAAGCCCGCAGCAAAAAAGGCGCCCGCCAAGGCCGCCGAGTGACCGTTTCGGCGTGATCAGCCCGTGCGCGGGTTGATCAGCCGCCCCATCAGTGCCCCCGCGCGCAGCACCCCGATGCGGGCGCCATGCTCTGTGACAGCGATCTCTCCGGCCCCGTCACGGATCATCGCCATGATGTCGCGCACCGGGGTTTCCGCCTCTACCGCCTGAGCGGCGCTCGTCTCGCCCGGAACCATCACATCGCGGGCGGTCAGCACCGACAGCGGGTTCATGTGGGCCACGAAATCCTGCACATAGTCGTTGACCGGATTGGCGATGATCTGCCGCGCCGTGCCGCATTGCACGATCCGCCCGCCTTCCATCAGCGCGATGCGGTTGCCGATCTTGAACGCCTCGTCCAGATCGTGGCTGACAAAGATGATCGTGCGCTTCAGCGTGGATTGCAGGTCCAGAAGTTCGTCCTGCAATTTCGCCCGGATCAGCGGGTCCAGCGCCGAAAACGGCTCGTCCATCAACAGGATCGGCGCCTCGGTGGCAAAGGCGCGGGCCAGCCCGACCCGTTGCTGCATCCCGCCCGACAGATCGCCCACGCGGCGATCGGCCCATTGCGTCAGGTTGACCAGTTCCAACTGCATGTCCACCCGTGCGCGCCGCTCGGCCACCGGCATCCCGCCCAATTCCAGCCCCAGCCCCACATTTTCGCGCACCGTCCGCCAGGGCAGCAGGCCAAACTGCTGGAACACCATCGCCACGCGGGTCAGGCGGATGCGGCGCAAGGTCGCGGCATCGGCATGGGTCACATCAATCAGCCCATTGCCATCGCACACATGCACGGCCCCCCGGCACACCGGGTTCAGGCCGTTGACCGCGCGCAGAAGCGTTGATTTGCCTGAGCCCGATAGGCCCATGAGCACCAGAATTTCGCCCGTCGCCACGTCAAGGCTGCACTCATGCACGCCCAGAACCTGCCCGGTCGATTTCTGGATCTCGCCCCGGCTTTGGCCCGCGTCCATAAGGGGCAGGGCCCGTTCCGGCTGATCTCCGAACACGATGTTTACCCTGTCGAAGCGCACGGCCAGGTCGGCTGTCTGCCTTGGATCGGTGGTCCGGGTCATTTGCGCACCCCCAGCCGCAACATGCGGTCAAGCATGATCGCCACCACGACGATGATGAAACCCGATTCAAACCCCAGTGCCGAGTTCACGCTGTTGAGGGCGCGCACCACCGGCACGCCAAGCCCGTTGGCCCCGACCAGCGCCGCAATCACCACCATCGACAGCGACAGCATGATCGTCTGGTTCAGCCCCGCCATGATTTGCGGCAGCGCATAGGGCAGTTCCACCTTCCACAGCCGCTGGCGCGGCGTGGCGCCAAAGGCCGTTGCCGCCTCCAGCAGCGCCGTCGGGGTCGAACTGACCCCCAGATGCGTCAGCCGGATCGGGGCGGGCAGCACAAAGATCACCGTGGCAATCAGCCCCGGCACCATGCCCAGACCAAAGAAAACGATCGCCGGAATGAGATAGACAAAGGTCGGCAGCGTCTGCATCAGATCCAGCACGGGCGAAAGGGTCGCATAAAGCCGGGGCCGATGCGCCGCCGCGATTCCGATCGGCACCCCCAGCCCCATGCAGACCACACAGGCCGACAGGATCAGCGTCAGGCTTTCCATCGTCGGGGTCCAGTAGCCCTGATTGAGGATGAACAGAAAGCCGGCCAAAACCCCAAGCGCGACGGTCCAACGCCTTTGCAGCCAATAGGTCAGCGCGACAAAGGCCGCCACGATCACCAGCGGATGTGGCGCTGTCAGGCACCACAGGATCGCTTCGATCATCGTTTCCATCACGGTGGCAATCGTCTCGAACACACCGGCGAGGTTTGCATTCATCCAGTCGAACACCGCCTTGGCCGCGCGCCCCACCGGGATCTTGTGGTCAGTCAGCCAATCCATCCGCACCGTGCCTGTTCATCTGTTCACGACTGTCCGGCAGGGGGCCGGGAACCTGCCCCGGCCCCGCCGCCATCCTTATTGCAGGGCGGCGGCAACCGCGGCCTTGGCGTCGCCGCCATCCTTGGTTGTCACGCCATCCAGCCAGGGTTCCCATGCGCCGGGATTGGCCGCCAGCCATGTCTTGGCCGCGACGGTGGCATCCGTGCCATCGTTCAGGATGGCCCCCATGATCTCGTTCTCCATCTCGAGCGAGAATTTCATGTTCTGCAACAGCTTGCCGGTGTTCGGGCATTCCGCGACAAAGCCCTTGCGGGTGTTGGTGAACACCGATCCTTCGGCGCCGAACCATTCCTCGCCGCCGGTCAGATAGGTCAACTCCATCGCGGCATTCATCGGGTGCGGTTCCCAGCCAAGAAACACCACCGGCTTGCCCTGCTGATCCAGACGCATGGCTTGCGACAACATGCCTTGTTCGCTGCTTTCCACCAGTTCCATCGCCGACAGGCCAAAGTCATCGGCGGCGATCCGTTCCAGAATCAGCCGGTTGCCGTCATTGCCCGGCTCGATGCCATAGATCTTGCCTTCCAGAGCATCCTTGTGGGCCACGATATCGGCAAAGGTCTTGATCCCCAGGGCCGCGCCTGCGGCATTCGTGGCCAGCGTGTATTTCGTGCCGGTCAGGTTTTCGGCAATCGTCTCGACCGTGCCTGCCTCGCGATAGGCGGCGATGTCGCCTTCCATCGTCGGCATCCAGTTGCCAAGGAACACGTCGATGTCGCCCTCGGCCAGCCCGGTATAGGTGACAGGCACGGACAAGAGCTTGGTTTCCGTCTCATACCCCAGCGCCTGCAACACCAGCGACGCGGTGGCAGTGGTTGCGGTGATGTCGGTCCAGCCCACATCCGAGAAGATCACCTTGTCGCAGCCTTCGGCAAACGCGCTGCCCGCAAGGGCAAAGGTGACGGCACTGGCCAGAAGTGTGGAACGAAGGGTCATGATGGCTCCCTGTTTTTGTTGATTGACGAGTCAATAAACTTCACGCTTATTCGGTTTGGCAAGGATTATCCTGAAAGTCGCCCCGAAATGCCCAAAGTTGGAATGGAGCCTATCCGAAAGGACGCGCTGGTCAAAGCCACGATCACCGAGATCGGGCGGGTTGGCTCGCTTGACGTCACGGTCAGCCAGATCGCGCGCCGCGCCGGCATGTCGCCCGCGCTGGCGCATCATTATTTCGGGTCCAAGGAAGACATGTTCCTGGCCGCGATGCGCCATATCCTGACCCTTTATGGTGCCGAGGTGCGCGGCGCGCTTGCCGCCGCCGAAGGGCCGGATGCCCGGCTGCGCGCCATCCTGCGCGCCAGTTTCAGCCCCGGCAATTTCCGGCGCGAGGCGGTCAGCGCCTGGCTCAACTTCTGGGTTCTGGCGCAGACGGTGCCAGAGGCGCGGCGCTTGCTGGCCGTTTACCAGCGGCGCCTGCGGTCGAACCTGATGTCCTGCCTGCGCCCCCTGGCGGGCGCACGGGCCGGGGCTTTGGCCGATGGCTTGGGCGCGCTTATCGACGGGCTTTATCTGCGCGAGGTGCTGAAGTCAGGGCCGCCCGACGGCGTGGCGGCGGTGCACACCGCGCTCAACTACCTTAACGCACAACTCCCGGGGAATGCCGCATGAAAGCGCAGCCAACCGCCAGCCATTTCATCGACGGGGCCTATATCGATGATCCCGCAGGGGCGATGATCGAGGTGATCTATCCCGCGACCGGCGAGGTTATCGCCCGCCTGCATGAGGCAACGCCCGCACTGATCGACCGTGCGCTGGCCTCGGCCGCCCGCGCGCAGGCCGACTGGGCCGCCATGCGCCCGGTGGACCGCGCCCGCATCTTGCGCCGCGCGTCCGACCTGATCCGCGAGCGGGCCGAGGAATTGGCGCAGCTGGAAACCCTCGACACCGGCAAGCCGATTCAGGAAACCCGCGTGGCGGATTGGCCAAGCGGCGCCGATGCGCTGGAATATTTCGCGGGCCTCGCGCCAACCGTGACCGGAGAGACGATCCCCCTTGGCCGCGATTTCGTCTATACGATTCGAGAACCCTTGGGGGTCTGCGTCGGCATTGGCGCCTGGAATTACCCCAGCCAGATCGCCTGCTGGAAATCGGCGCCCGCGCTCGCGCTTGGCAATGCGATGGTGTTCAAACCCTCTGAAGTCACCCCGCTGGGGGCGCTGAAACTGGCCGAGATCTACATCGCGGCGGGGCTGCCCCCCGGCCTGTTCAATGTGGTGCAGGGGCGCGGCGCAGTGGGTGGCGCGCTGGTCACTGACGCGCGGGTGGCCAAGGTCTCGCTCACCGGGTCGGTGCCGACGGGCCGCCGCGTCTATGCCGCCGCCGCCGAAGGCATGCGCCATGTCACGATGGAGCTGGGCGGCAAGTCCCCGCTGGTGATCTTTGACGACGCGAGCCTGGAGGATGCCGTGGGTGCCGCCCTGATGGCCAATTTCTACTCGGCAGGGCAGGTCTGTTCAAACGGCACGCGGGTTTTCGTGCAAAAGGGCCTCAAGGACGCGTTCCTTGCCCGTCTCAAGACCCGCACCGAAGCCATCACCCTGGGCGACCCGCAGGATGACGCCACGCAGATGGGGCCGCTGGTGTCGGACGTGCAGCTGACCAAGGTCATGGGCTATATCGACACCGCCCGGGCCGAGGGCGCGCGGCTGGTCACCGGAGGCGCGCGCGCGCAGGCAAGCGGGTATTTCGTCCAGCCCACGGTCTTTGCCGATGTCACCGATCACATGACGATTGCGCGTGAAGAAGTGTTCGGCCCGGTCATGGCGGTCCTTGATTTCGAGACTGAGGACGAGGTGATCGCCCGCGCCAATGCCACCGAATTCGGCCTTGCCGCCGGGGTCTTCACCGCCGACCTTGCGCGCGCACATCGGGTGATCGGGCGATTGCAGGCCGGCACCTGCTGGATCAACGCCTATAACCTGACCCCGGTCGAGGCGCCCTTCGGCGGCGTCAAGGCATCGGGCGTGGGGCGCGAAAACGGCCATGCGGCGGTGCAGCACTATACCCAGGTCAAATCGGTCTATGTGGGCATGGGCCCTGTGGACGCGCCCTACTGAAACCCTTGCAAAGTCAATACCATGCACGCGGATTACATCATCATCGGGGCGGGCTCCGCCGGTTGCGCCATTGCTTATCGGCTGGCCGAGGCTGGGCGGCGCGTCACCTTGATCGAGGCGGGCGGGTCCGATGCCGGGCCCTTCATCCAGATGCCCGCTGCGCTGTCATACCCGATGAACATGGGGATTTACGACTGGGGCCTGCACTCGGAACCCGAGCCGCATTTGGGCGGGCGGCGGCTGGCGACCCCGCGCGGCAAGGTGATCGGCGGGTCCAGCAGCATCAACGGCATGGTCTATGTCCGCGGCCACGCCCGCGATTTCGACACCTGGGCCGAGATGGGGGCGGATGGCTGGGCCTATGCCGATGTGCTGCCCTATTTCCGCCGGATGGAGACGTCGCACGGCGGATCGGGCCCTGCCTATCGCGGCACCGATGGCCCGCTGCACATCACCCGCGGCCCGCGCGACAACCCGCTGTTCGATGCCTTCATCCAGGCCGGGGCGCAGGCCGGTTACCCGGTGACCGATGACTACAACGGCGAGTCGCAAGAAGGCTTCGGCCCGATGGAGGCGACGATCTGGAAGGGCCGCCGCTGGTCTGCCGCCAATGCCTATCTCAAGCCCGCGATGGCGGGGGGCAATGTGCACCTTTTGCGCGGCAATGCCCGCCGTGTGGTCATCGAGAATGGCCGCGCCGTGGGGGTCGAGGTCGATCTGGGGGGGGAGCCTTTCGTCCTGCGGGCGGCGCGCGAGGTGATTGTCTCGGCCTCCTCGCTCAACAGCCCCAAGATCCTGATGCTGTCGGGCATCGGCCCTGCGGCAGAGCTTGCGCGCCACGGCATCCCGCTGGTGGCCGACCGCCCCGGGGTGGGCGCCAATCTGCAAGACCATCTGGAAATCTATTTCCAGTTTGCCGCCGCCCAGCCGATCACGCTGTATAAACACTGGAACGTCTGGAGCAAGGCGCTGATCGGGGCGCAATGGCTGTTCACTGGCAAGGGGCTGGGGGCATCGAACCAGTTCGAGGCCTGCGCCTTCATCCGCTCCGCCGCCGGGATCGAATACCCTGACATCCAGTATCATTTCCTGCCCATCGCCGTGCGCTACGACGGCAAGGTGGCGGCGGGCGGTCACGGGTTTCAGGCCCATGTCGGCCCGATGCGGTCGAAATCGCGCGGGTCGGTCACGCTGCGCTCGGCCGATCCGGGGGCGCCGCCGGTGATCCGCTTCAACTACATGTCGCATCCCGATGATTGGGTCGAGTTCCGCACCGCCATCCGCCTGACGCGCGAGATTTTCGCGCAGCCCGCGATGGCCCCTTATGTAAAGGCCGAAATCCAGCCGGGTCCGGATGTGCAGACCGATGATGAAATCGACGCCTTCCTGCGCGAACACGTCGAATCGGCCTATCACCCTTGCGGCACGGCGCGGATGGGTCGCCGGTCCGACCCGATGGCGGTGGTGGACCCGGAATGTCGGGTGATCGGGGTCGATGGCCTGCGTCTGGCGGACAGTTCGGTCTTTCCACAAGTCACCAATGGCAACCTGAATGCGCCGTCGATCATGGTGGGCGAAAAGGCCGCCGACCACATCCTCGGCCGCACGCCGCTTGCGCCGATGAACCTTGGTCCCGCGATCAGCCCGAACTGGCGCACGGCGCAGCGCTAGGGCTGCCCTCGTCTTTGGTCAGGATTTGTTAACCATCCATTAACATCTGCCCTTGCCTTTGCGGGCGCCAGCGCCGACGTCGTGGCACATGATGGTCGCGCGGGTCTTCTGTATTCTGGTCCTTTTGCTTGTGGGCAGCCATGTCGCCGTTGCGCTTGTGCCGGGCGACGCGGTGCGTGTGGTGGATGGTGACACGCTGATCTGGCACGGCCAAAGACTGCGCCTGTTTGGCATCGACGCCCCGGAGAGCGGCCAAAGCTGTGACGTGAACGGCAAAAGCTGGGCCTGTGGCGCGTGGTCGGCCCGCAAGCTCGCCCAAGCCGTGGCGGACGGGCCTGTCACCTGTGCCGCCCGCGACATCGACCGCCATGGCCGGACGGTCGCGATCTGCCACGCGGGCCAGACCGATCTGGCGCAGGCTCAGGTCATGGCGGGGGCGGCTGTTGCCTATGCACGCTATTCCAGCCGCTATCTGGCCGAGGAGGCCCGGGCAAAGGCCGCCCGCCACGGGATTTGGGCCGGACGCATGGTCATGCCCGAGGCGCACCGAGCGGCAAGCCGCGCGCCCGAGCCGGGGCAAGCCGGGCGATGCCGGATCAAGGGCAACATCGGCGCGACGGGCCGGATCTACCACCAGCCGGGCCAGCGCGACTACACGGCCACGCGCATCGATCCTGCCGCTGGCGAGGTCTGGTTCTGCACATCGGCCGAGGCCGAGGCAGCAGGTTTTCGCGCGGCGCGTCGTTGACTTGATCCGCGTCAAGGCGTGGCGTGGCGTGGCGCCCTATGGTCGGGCCCGAAACACGCAAGCGGAGGCCGCCATGTCCAACACCCCCCATGATCTGACCGAAAGCTTTCCGGGCCAAGCGGAGACCATCCATGCGCTCAAACAGGCCAACGCCCATTTTGCAAAACTGGTGGAGCAATATGTCGAGGTGAACCGTGCGGTTCATCGCGCCGAATCCCGTGTCGATGCGGTGTCGGAAGAAACCGAAGCTGCGTTGCGCCGCAAACGGATGCAGATCAAGGATCACATCGCGCATCATCTCGCCCAAGGGGCGTGATCGGCGCGGGCCTGCTCAGGGCGCGATTTCATAGGGCAGAACATCGCGCCGGTCAGGGTTGACCCGCAGACCGCGTTCCAGCGGCGGGACCGAGCGTTGATGGCAATCGGGACGCTCGCAGATGCGGCAGGAAATGCCGATGGGTTCGAACCGGCCCTTGAGGTCAAGCCCGTCGGCATAGACCATCGCCCCGGCGTGCTGCACCTCGCAGCCAAGGCCGATGGCATAGCGCCGGGTCGGGGCGTGAAACGATCCGCCCGGCTTTGACACATCGCGCGACAGGCACAGATAGCGCACGCCATCGGGCGTTTCGGCCAGTTGCCGCAGGAACCGCCCCGGCGTTTCAAACGCGCGATGCACGTTCCACAGCGGACAAGCCCCGCCAAAGCGCGCGAATTGCAGCCGCGTTGCCGAGTGGCGCTTGGTGATGGTGCCGGCCTGATCGACCCGCACGAAGAAAAAGGGAATGCCCTTGGCCCCGGGACGTTGCAACGTGGACAGCCGATGCGCCACCTGTTCGATGCTGGCCCCGAACAGATCTGCCAGACGCTCCAGATCATGGCGCACCGCGACCGCCGCCTCCATGAAGGCGCGGTAGGGCAGCAGCGCGGCACCGGCGAAGTAATTGGCCAGACCGATCTTCGCAATCTCGCGCGCTTCGGGTGTCTGAAAGCGGGCAAGGTCCAGCGTCGCCTCCAGCAGGTCGTTCTGCGTGATCAAGGCGACCTGATGCAAAAGCTGAAACCTTTGGGTCGGCCCGGCCGCACGGGCCGAGACTTCCAGCTTGCGGTTGGCAGGATCATAGCGGCGCATTGCCGCGATATCGCTGAGGTGCAGGGTGATGCCGCGACGTTCCAACGCATCGCGCGCGGTTTGCATCACGTCCTGCCGCCCCTTCGGCCCGCTGACGAAATGTTCGGCGGCCCGATCCACGGCATCCAGGTAATTGTCGCAATAGTGAAAGAAATCGCGCACTTCTTCCCATGGACTTGGCCGTAATGTTGCATCTTCGCGCCCCAATGCCTCGTCCAGAGAGGCAAGGCGTTCATGGGTCTGGCGGTAGGATCTGTGCAGATCAAGGAAAGCGCGGGCAAGGGCAGGCGCGTTCGATGCCGCCAGTCGCAGGTCTGCCAGAGGCGGGCTGGCCGACCCGAACACCGGATCGGCCAAGGCCTCTTTCATGTCGCTGACCAACCGCTCGCTCTCGCCCACGGTCAGTTCGGTGACATCCAGCCCGAATTCCTGCGCAAGGGCCAGCACCACGCCCGCCGAGACCGGACGATGGTTGTTTTCCATCTGGTTCAGATAGGGCAGCGACACGGCCAGCTTGTCGGCAAACACCTTTTGCGTCAGGCCAAGACGCGCCCGCATTTCGCGCAGTTTTGCCCCGGCATAAAGTTTCTGCGTCGCCATGGCGCCCCCCGATTTTGCAAAACCATCATCGCCTTTGCAAAGCGGGCGTCAACCCGTGTCACATCGGCAGGCCAAGCGCCTTGGCCCGCCGCATCACCCACAGGATCGACAGCACCGATCCGATGGCCGAGGCGAGCATCAAAAGGACCAGGGGCATCTCTGACGCGCCCGGGCCCAGAAGCCCGCCGGCCAGCGCCGCAAGCCCTGCGCCCCCGCCGATCATGATCGCGCCCCCAAGGCCGGACGCCGTGCCCGCAAGCTCGGGCTTGATCGACAAGAGGCCCGCATTGGCATTGGGCAGTGTCACGCCATTGCCAAAGCCGACAAAGGTGGTGAAGCCGAAGAATACGATGGCCGAATGCACGCCGACCAGCGTGACAAGCGCCAGGGTGACCAGCCCTGCTGCCGTGATGATGGCACCGATCAGCACCATCCGGTTCATCCCGATGCGCACCGAATAGCGCCCGGCCACGAAATTCCCCGCCGCGTAGCCGATCGCCGTCAGGGCAAAAAGCGCGCCAACCTCGGAGGCGGAAAGCCGGAACACCTCGGTTCCGACATAGGGCGCGCCGCCCAGATAGGCAAAGAACGACCCGGAGGCAAAGGCGGCACACAGCGTATAGCCCCAGAACCGCTGCGAGCGCAGAAGTTGCGGATACTGCCGCATCTGAGCGCCAAAGGTGACGGGCCGGATCGTTGCGGTTTCCCCCAGATCCGCCCAGGTCAGCCACAAGGTGAACAGACCCAGCCCAAACAGCAGCGCGAAATTGGCTTGCCAGCCGATCATTTCCTCCAGCAAACCGCCAAGGACCGGGCCGATCATCGGCACGATGCTCATGCCCATGGTGACATAGCCGATCATGCTGGCGGCCTGAGCATCCGGCACCATGTCGCGCACCACCGCACGGCTGAGCACCATCCCCGCCGCAATCACGGCCTGCGCCATGCGGAACACCAGAAAGACGGTGGCATTGGGCGCCAGCAGCGTTCCGACGGTGGCGATCAGGAACAGGATCAGCGCGCCAAGAATCACCTTGCGGCGGCCGTAGCGGTCCGAAATCGGGCCGATCAGCACCTGAAGCACCGCCGAAAGCGCCAGATACAGCGCGACCGACAATTGCATCAGGCTGTAGGGCACGTCAAACCACGCCGCCATGCCGGGCAGCGAGGGCAGGAAGATGTTCATGGTCAGGGCCGAAAGCCCGGCGAGCAGGATCAGCGTCGCAATGTGCGGCGGGCTCCTGCGGTCAAGGAATGTGCTGTCTGCCATGACCCCCTGTTATGCCCGACCCATGGCCTTGTCCACGCCGTTCGGGCAGGGTGCTCTGTGCGTTCATGCCCATTTGTGAAAGATGAAGAAGGCGCCAAGCCCGATGAACGCAAAGCCGACCAGGTGGTTCCAGCTGAGCGGCTCTTTCAGATACAGCACCGAAAACACGGCAAAGACCGAGAGCGTGATGACCTCTTGTATGGTCTTGAGCTCGGCCGCGCTGAAATGCCCGTGGCCGATCCGGTTTGCGGGCACCATCAGCAGATATTCAAAGAAGGCGATGCCCCAGCTGACAAGGATGACCGTCACCAGCGGGGTCTCCTTGAACTTCAGATGCCCATACCAGGCAAAGGTCATGAAGATGTTGCTTGCCAGCAAAAGGCCGATCGTGACGACGGGAATGGAGAAGGCGGGGATGGAGAATGGCATGGGACCCTGCATGCGGTGTTTGGCAGGCCAATCGCTAACCCGTTTGGGCCCGGCTGCAAAGAGCCTGCCGGGGCGCAGGGCTCGCAGTCTCGTGAAGGGTTGTGTGATCTTTTCAGTGTCGAGCCTCTGGCCCTTTGACGGCTGTGCGACATACTCCATCCCGTCCGCAAGACCAGCCGAGGTATCATGCTCTCCCGTCGTCTGTTTTCCGCCGCGCTTGTCACGGGCCTTGCTGCTCCAACGATCCTGCGCGCGCAAGACAGCCGGGTGGAGGATCTGCGGGCGCAGGCCGTCGCCCTGCCGCAGTTGCATGCCATCCTGGTGCAGCGCGGGGCAGACAGGCTTGTGGCCGAGGCGCCGCGGGGCAGGGGGCTTGCGTCCCCCGCCAACATCAAATCCTGTTCCAAAAGCGTGCTGGCGCTTGTGCTTGGCACCGTCATCGCAACGGGCGAGATTGCGGGCCTGTCGGCGCGGCTGGGCGATGTCGCCCCCCGGCTGATCCCCGATGACGCGACCGAAGGGGTGGCCGATTTGACCATGGGCGACCTTGTCACGCTGCGCGGCGGGCTGGAGGGGACGTCGGGCGGCAATTACGGCGCCTGGACGCAATCGCGCAATTGGGTGGCCTATGCGCTGCGTCAGCCCCGGATCGCACCAAACGGCGGTCGCATGATCTATTCCACCGGCACCACGCATGTGCTGGGGGCGGCGATCACGGTGGCCACGGGGCGCGACTTGCGCAGTCTCGTACGCGAACGGCTGGGCCGTCCGTTGGGGATCGATGTGCCCTCCTGGACCCGGGATCCGCAGGGCTATTACTTTGGCGGCAATGAAATGGCCCTGACGCCCGAGGCGATGCTGCGTCTGGCGGTGATGATGCGCGATGGCGGGCGCCATGACGGGGAGCCGGTCATCCCGGCCGATTGGGTCAGCGCGAGCCGCCAACCCGTGACCCGGTCGCCCTATTCGGGGCTAGACTATGGGCTTGGCTGGTTCCTCAGCGGGTCGGGCTGGATGATTGCGCGTGGCTATGGTGGCCAGATCATCGCGGCGCATCCCGAGCGGGCGCTGGCCGTGGCCATCACATCGGACCCCATGCAACCCGCGCGGTCGGGCGGGTATTTCGGCGATCTGATGCGCCTGCTGGACGGGCCGATCCTGCAACTGGCCTGAGCGCGCGGGCCGCCGCGCCGCACCGGCCGGCAAAGCGTGCAAATCCCCTGTTCAGGGTGCTGTTCGGATGGCTTTATTCGGATAGCCTTGCGGTGCAGATCCGTTGCCCCATGCACAGGCCCGCCTGACCCGATGAAGCCAGCCCTCACGCCTTTGCCCGTCGTGGCCCTGTGCTTTGCCGTGACGCTTGCCGTCGCGGTCTGGGTCGTCTTTACCACGCTGCACCAGCCATGGACCGGGCTGGAGCTTGCGACCGACCCCGATGGGCCGGGCGCGCGCGTCATCGGCGTCTTGCCCGAGGGCCCCGCGGCTGCACTTGGGCTTTCGCCGGGCGATCAGGTTCTGGCGGTGGCAGGTGTGCCCCTCAGCGCCTTCGATCTGGTCGAGGAGCCTGACACGCTGCGCAGCTATGATGACAGTCGCAGGTTCTATGAACGGCAAGGTCGGCTGGCGCTTGCGCTGCGCCAGCCCCAGACGGTGCTGGATGTGGCAGACGCCGGCGGGGTGCGGCAGGTGACGCTGCGCCCGCTGGCCAGCCGCCCGCTTTCCTCGCTGCCCTGGACCTTCTGGTCGCAGCTTTTTGCCGGGGCAAGCGGCTTGATGATCGGGATCTGGGTCTGGAGCCTGCGGCTGCGCGATCCGGCGGCGCAACTGACGGCGCTTGCGGGGGTTGCGCTGGCGGTGATGATCTTTCCGGCAGCGATCTACAGTTCGCGCGATATCGCCTTGCCAGCGGACCTGTTTCGTGTGCTTGCGGCGGTCGATCACCTTGGCGCGATGGGCTTTGGCCTTGCGATGGTCGTGCTGTTTTGCCTTTATCCCAGCCGGATCGTCAGCCCGCGCAAGCTGATTGTGCTGCCGGTCATCGTCGCGCTGTGGTGGCTGGCCGATACGCTGCGGATCGTGTTTCCCGGGCCGCCGACCGGCTTTCACCTGCCGGCTTTTCTGATGCTGCTGGTGTTTATCCCGGCCGCTCTGGTGCAATACCGTCGCGCGCGGCACAATCCGGCCACCCGTGCCGCGCTGCGCTGGTTTACCATTGCGGTCGCCATCGGCACCGGCACTTTCGTCACGCTGGTGGTCTTGCCCAATCTTCTGGGCTTTCGCCAGATCACCAGTCAGGCCAATGCCTTTCTGCTGCTTCTGATCGTCTTTGCGGGCATCGGGCTGAGCGTGGCGCGCTATCGGCTGTTCGAGCTTGAAACCTGGGCCTTCGGGCTTTTGTTCAATCTGGCGGCGGTGCTGACCATCTTTGCGATCGATGCGCTGCTGGTCTTTGCACTCGCCATCGGGCGGGTCGAGGCGCTGAGCTATTCGCTTATCGCCATCTTGCTGGTTTACATGACGCTGCGCGATCAGCTGCGGCGCTGGTTGTCGACGCCCGAAGTGCCGATCGGGACGCTGTTCCAGCGCGTGGTCGATGTGGCGCTGACCCCGCCGGATCAGGACCAGAACCAGCGCTGGGCCGATCTTCTGGGGCAGGCGTTCGATCCGTTGCAATTGCAAAAGGGCGCGCCGGTCGCCGCCCCCATGATCATCGAGGACGGGCTTGGCCTTGCCCTGCCGGGGGTGGGTGGGGTTACGCCGATGCGGCTGGGCCATGCCCGTGGCGGGCGGCGTCTGTTCACCCGTGCCGATGCCGCCCTGGCCCGCGATCTTTGCGCCATGCTGGCCCATGCGCTGGACAGCCGCCATGCGCGCGAGGCCGGCATGGCCGAGGAACGTGCCCGCATCTCGCGCGATATGCATGACAACATCGGGGCGAAACTTCTGTCGGCGTTGCATTGTCCCGGTGCCGACCGCAAGGATCGTCTGATCCGCGATGCCTTGTCGGATTTTCGCGACATCATCAACGACACCGCCGCCGCGGACCTGTCGTTGGACGAGATGCTGGCCGATCTGCGCGTCGAATGCGCCGACAGGCTGGAGGCGGCCCATATCACGCTTGACTGGCGCGCGGATGAGGTGGGCCGGGCCGCGGTCCTTGCTCCGGCGGTGCACACGCTGCGCTCGATCCTGCGCGAGGCGGTCAGCAATGTCATCCGCCACGCCGAGGCAACGCGCGTCGAGGTGCAGGTGCGCAGCGTTCACGGGCGGATCGAGTTGCGGGTCAAGGACAACGGGCGCGGCGTCGTTGCCGCGAATGCGGTACTGCCGGGGCATGGCCATGGCCTTGCCAATATCCGCACCCGGCTTGAGGCGGTGAAAGGTATCTTGCGGATCGATGACAGCAGCGGTGGCGGCACGGAACTGATGGCCGCATTTTCCTTGGAGTGAGACGAGTCCATGCAAAAGGTGCTCATTGTCGAAGATGTTGCCGAAACCCGGCTGTGGTTGCATGACATGGCCGCCGAGGCCTTTCCGGGGTGCCGCACGCTGTTGGTCGGGTCCGTGCGCGCCGCACTTGCGGCGCTGGAAACCACCGAACCCGATGTGGCCTTGATCGACATCGGCCTGCCGGACGGGTCCGGGATTGATCTGTTGCGCCAGATCCGCCGCCGCAATCCGGCGACCCTGTGCGTCATCACCACGGTGCTGGGCGATGATGCCAATATCGTGGCGGCCCTGTCGGTGGGTGCGAATGGCTATCTGCTCAAGGAACAGGCGCCCGAGCGCATCGTGCGGCAGCTTGCGCAGTTGGCCGATGGCATACCGGCGCTGTCGCCTTCGATCGCCCGGCGCATCATGGAGCATTTCCGCCTGACCGGACCAGTGGACAGCGAAGACCTGTCGCTGACCACGCGCGAACGTCAGGTTCTGGGGTTGATCAGCCGCGGCTTGCGCAATGCCGATGTCGCCCGCCAGCTGGAGCTGAGCGAGACCACGGTTGCCAGCCATATCAAGGCGATCTACCGCAAACTTGGCATTTCTTCACGGGCCGAGGCCACCTGGCATGCCACGCGCATGGGCCTTGGCACCCAAGACGGGCCCTAGAATTCGCGCGACAGGAAGATGCCGACGCTGGTGTTGCGATACCGTGCCGGCGCGAGCGTGGAGCGGCGCTGTTCGCGGGTGATTTCAAGCGTCGGGGCATAGCCCGACACGGTGAAGGACCGGTGCGAGGCGCGCAGCGTGACGCTGGTGGTGCGATCGTCGCGCCGCACCCCGAACAAGGGCTCTGTGCCGTCGCGCCGCTCTTGCCGCTGGGTCAGGTCAAGACCAAGCGTCAGCCCGCCTGCCCATTGCTTGCGCGCGCCAAGGGTCAGCGACACACCCTTGCCCGATTGCGTGTCTTGCCGCGCCTCGGTGCGGTCGAGCCCGAGCTGCGCCGTCATCGACAGGCTGGGCGAGGCCTGATGCCGCAGCCCCAGCACAAGGGCATGGCGCATGCCATCCAGCCCCGGCGCGGTCGGATGGCGCTGCCAGTCGGTCTGGCCGCGCAAGGTCAGCAGGCTTTGCCGTGACAGTTTGACCTGCGCACCCAGCCAGAGGCCCGGCCCGGTTGAAAACCGCTTGTCGGCCAGAAAGCGGGTGTTGTGAACCAGCCCCCCTTCAAGGAGCAGGGTCTGGCTCATCACGCGTTCCAGCCCAAGGCTGGCGCGCAAGCGCAGGTCGTTGAAGCTGCGGTCGTTGTAAGCGTAGCCTTGCGCCTGAAGGCCAAAGCGCAGCACGCTGCCACTGCGCAGCGTGACCGCACGCGACGCGCCCGCGGCAAAGGCAAGTCCGACGCCCGATTGTTCGCGCGACTTGGCATCCAGCGCAAAATCGATGCCGCCAATATCGATGCTGTCGGCCGATGTGCGTTTGCCCACATTGGTTTGCGGCACAAGCCCAAAAGACAAGCGCAGCTTCCAGCCTTCGCTGCGCCGCATCACGGCCAGACGCTGCGCAACATGGGCGCGGTCGCGCGGGCCAAGGGCCGCTCCCTCCAACTGGCTGTAGTGAAAAAAGGCGCGGTCCGTTTGTCCCTGACGCAGCAGCACCTCGGCCAGTGCAAGTCGATAGCCGGGCGTGTCAGGCGACAGTGTGACCAGCCGCTCCAGCAAGGCCTGCGCCTCGTCCAGCCGGCCGGTGGACGCCGCCTGCCGGGCCTGTTCGAAGGCCATGGCCTGCCGGTCTGCCGTCTGCGCAAAGGCAGGCGCGGCAAGCAGCAGCACGATCACGCAGATCAGCCGCAAAAATAGGGGCCCCGGTGCATGCGCACCGCGACCCCTTCTGGATTTGAAAGCAGTCATGTCGAACAAAGTGCTTGCTGAAATCTCGCTTGTCACTGCTTTTCGAGGATGAAGATGCCGCCTTCGCCGATGAAATCGGTGCCTTCGCCCGGTGCAAAATCGACACCGGCATTGGCCACGCCCGAAAACGCCTCGGCGCCCGACCCGAAGGCCGACCCTTGCAGCGTCAGGTCCACTTCGGCGGTTGTGCCGTCAAAGGTCAGATCGCCCTCATAGATCGCGGTCAAACCTCCGGTGGAGCCGGTCGCCGGGGCCGGCAGGTCAAAGCGGCTGACCTGCGACAGATCGGGGTTCAGCAACAGGCTGCCGCTGATCTGTGCCGTGGTGCCATCTGCCGTGGTTGCCTCGAAGTTCTGGGCGATCCCGTCGAGCCGCGAGTCATTGCCGGCTGCGAAATCCACCTCAAGCGTCACGTCGCCCACGACCGTTGCGCTGCCTTCGGCATCGAATGGCGCGCCCGGCACATTGACCTGCACCTGACCTTCGTAATTGGCCCGCCCGGAAACCGGCAGGTCGGTGGTCGGGCCAAGGGCCACGGCAGCGTCCTGCCGTTCCTGGATGGTGCCCGCGTTCCCGCCGCCGCCACCACCGCCGCCGCCACCGCCACCGCCGCCAATACCGCCAGCGCCGCCACCGTTGCCCAGACAGCCTGCAAGCGCCATCATGGAGGATGCAGCAATCAGAAGTGTTGCTTTATTCATCGATTCAAACCTTCTTGCTTGTATCGCTGCCGCAAAAACACGGCAGCGCAGACCAAGACCGCCTCTGCCAACGGTCTGCCGCAGACAAGGAAACAGGTCGTTGCCCTTGCGTCACTCCCCCGTTCAGGGGGGGGCTGGCGCAATCGGGGAAGGCCCAAGGACCAGCATAGGCATCAGCCCCACACGTGCGCCAAGATGCGGGATGTTCACCGTGTCAGAGGCGCGTCCCGGTTGAGCGCCACAGACCCGGGCCAGGCATTGGCAGGACGGGACGGGCACGCCTTTCAAATCGCCCAAGCAGAGCCGGGCACGCCTTTGCGCGGCCATGGCCCGCTGCGCCCCCCCCGCGCTGATCGCCGCTGGCAGGCTGCGGTCTGTCCCGATCGCCGTGCAAAGGTTCTGCGATGCTGAAGTGAAGGATTGATTGTATCCAATAGTCTGATAGGACAGGGCGCTGTGCATCCAAGGCCGGCAGGAGACGATGAGCCGCAACTTTCTCGTGATCAATCCGGAAGAACGTCTGGACGTCCTCAAGGCACTTGCCTCTCCGATCCGCATCCAGATCCTGAAACTGCTTCGGACGGATTCCGCGATGAACGGAAGCGACATTGCCGAACGGCTGGACCTGCCGCAATCCACCGTCTCGACCAATCTGCAAATCCTTGAAGCGGCGGGCCTGATCCGCACCGACACGCAAAAGGCACGCAAGGGCAATCAGAAGATCTGCCATTCCACCTTTGATGAAGTGCTTGTGATGTTCGGTGACGATGTTTCACCGCTGAGCGAATCGCTGATCGAGGTGATGATGCCGCTTGGGCTTTACACCAGTTGCGAAGTGACGGCGCCTTGCGGCATCTGCTCGGTCGATGGCATCATCGGGATGCTGGATGTGCCCGATACCTTTCTGGAGCCGGACCGGATGAAGGCGGGCCTGATCTGGTTCACCCAAGGCTATCTGGAATACAAGTTTCCCAACAACGCCCGGCTGGCGCAGCATGTCGTCGAAGCCGTTGAAATCTCGCTTGAACTCAGTTCCGAAGTGCCGGGCACCTCGGCCGACTGGCCCAGCGACATCACCTTGTCGATCAATGGCACCGAGATCGGCACCTGGATGACCACGGGCGATTTCGGCGACAAGCGCGGCGTTTACACCCCCGATTGGTGGAAGCTGAAGGGCAGCCAGTATGGCAAGCTGAAGAATTGGCGCGTGACCAAGGATGGCACCTTTGTTGACGGGATGAAGATTTCTCCGGTCTCGCTGGTCGATCTGGACCTTGCGAACCACCATTCGATCCGGGTTCGGATCGCGGTGAAGCCGGATGCCCGCCATCCTGGTGGCATCAACATCTTTGGCCGCGGCTTTGGCAATTACGATCAGGACATCATCCTGCGGCTCTACACCGCGCCCTGACGACCCCCCACAGACCTGATCCCTGTTGTCTGGCTGGCGTCCCGCCCGGCCAGCATGGCCCTTCTTTGCCCGACGCGTGACAAGCCTATTGATCCGATCCGTATATCCGATTTATATTTGATTATGTGATACGCATCACGCAAGCGGGAATTGAGGAGGGACGCCGTGAAGGCAACGGTCATAGCAAACAAAGATTACACGATTTCGCGGATTGATGATCGTGTTTACGGGGCGTTTCTGGAACATCTTGGTCGCGCCATCTATGAGGGCATCTACGAGCCCGACCATCCGACCGCCGATGCCAATGGCATGCGCGGCGATGTGATCGATCTGGTCAAGCGGCTGGATGTGCCCTTCGTGCGCTATCCCGGCGGCAATTTCGTATCGGCCTACAACTGGGAGGACGGGATCGGCCCAAGGGACCAACGCCCGGTGCGGCTGGACCTGGCCTGGCACACTTCGGAAAGCAATGCGGTGGGCATTCACGAATTCGCCGACTGGTGCGCCTCGGTCGGGACCGAGATGATGCTGGCGGTGAACCTTGGCTCTCGCGGCGTGGATGAGGCGCGGAATTTTCTGGAATACTGCAATCATCCGGGCGGGTCCTACTGGTCTGACCTGCGGGTGCGCAACGGGCGCAAGGAGCCGTGGAACGTCAAGATGTGGTGCCTTGGCAACGAGATGGATGGCCCCTGGCAGGTCGGCCACAAGGATGCCCATGAATACGGCAAGCTGGCCGCGAATACCGCCCGCGCCATGCGGATGTTCGACGCGTCTCTGGAACTGATCGCCTGTGGTTCATCGAACTCGGACATGGTGACATATCCGGACTGGGAGCGGATCGTGCTTGAACACACCTTCGAGCATGTGGATCACATCAGCCTTCACATGTATTTCCGCAACTATGAGCAAAATACCGCAAATTATCTGGCGCTTAGCGAAAAGCTGGACCGCTATGTCGCCACGATCGCGGCCACCATCCGCTATGTGAAATCAAAGAAGAAGTCGCGCCACGACGTGTTCATCTCGTTCGATGAATGGAACGTCTGGTATCATTCAAACCAGCAGGACCGTGCCATCCGGGAAGGCAAGCATGGCTGGCCCCATGCGCCTGCGCTGCTGGAGGACATCTATAATTTCGAGGATGTGCTGATGGTGGGCCTTGCGCTGAACACCTTCATCCGTCGCTCAGATGTGGTGAAGATTGCCTGCATCGCGCAACTGGTGAACGTGATCGCGCCGATCATGACCGAGCGTGGCGGGCCGGCCTGGGCGCAGACCATCTATTATCCGTATTACTACGCCTCGATCTATGGGCGGGGCACGGCGCTTCAGTTGCGCGTCTCGTCGCCGACCTATGAAAGCGTGCATTCCGACCAGACCGCTTATGTGGACGTGGCGGGCGTGCATGACGAAGCGGGGGAAAGCGTCACGCTGTTCCTCATCAACCGCCACGGGTTGGAGACGATCGAAACCGAGATCAGCCTGCAAGGCTTTGCCGCCAGCAGCGTGATCGAACACAAGGTGATGACGCATCCCAACCTTCAGGCGACCAATACGGCGCAAAACCAGACCGAAGTGGCCCCGCGGGATGGCTCTGGCGCGCGGCTGGCGGATGGCACCCTGACCGTCGCCCTGCCGCCCTATTCCTATCAGATGATTCGCGTGCGGGTCTGACCATGCCAAGGCATCTGGGGCGCCCCCGGAACCCTAAGTCATCGATTATCATGAAGTTCGATTCATATCATATAATTCGTTGACAGGTGAGGTGCCCCGGATATCATTCATGAGGGACATGCCCGAGGGAGTGCGGGCAGTTCCCCCCAAAGGGAGGATAAAAAATGCACAGACGGAGATTTCTGACAACGACCGCCATGAGCGCCCTGTCTCTGGCTGCGGGGCGGATGGCCCTGGCCCAGGATGCGACCGCCCCCGATCTTGCCCGGTTTCCGCGCGACAAGACGGTGATCATCCAGAACCCCGAAGGCGTGATCCGCAACCCGGGCTGGTTCAACATCTGGGTCAGCGGCGGTGGCGGACAAAGCACGGGCTTGCAGCAGCTGGTGATGGACACGCTTTGGTATATCGACCCCGATGCCGGTATCACCGGCGCTACCGAAAACGGCATCTACAACTCGCTTGCCGCCGGACCCTGGCAATATAACGAAGACTTCACGCAGATGACGGTCGCCTTGCGCGAGGGCCTGCTGTGGAGTGACGGCAAACCCTTCACCTCGGCCGATGTCGCCTTTACCGTCGATCTGCAAGTGCGCACGCCCGGCATGATCTGGTCCAGCACCTTTGCCAATCAGGTCGAAAGCATCGAAACCCCGGATGAAAAGACGGTCGTGTTCCGTCTGAAGCGGCCGAATTCACGCTTTCACACGCTGTTCTCGGTGCGGTGGAACGCCTGCTGGATCATGCCCAAGCATATCTTTGAAACGGTGGCCGATCCGCTGACCTTTGATTTCAATCCGCCGGTCGGTCTGGGGGCCTATACGCTCAACAGCTTTGATCCCAACGGCACCTGGTTCATCTGGGACAAACGTCCTGACTGGGACAAGACCGCCTTGGGGCTGGTCGGTGAACCGGCGCCGCAGCATGCGATTTATCGCAACAACATTTCCATCGACAACCGCCTGATCGAGATGCGCAATGGCACGCTCGACATGATCCACGACCTGACGCCCGAAGGCGCCTTTGCCATCGTGCAGCAAGACCCCACGACGCAAGGCTGGTTCCCGGGCTTTCCCTATGCGCATCCGGACCCCACGCTGATCCATGTGATTTTCAACCACCAGTCCGGTTCGGCCATGTTTGGCGACAAGCGCATCCGCTGGGCGCTTGCGCTGATGCTGGACGCGCGCTCGATGAGCATGGCAAGCTATCGCGGCGCGGCCACGCTGTCGGCCATCGCGGTGCCGCCCACCGGCACGCATCCGCGTGATTATCATGGGCCCTTGCAGGACTATCTTGCCGCCTACGAGGTCGATACCGGAACCCGCAAGGTGCAGGTCTATGATCCCGATGTCGGCGTGCAGATTGCCGACATGGTGCGCCAGCAATTCGGCGATGCGGTGCCCACCGATCCGACCGCCCTGCGCAATGCCTTTGGCTATGGCTGGTGGCGGCAGGACATCGCCGCGGCCGAGGAACTTCTGACCGCCGCCGGCTGCACCAAGGACGGGCGCCAGTGGATGCTGCCCGACGGTCAGCCCTTCCGCTTCAGCCTGATGGTGCCGCCCGATGGCGTGGTGAACCGTCTGGGCACGGTGATCGCCCAAAGCTGGAGCCAGAACGGCATCGAGGTCACGCCCGAAGCGGCCCCCGACATCCGCGAGCGTCTGACAGCGGGGGATTATGTCGCCTCTGTGCGCTGGGCGGTCGAAACCTTTGGCGGCCACCCTGACCTGAGCTTCTTCCTCGACAGCTATCACTCGGCCTATGTGGCGCAGCCCGGTCAGCCGCAGGCCCCGCGCAATCTGATGCGGTTTTCCTCGCCCGCGCAGGACGCCATCATCGAGAACATCCGCAAGACGGATTTCAACGACCCGCGCAGCCTCGAACTTGGGCATGAGTTCGTGAAGTATTACGTTGACGAGATGCCGATCATCCCCATCATGGCGTTCAACGTGTTCTCGGTGCAGTCGAACCGATACTGGACCAACTGGCCAAACGCCGAACAGCCCTACGCCAATCCTGTGACGAACTGGGGCAACAGTCGGTATATCCTGACCCAGATCCGCGCGGCGGGATAACCCCGCCCATCACCTCGCTTTGCCGGGGGGCGGGCATCGCCCTCCGGCGCTCTGCGCACCTGCCGCGCAGCCTCTGGGCTGCCGGGACCCGCTGCAAAGGGAATGGCATGACTTCATACTTCTGGTTCGTCGCAAAGCGCGCGGTCCTGCTGGTCGCGGTGATCTTTTTCGGCGTCTCGGCGACCTTCTTCATCACCCATCTGTCGCCGATCAGCCCGGTGGAAACCGCCCTGGGACGGATTGCCAACCAATCGAGCTTCAGTCCCGATGCGATCGAGGACATGCGCCGCGTGCTGACCGATCTTTACGGAACCGACAGGCCGTTGTTGCAGCAATATGTCACTTTCTGGCAAAAGCTGGCCGCCGGCGACCTTGGCCCGTCGCTGATCGCCTTTCCCACACCTGCCATGACGCTTGTGATGCAGGCCCTGCCGTGGACCGTGGCCTTGCTGGTCGTCTCAACGCTGATCACCTTCCTTGCCGGCAATCTGCTTGGGGCGCTGGCAGGATATTTCCAGAACAACATGGCGCTGAAGGCCTTTGGCGTGGTCGCTGTCGTGCTGCAACCCATTCCCTATTATGTGGTCGCCTTCGTGCTGCTGATCCTGTTCGGCTTTGTCTGGCCGGTGCTGCCGATCTCCGGCGGATATGCGATGGACGTGGCGCCCGGTTGGACGCTGGATTTCATGTGGTCGGTCGCGTTGCACGCGATCCTGCCTGCGGTATCGCTGGTTCTGGTGGGTTTTGGCACCTGGTTCCTGGGCATGCGGGCGCTGGTGTCGAATGTGGTGACAGAGGATTACGTCACTTACGCCGAACTTGCCGGGGTTAAGCGGTCCACGATCATGGGCGGATATGTGATCCGCAACGCGATGATCCCGCAAGTCACCGGGCTTGCCATGAACATCGGGACCGTGTTTTCCGGCACGATCATCACGGAACAGGTGTTCAACTATCCCGGTCTTGGATCCTTGCTGATCGATGCCGTGTTCGGCGGCGACTATGCGCTTGTGCTGGCGGTCTCCACCATCTCGATCACCGCCGTCGGCATCGCCATCTTCATCGTCGATCTGCTGTATCCGCTGATCGACCCGCGCGTCAAAGCGGAGTAGCCCCATGTTTGCCGTTCTTCGCGACCTTGTGCGCTACAACAACGAATTCGCCATCGGACTGGTTCTGGTGGCCGCGATCGGGATTTTCGCGCTGGCAAGCCTGTTCAGCCCGGTGGACCCCAACCTGATCTTCACCACGATCCCCGACCAGCCCCCTTCGGCGGAATTCTGGTTCGGCACCAACTCGCGCGGGCAGGACATGTTCTGGCAATTGTCCGAAGCCTTCCGCAACAGCCTTGTCTTTGGCCTGACCGTTGCCTGCATCAGCCGGATCATCGCGATCACGGTCGGGCTTTTGTCTGGCTATCTGGGCGGCTGGATCGACCGGGTGCTGATGTTCGTGAACGACATCTTCGTCGCGATCCCGATCTTTCCCGTCCTGGTGCTGTTCTACTTCGTGCTGCGCAGCGACATGAACACCGTGACGCTGGCGCTGATCATGGCCTGTCTGGGCTGGGCCTATGATGCCCGGCTGATCCGCTCGGTGGCGCTTGGCCTCAAGCATCGCGAATTCACGCGCCACGCGGTTTTCGCCGGGATGAGCACGCGCAAGATCCTGCTGCAAGAGCATCTGCCCTTTGTCATGCCCATCGTCTTTGCGACCTTCATGAACAATATGCTTTGGTCCATCGGGCTTGAGGTCACGCTGGCGGTGCTGGGGCTGACCGATATCAACACGCCGACCATTGGCACCGTTCTTTATTGGGCCAATTCGCATTCGGCGATGGTTGTCGGGGTCTGGTGGTGGATCGTGATCCCCGTCGTTTTGACCGCGCTTACCTTTCTTGGGCTTTTTCTTCTGGCGGTCAGCACGAATGAATACATCGATCCGCGCAGCCGTCTGCGCCGTATGGGAGTATAAGGGATGACCGATGAAATCCTTCGGGTGGACGGGCTCAAGGCCTATTACCAGATGCATTACTTCGGTGTTCAGCGCGAGGTGCGGGCCGTCGATGATGTGACCATGTCGATCGGGCGGAACGAGGTTTATGGCATCGCGGGCGAAAGCTCCTCTGGCAAGACCAGTTTCATCAAGGTGCTGGCTGCCGCCGTTCGTCCGCCGCTGCGGGTGGTATCGGGGTCGGTGAACTATGACTTCCGGTCCGGCCCGATCAACGTGGCTGCGGCAACCGCGGCCGAGGTGGAGCGGGTGCGCTGGAAAAGCCTGAGCTACATCATGCAAGGGTCGATGAGCGTGCTGAACCCGGTGCGGCGCATCGGCCAGACGTTTCACGACTTTGCCTTCCGTCCGCTTGGCCTCCCGCGCGAGGCGTTTGACCGCCGTGTCCTTGACCACCTCGCGCGTCTGAAACTGCCCGCCGACATCCTGCGCGCCTATCCACATGAATTGTCGGGCGGGATGCGCCAACGTGTCACCATCGGCCTTGCCACCATCTGCCATCCTGAATTCATCATCGCCGACGAGCCGACAACGGCGCTGGATCTGGTGGTGCAAAAGGAAGTCTTGCACCTTATCCGCGACATTCAGGCCGAAATGGGGGCCTCGGTCGTCTTTGTGACCCATGACATGAGCGTGCATGCCAATGTGACCGACAGGATCGGCATCTTCTATGCCGGGCGACTGGTCGAGGAAGGGCCGACGCGCAAGATGTTCTTTGCGCCGCGCCATCCCTATACCGCCCATCTGGTGGCAAGCCTGCCCAGGATCGGCGATACGGCGCAGCGCCCCTCGCTTGACGGGCGCCCCCCGAACCTGGCCGCCCCGCCCGACGGCTGCCGGTTCCACCCGCGCTGCCCGCTTGCGGTGGACAAGTGCCGCATCGATGTGCCGCCCTTGGTCGAGGTTGCGCCCGGGCAACGGTCGGCCTGCTGGCGCTGGCAAGATGTCCAGCCGCTTGACCGATCGGTTGCCCTCGCACATGGAGCGGTGACATGACGGCACTTCTGGATGTCCGTGACGTTTCGAAACGCTTCACCCTTGGCGGGGTCTTTGGCCGCAAGACCGTGCATGCGGTAGACGGCGCCTCCTTGACGCTTCAGACCGAAACACCCGAAATCTTTACGATCATCGGCGAATCCGGGTCGGGCAAGACCACGCTGGCCCGGATGATCCTTGGCCTTGAAGATCCGACCGAAGGCAGCATCCTGTTTCAGGGCCAGACGGTGCGGCGCCGGATGGGCAAGGATGAACGCATGCGGTTCATGTCAAGCGTGCAGCCGGTATTCCAGAACCCGTTCGAAGCCTTCAACCCCCTGCGCCAGATCGATCGCTATCTGGACAGCACCGCGCGCGCCTTTCTTGGCGCGACCGACAAGACGGTGATCGATGCCGCGATGGACGACGCCTTGCAAAAGGTGGGGCTGAGCCTTGCCGAAATCCGCGGCCGCTTTCCGCACGAGCTCAGTGGTGGCCAGCTTCAGCGCGTCGCCATTGCACGGGCGCTGATCCCCAAGCCCGCGCTGTTGATCGCGGATGAGCCGGTGTCGATGGTGGACGCCTCCCTTCGGATGAGCATCGTCAATTTGCTCAAGACGCTGCGCGACTCCTTTGGCGTCTCGGTGATCTACATCACCCACGATCTGGCGACCGCCTATTACATTTCCGACCGCATCATGATCATGCAGCGCGGGCGCATCGTTGAAATCGGCGCCGCCCGCAAGGTGCTGGAGACGCCTGAACACCCCTATTCCCGGCTGTTGAAATCCTCGGTCCTGTCGACCGCAGATGCCGGGGCAGGGCAGTTGGCGGTTGATCCGACGCTGCTGCGCGCCGCGTCCGATTGCATCGGGCGGCCGGGGCGGCTCGTCTCGCGGCCCGATGGTCGCGCGGTGATGATCCACGACGCCTGATCCAGGCCAAGGTCCGAAAGGCGCAGCATGTCCAGTCCCATCTTTCGCGATCCGGTGCAGGACGGGGCGGCCGACCCCACCGTCATCCGCAATGTGGCGACCGGCCTGTGGTGGATGTTCTACACCAACCGCCAGCCCGCCGCCGAGGGGGGCAAGCGCTGGATCCACGGCTCGCCCATCGGTGTTGCGATCTCACGCGACGACGGCGCAAGCTGGCAGTATCACGGCACGGTGCGCGGGTTGGACGCGCCCGACGACCCGCCGCCCAACACCCATTGGGCGCCCGAGGTCATCCATGACGGCGCACAGTATCATATGTTTCTCACCTATATCACCGGGGTGCCGGACAGCACGCTTGCCGTTCACCGCCGCCAGATCGTGCATCTTGTCAGCCCCGATCTGGACCGCTGGACCCGCCTTGGCCCGATTGCCCTGTCAAGCGACCGGGTGATCGATGCCTGCGTCTTTGCCTGCCCGGACGGGCTTTGGCGTCTTTGGTATAAGGACGAGGCGGACGGCTCTGCCACCTGGGTGGCCGCCAGTCCCGACTTGATGTCCTGGACCGTCGAGGGCCGCGTTCTTCGTGGCAAGCCCGATGGCGTGCCCCATGAAGGACCGAATGTGTTTTTCCTGTCGGGTTGGTATTGGCTGCTGGTCGATGAATGGCGCGGGCAGGGCGTCTATCGGTCGCGGGATGCGCTGACCTGGGAACGGCGTGGTCTTGTCGGGGCCACGCCTGGCCGCGCGCCCGACGACCTGCGCTATGTGCGACATGCCGATGTCGTGGTGCGGGGGGCGCGGGCGATCTGCTATTACTTTACCCATCCCGACTGGGACGAGGCCGATCAGGCCGCCGGCCCGCAATCGGTCGATGCGCGCCGGACGGCGCTGCACCACGCGGTCTTGACGGTGCAGGACGGCGATCTGCACCTTGACCGCGATGTGGATGTCGCGCTTCCGCTGTTGCGCTGACCCCTGCACCCGCGCCGCAAACCTCGGGCCAGAACGGCCCGCCCGTTGCCTTGCGCCCCTGCATGATCCGGGGCCGGAACCGGATCTGACCCGCATCCCGACGCGCCGGAGAAAGAGCTGCGCCGCCTTGCCATGCTGCCCGGGGCGACGGGAACCAACCTACCAGACCCGCGTTTGATATTCTGTTCATATCAAAAACAACAAAAATAATATTTTACATGTCCCGTCAATATCATACTCCTAGCACAAGAGTTTTGCGGGCGAGGCCCGGCTGGGAGGCATCTGTGACATCTGATATGAACCGGAATGATGTGATCATCATAGGCGGGGGCATTGGCGGGCTTGCCTTTGCCCTTCATCTGCATGCAAAAGGCATTCCCTGCCGGATTTTCGAGGCCGTGCCGGAAATCGGCACCGTGGGCGCCGGGATCAACATCTTGCCCCATGCGGTGCGTGATCTGGCAGCACTGGGCCTTCTGCCCGCGCTGGACGAAGTCGGCATCCGCACCAAGGATGCGTCCTATTTCAACAAATGGGGCCAGCATATCTATACCGAACCGGCGGGCCTTGATGCGGGCTACGAGTTTCCACAATTCTCGATCCACCGTGGCGATCTTCAGCAGGTTCTGCTGAAGGCGGTGATTGCACGCCTTGGCCCCGATGCGGTGATCACCGGCCATCGGTGCAGCGGGGTGGAACAGGACGAAAGCTCGGTGACGGTCCACTTTACCGATGCCACGGGCAAGGCCTTGCCGCCGGTGCGCGGCAGCATTGCCGTCGGGGCAGACGGGATCAAGTCGGCGGTGCGCAAGCAGTTCTACCCGAACGAAGGCGATCCGGTTTATTCCGGCCTGATGATCTGGCGCGGCGTGCTGCCCTACAAGCCGTTCCTGAGCGGCGCAAACACCATTCGCGCGGGCTGGATGGATGTGGGCAAGCTGATGGTCTATCCGATCCGCAACAACATCGACGGTCAGGGCACGCAATTGATGAACTGGGTCGCGACCCAGGAACGGCCAAAGCCCGAGACCTTCGACTGGAACGCCGAAGCAAAGCTGGAAGACTTTTTCGAGCCTTACAAGGATTGGCATTTCGACTGGCTGGACGTGCCTGACCTGCTGCGCAAGACGCCCAAGCCCTTGGTGTTCCCGATGGTGGACCGCGACCCGGTGCCGACCTGGACCTTTGGCCGCGTGACCCTGCTCGGGGATGCGGCGCATCCGATGTATCCGCGCGGATCGAACGGCGCGGGCCAATCGATCATCGACGGGCGCGTTCTGGCCGAACGGCTGCACGAGAGGGGGCTGACCCCCGCCGCCTTGCAAAGCTACGATGTGGAGCGGGTCGAAAAGACCAGCAAGGTTGTCTTGATGAACCGCAAGAACCCGCCAGACGCCATCCTGCGCGAGGCGCATGAGCGGACCGGCGGCAAACCGTTCAAGCATATCAACGATGTGATTTCGCCCGAGGAACTTGCCGAAATCTCGGCAAGCTACAAGCGGGTGGCCGGGTTCCATCAGGATCAGCTGGCGCGGGTTGCATCCTGAGATGGCACAGAACACAACGCTTCGCCTGCCCGGCAGCATCGTCCCGCCGCTGACACCTTTCACGGCCGATCTGAAGGTCGATTATGATGCCCTTGCGCGGGCTGTCGATTATGTCGTCGAGGAGTGTGACGCCGCGATGGTGATCGCCGCCGGGGTCGAGGCGCAGGAATATCAGTTCCTCGATCTTGCGGCGCGCAAGGAGCTGATCGCCAAGACGATCGAGTTTGTGGCCGGTCGCAAGCCGGTGGTGGTGGGCATTTCGCATCCGTCGATCCGCATTGCCCTTGACCTTGCCGAGTTTTCTGCGGCTGCCGGCGCATCGGGGCATCAGCTTCTTGCCCCGATGCGCCCGACCGGCGGACCGATCAAGACCAGCGAGCTTATGGGCTATTTCCAGGCGGTGCTGAAGGAAACCTCGCTGCCCATGATGCTCTATCTGAACGCGGGGCCGGGGGCTGATGTGTCGGTGCCCGATACCATCGAGCTGGCAAAGCTGGAAGGCATTGCCTGGGTCAAGGAAAGCTCTCGCGACATGGCGCGTGTGTCGCGCCTGATCGAGGAAATCGAACATGGCGGCCATGCCCATTATTTCACGACGATGCAGATGTATCTGCCAAGTCTGATGTTGGGCGGATCGGGCGTGACCCTGCCGCCGCCCGCGGCCTTGATCGCCAACAAGATCGCAACGGCGTTTCTTGCCGGGGATCACCTCGAGGCCGCGCGGCTGCAACGCCAGTTCACGCTGTTTCCGGCGCGCTGGATGCCCTTTGGTCTGGCCGCGGTGATGAAGGCCGCGATGACGCATCTGGGTCTGAACATGGGCCACCCCTATCCGCCCTATGAGCCGCTGACAGGGGCGGCGCTCGACAGTCTCAAGGCCTGTCTCGACGGGATGGACCTTCCGAAAATCAAGAACAGGAACACGTGATGTTGACGATCAACAGGATTTCCAGCGCCGAAGCTCGGGTGCTGGTCGATGGCGCACGCCAGAAATCGGCCGAGATGGGCATTCCGATGTGCATCGCGGTCTGCGACGAGTCCGGCCATCTGGTCGATTTCGAACGGATGGATGGCGGCAAGATCACCTCGATCTCGATCGCCATCGACAAGGCCTTTACCGGGGCCACGGCGCGCAAGGGCACCCATGTCTATAACGACCTGTGCCAGCCCGGCAAACCCACCTTCGGGATACATGTCACCAACGGCGGGCATTTCAGCATCATCGGCGGCGGCCTGCCCGTCACCGTGGGCGGGCAGATCATCGGCGGCGTGGGCATCAGTTCGGGCACCGCGCAGGAAGACCTGATCGTTGCCGAAGCAGCCCTTGCCCATTTCTACGCAGCGACAGGGATGACAGCATGACGGTGATGGACAAGATCGGGACAACCATCCTGTTTTCGGAAATGCGCCCGGGTGCGGCGTGGGAAGACCGCTTCAACACCTGGTATCACGAGGATCATATCCCGGTGCGCATGGTGCTGGACGGCTGGCAGGGCGTGCAGCGATACAAGGCGCGGGGCGATGACGACTATCTCGTGGTCTATGATCTTGCCTCTCCGGCGGCGTTGAAAACCCCGGAATACGATGTGGTCAAGACGCGCCCCAGTGCGGAAACCAACTGGATGCTGCAAAACGTGACCAATTTCACGCGCTTCATCGGCGCCGAACTTGGGCGGCACGGCGATGTCGAGGCCGCGATCGGCGCGCCGGTGATCTTTGCCGCGCTGTTCAATGTGCCCGAGGCCGATTGCGAGGAATTCGACGCCTGGATGACCCAGGATCATGTGCCCTTGCTGTTGCAATGCCCGCAGTGGCTTGCGGTGCGTCGCTTCAAGCTGCCGGTGGCAGAGCCGGTGCCCTATACGCGGTTGTCGCTGCATTACCTGTCGTCCGATGCCGCGCTGACCTCGCCCGAGCGCGACCGGGCGCGCAGCACCGAGTGGCGCAAGCGCATGACGCGCCACGACTGGTTCAACACCGGCCGCGCCCGCGCCTTTGACGCCTTCGGCAGCCGCTATCACGCCGTCCGATAGCCGAACGCCCGGTGTCAGACCTTCGCCGCTTCCGACACGCAATGCGCAAGGAAGCGGCGCATTGATTCCGTGGGCACCTGATCGCGATAGGCCACGTTCAGCGGAACCGTAAATCCGTCTGCGTCATCCAGATCGCGGTAAACCACATTGGGCACGTTGAAGGCCCGCAGGGATTTGGGAACCACCACCACACCAAAGCCTGCTGCCACCATGTTGATCGCCGACATCATCCGCTCGGTCTCGTTCACGATGCGCGGGCGAAAGCCGCGCGCGGCCATCGTATCGAGCAACGTCTCGCAAATCCCGGCCCCGCCGATGTGCCGATAGACAAGCATGTCAAGCGTGCGCAGATCCTCAAGCCGAAGCGGCTTGTCCAGATCGGTGGCCAAAGGATGCCGGCCGGGCAGCGCCACGATCATCTTTTCATTCGCCAGCGTCTTGCAGGTCAGCGTCGGGTAACGGTGCACATCGGTGCGCACGAAGGCGAAATCCAGCCGTTCCTCCTCGACCTGGCGCATCATTTCGTGGTTCGCGCCTTCCTCGATCTGAAGTGAAAACAGCGGATAGCTGGCGCGGAACTGTTCAAGGATGCGCACCGCCATCGGGTGCATCATCGCCGAACTGGTCATTCCGATCAGAAGCGCGCCTTCGCGGCCCAATTCGAACTGGCGCACACGCTGCACCGATTCATGCACCGCCGCCAGAATACGGCGCGCATCGCTCAGAAACACCTTGCCCGCCGAGTTGAGCCGGATCTTGCGGGGGCTGCGGTCAAACAGCTCCACCCCGATTTCCTGCTCCAGCAACTTGATCTGCTGGCTCAGGGGCGGTTGCTGGATCGACAGCCGCGCCGCTGCGCGCGTGATATGCTCCTCCTCGGCGACGGCGACGAAATAGCGCAAATGTCTCAGTTCCATGGGACAGTTCCTCCACCAGGCACCACAGGGTCAATGGCTTTTCATGTTTGATACATTCTGGATATCATAACTGTCAAATTAAGTAATTTACTAGTGTCAAGCGTTGGTCTTAAACAAGGGCATGACCGTTTCCACCAAGGGAGGTCGCCTGACACAAGGGCGATTTGGGGAAGGGGCGTTCTGGCGAAATGCAAGACAGCAAAGACATCCGGGAGGGATAACGATGAGTTTGACACGAGCGTTGCAGGCATCGATGGTGCTGGCGGCCAGCCTGACCGTCGCGGGCATGGCCTTGGCCGATTATCCGGAAAAGCCGATCCGCATGATCATTCCCTATGCGCAAGGCGGCGCGACCGATGCGATTGGCCGCATGGTGGCCGATCCCCTTTCGGCGGCACTGGGCGTGCCGGTCGTCGTGACCAACCAGCCCGGCGCGGGTGGGGCGGTCGGCGTTGCGGCCGCCATGGCCGCGGCACCCGACGGCTATACCATCGTGGTGGGGTCTGACAGCTCGCTGTCGGCGCGCCCGCTGATGACCGAGTCGGGCTATACGATCGACAGCATGCAGGCCGTCGCCCGGGCCGTCGAGGCGCCCATGACCTTTATCGTGGCCGAGTCGAGCCCGATCAACACGATCGACGATCTGCTGACCGCCATGGCGGATGGCAACATGGTCTGGTCCAGCCCGGGCGTCGGATCCGGGCCGTTTCTGGGGGCCGAGGCCTTTTTCAACGAGAAAGGTGTAACCGCCCAGCATGTGACCGCAGACAGCGCCGGAGAGGCGATCATCAAGGTTCTGTCGGGCGAGGTGCAGATGGCATCGGTCGTCGGATCGAACATCGCCGGCATGATCGGCGATCCGGCCCAGCCGATCAAGGTGATCGGCGTCGCCTCTGCCGAACGCTGGTCGCGCTTGCCCGACAGCCCGACCTTCGCCGAGCAGGGGCATCCCTTTGACCGCCCGGTCTGGTTTGGTTTCGTGGCCCCGGCAGGAACCCCGCCCGAGGCGGTCAACACGCTGTCGGCCGAGATCGAGAAGATCCTGACCTCGCCCGAATCCGCGGAATTGCTGGCCACGTTCCATATGACGCCGGCCTACCAGAACCCGGTGGAGTTCGCCGCGCAGATCAAGTCCGAGGCGGAAAGCGTGGCCGTGGTGCTTCAGGCGCTCGGGATGCAAAAGGAATGACCGCGCAGGGCAAATCGACCCTCCTGCGCGAGGATGTGGTGATCGGCCTCGTGCTTGTCGGTTTGGGTGTCGCGGCGACCATCGCCGCGACCGGCATCGCCCAGGGGCCGCAGCAGCGGACCCTGCCGCCCAACACCGTGCCGCTGATCTGCACCATCGGACTGCTGCTGTGCGGGGTATTCCTGACGATCAAGGGGCTCTTGGTGCCGCAAAAGGCGATCGGGCTGCCCATCGACAGCCGTCAGTTCAGCATCCTGATCCTGTTCATCGCGTTTTTCCTCGCCTTTGAACATGTCGATTTCCGCCTGCTGATCCTGGTCTTTGTCCCCGCCTGCAAGCTGTTGATGGGATGTCGCAGCTGGCCACAACTGATTATCACGCCGGTTGTGACCATGCTGGGGGTCTGGGGCTTTTTCGTCCAACTGTTCAAGGTGTTCTTGCCAACATGGATGTAATCACACTCGCCTCCCTGTCCGAAGGGTTTGCCGTTCTGAGCGACCCCTGGATCTATGTGCTGATCGTGTTCGGATCGCTGGTTGGCCTGGTCTTTGGCGCGACGCCCGGGCTGACCGCCCCCGCCGCCATCGCCCTGATCCTGCCCATCACCTACAGCATGGGCATCCATGCCTCGCTTGCGCTGCTGCTGGGGGTCTATGTTTCGGGCTATTTTTCCGGCTCGATCCCCGCGATCCTGATCAACACGCCCGGCACACCGGGCAATGCCGCGACAACGCTCGAAGGCTATCCGATGGCGCGCGCCGGTCGGGCGAACGAGGCTTTGACCATCGCGGTGATCTCGTCCTTCATCGGGGTTGCGATCTCGGTGCTGCTTTTGCTTACCGTGGCACCCGTGATGGCCCGGATGGCGCTTACCTTCACATCGGTTGAATATTTCGCGCTTGCGGTTGTCGGCATCCTGTGTGTCGCGGGCATCTCGCAGGGCTCGCTGATCAAGGGGCTTGCGGCGGCGTTTTTTGGCATCCTCGTCTCGACCGTGGGCATCGACGGCACCTCTGGCGTGCCGCGTTTTACCTTTGGCATGCCAGAGCTTCTGGGCGGGATCGCGATCATACCCGCGCTGATCGGGCTGTTCGCGATCTCCGAGATGCTGGTTCAGTCGCGCCGCAGGACCACGGCCGTTGACGCGCTGCCGGTGGACAGCGGCGGGTCGATCCTGTCGGTGATCGGCCTGCATGTCCGGCACCGCTGGACGGTGCTGAAATCGGGGCTGATCGGCACATTCATCGGCCTTTTGCCCGGCACAGGGCCGGCGATCGCCTCTTGGATCGCCTATGGCGATGCCATGCGGTCGAAACAGCCGGGCGAGCAATTCGGCAAGGGCGAGGCAAGGGGCCTGATCGCTTGCGAGACATCGAACAATGCCGTGATCGGGGGCGCGATGATCCCTTTGCTGACCCTCGGGATACCGGGCGATCCTGTCACGGCCATCCTGATCGGCGCGATGATGATCCAGGGTGTCGAGCCGGGGCCGTTCTTCCTGCGCGATCATTCGGGCCTGTTCGTGGCGATCGTGTTGATGATGATCCTTGCGAATATCGCGATGGTGGCGACCTTCCTGCCCTTGCGGCGCCTTGCTGCGAAGATCCTGAAGGTGCCCTATCATCTGATCGTGCCCGTCGTCGTGGTGGTTGCCGCGACCGCCGCCTATGCGGTCAGCTATTCGGCCTTCGACATCCTCTTGTTGGGCGTGTTCGGTTTCATCGGGTTTCTGATGATGACCAATGGCTTTCCGGTGGCGGCCGTGGTTCTTGGCATCGTGCTTGGGCCGATCCTTGAAAAGAACTTCCGCAACGCCCTGATCGCAAACAACATGGATGTCACGGTGTTCCTGACCCGCCCGATCAGCGGATTGATCTTCTTTCTGCTCGCGGCGACCATCGTGTTCATGCAGGTCCGGAAAATCCGGACCGCCCGGGCACAGCGCACCCTGACCGCTGACACAGCGCAGCACTGACAAGGCCCGTCATGAAACACCATCTGAACTACATCGCCGGCACATGGGTGCCGGCGTCGCAGGGCGGCTGCACGCCCGTTACCAATCCGGCCACCGGAGAGGTGATCGGCCATGTGCCCGACAGCACCGTTGACGACGCGCATCGCGCCATCACCGCCGCCCGGGCCGCCTTTGGCCCGTTCCGCGATCTTCTGGCGCTGGAACGGGCCGATCTGCTCTGGGCGTTGCACGGCCAGATTCAGCGCCATGCCAAGGATCTGGCCGCGCTTGTGACCGAGGAGCAGGGCAAACCCCTGGACGAGGCCAAGGCCGAAATCGGCATGAGCGCGGCCTATGTCCGCTGGTATGCCGAGGAGGCGCGCCGCATCGCGGGCGAGGGGATCGCCTCGGCCTGGCGCGGGCGGCACCTGATGACCCTGCGCCAGCCGGTCGGGGTTGTCGCGGCCATCACCCCGTGGAATTTTCCCTCCTCGATGCTGGCGCGCAAGATCGCACCAGCCCTTGCGGCGGGCTGCACCGTCATCGCCAAACCGGCGCCGCAAACCCCGTTTTCCGGTCTGGCCTGGGGCGCGCTGTGCGACGCGGCGGGCCTGCCCCCGGGGGTCGTCAACATCCTGACCGGGGATGGTGCCACTCTTGGCGGTGCGCTCATGGCGCATGAGGATGTGCGCAAGATCACCTTTACCGGGTCAACGGCGGTTGGAAAAATCCTGATCGCGCAATCGGCGGCGACGGTGAAGAAGCTGTCGATGGAACTGGGTGGCAATGCGCCCTTTATCGTGTTCGACGATGCCGATCTGGAATCGGCCGTTGCCGGTGCCATCGCTGCCAAGTTCCGCAATGCGGGACAGACCTGTGTCTGCGCCAATCGCATCTATGTGCAAGACGGCATCCATGACGCCTTCCTGAGCCGTTTCGTGGCGGCGGTGCAGGCGCTGCGCCTTGGCCCCGGCACCGCGCCGGGCGTGGAGATCGGCCCGCTGATCGACCGCGCCGCCGTGGAAAAGGTGGCGGCCTGTGTGCAGGATGCCCGCGCGCATGGTGCAACGGTGCTGACGGGCGGCGCGGCGCTTGATCGGCCGGGTCATTTCTTCGCGCCGACCGTGCTGTCGGATGTCACGGACACGATGCTTTGCGCGCGGCACGAGATTTTCGGCCCCGTCGCCCCCGTGATGCGCTTTGCAACCGAGGCCGAGGTGGTGGCCCGCGCCAATGACGTGCGCGCAGGGCTGGCCGGATATGTCTATACGCGCGATCTTGGCCGCGCCTTTCGCATGTCGCAAGCGCTCGACTGCGGGATCGTTGGCGTGAACGAGGGCGTCGTGACGACCGAAGTCGCGCCTTTTGGTGGGGTCAAGGAATCGGGCAGCGGGCGCGAGGGCGGCCGCGAAGGGGTCGAGGATTATCTCGAAACCAAATATGTCTGCATCGGGGGCTTGGGCGCCTGACATGCCGGAAATCCTGTCCGACCTGACCTTTGCCCAGATTGCCCTTGTCGTGCTGAGCCTGTTTCTGGGCGGTGTGGTCAAGGGCGTCACCGGCGCCGGGGCGCCGATCGTGGCCATTCCGGTCATGGCCGCCATCGTGGATTTGCCGACCGCCGTGATGATCATGCTGGTGCCGAATGCGCTGACCAATATCGGCCAGTCGGTAAAGTTTCGCGCAGCCTTGCCCGCGCGCGGCTTCCTTTTGCCCTATCTGATCGGCGGCGGGCTTGGCGTGCTGATCGGGACCGCGGTCTTGACCAGCCTGTCCACGCGCGGGCTGGACCTGCTCGTGGCCTGTGCCATCCTGCTTTATGTCGTGTTCCGGCTGGCCAAGCCAAGCTGGGCCCTGTCCCCCGGTCTTGCCAACAGGGTGGCGCTGCCGGCAGGCGCGGTGGCCGGTGTCTTGCAAGGGGCGACCGGGCTTTCGGCGCCCGCGACGCTTGGCTTTCTCAATTCGGTAAAGCTGCCGCGCCCGTCCTTTGTGGGCACTGTGGCCTTGCTGTTTTTGGTGTTTTCGGTCGTGCATATCGTCTCGCTGGTGGCGCTGCGCCTCTTTACACCCGAAATCGCCGTGGCAAGCCTTCTGGCCCTTGCACCCATTCTGCTGGGCATGCGGGCGGGCAACCGTTTTGCCGACCGATTGCCGCAGCACGTCTTCGAGAACCTGGTGCTTGCGCTTCTGGTCATCATGGCGGCCCGGATGCTGTTCGGCTGACGGCCAGGCACCGGCTGAATTCGCATATTTGCATTTTGCATCATCATCTTGGCGATAATTATGCAAATATTCGGGAATCTCCTTTGCTGCACCTGCATTGCTGCCTATTCTGCGGCACATCTTTGCGGGATCTCACGGGGGGAGGCGCTGCCATGAAAGATATATTGGCCCAATTGGAA